>JABMNC010000086.1 GCA_013205365.1 Cryomorphaceae bacterium | reverse complement strand
CGACTCTTTTTGTTTTTATGCAGGCTCCCATCACATGCAGCCGGAGCTTTTTGTTTGCTGCGACCCTGCCTTTGATGGCCGAGACCGCATGGAAGGGTTGGAAGGCTCGTTCTCCGGCAGAATTTGATAAGCTACTGAAGCCTCTGGCCCTTCAAACGGTTCTTTTTGCGCTGCTCATGGGCATTGGCCTGCTCATTGATGCCAATGAATGCAGCAAACCCCTCTTTTAACGGCGTTGAGCGGTGAAGGCGAGCCACTGGACCTATTCCTACACGTTTAAAACGCCAGCGGGCACCTCGCGCGGGTTTATGACGGCCAAGCCGGCTCACTTTATCGATGTGGAATGCGACGGGCTTCGCGGCCAAGGCGAGTGCGGGCTACTGCCCGGACTTTCGGTCGACGACCGGCCCGACTACGCCCAAAAGCTTGACCAAATCTGCCGCGCGCTCAGTGAGCTCAGCGACGCAACCTGGGCCGATTGGGCCCGTCAGCGTCGGCTTGATCCTCAGTGGGCTGCGGCCTGGGTGGACTGGCCTTCGCTGGTGTTCGCCGCCGAGCAAGCGCTCCTCACGTGGGCCGACCAGTCCCTGGGTGGGAACGGAATTCTCCTTGCCGACACGCCCTTTGCCCGCGGCGAAGCCGGAATCCCCATCAACGGCCTCCTCTGGATGGGCTCAAGCTGCTACCTGCACGACCAGTCTGAAGCACGCTTGACCGAGGGCTTTCGCTGCCTCAAAATGAAGGTGGGCGCCCTGGATTTCGACACCGAATGCGACGTACTCCGCCACAACCGCAGCCTGGATCCAAGCCTCGAGCTGCGCGTCGACGCCAATGGAGCCTGGTCCGGTGACCTCGCCCTTGAGCGCATGGAGGTCCTTCGCGAATTCAACCTGCACAGCATCGAGCAGCCCTGTCCTCCCTCAGATCGCGCGGGTCTTAAGGCCGCTGCCTTGAGCGGAACCCTGCCGGTGGCCCTCGACGAGAGCCTCATCGGGGTGCATGCTGCGGCCGACCGCGATGCCCTGTTTGACGAAATTCAACCTCAGTATATTGTACTGAAGCCGAGTCTTTTGGGTGGCATAGATTCAAGTGAAGATTGGATTCAGCGAGCCCGCCAACGCGGCATCAAGTACTGGATCACTTCAGCCCTTGAGGGAAGTGTGGGCCTGAGCGCCATCGCGCAGTGGGCGTCGACCTTGCCCGACCTCGAGGGCTACCAGGGCTTCGGAACCGGTTCGCTTTATACCAACAACCTGCCGCCTCGCACGGAGGTGCGCCGCGGTGAACTTTGGATGCTGTGAGCCTAGGACGCCCCTCTAAACCTCGCGCGCCTCAGGCTGAACTCGAATTCAGTGCCTCCTGCAGCACCGCGCGCCGCCGAGAAGTTGAGGACGTGGTCGCTTGGTGGAATTCCGGCTCCGCAACCTACACCCTGCACACCAGCGGCAGCACGGGCGCGCCCAAGGAACTGATGCTGCAGCGCGCCCACATTGAGGCCAGTGCCCTCGCCACCATTGCCTTTTTTGGCCTCAGTGAGGGCCAGCGGAGCCCCTTGCTGCTGTCGGCCAAGACGGTGGGTGGATTCATGATGGTCGTTCGCGCCCTTATGGCGGGCCTTAAACTCGACATTCTGTCGGTCGAAAGGCGGCCGGCGACGCGCCCTGGGCTGCGCTATGATTTTGTGGCGCTGGTCCCCGAGCAGGCGGCAGCGCTTGCGGCGGACCCCAAGTTCAACCCCACGGACTTTAACTGCACGCTTTTGGGTGGGGCAGATGTGCGTCCCGAACTCGAGGATGTCCTTTCAAAGTGGCCCTGCCCCGTGTACCACGGCTACGGAATGACCGAAACCCTTAGCCACGTCGCGCTGCGCCAGCTGGGTCAGGGTAGTACGTACCAAGGCTTGCCGGGCGTGCTTTTTGCCCAAAATGGCGATGCGCTGGTGGTGGACGATCCGTCGCGCGGAGTTCATAAATTAGTTACAACCGACGCTGCTAAAGTTCTTTCGCACAGCGAATTTGAATGGCTCGGACGCCTCGATGGCGTCGTGGTAAGTGCGGGCAAAAAAATCTTTCCCGAAGTTATTGAAGCCGCCAGCGGTCGCGAAGGCGTTGCGGTGAGCATTCCCAGCCGGGAGTGGGGACAGATGCTGGTTTGGGTTGGTGCTCCGGGCTTTGACCGAAACCAAATCGCCCTAAAATGGGAAGCGCTGCCCAGTTGGCAGCGCCCCAAGCACGTGCTTGAGCGCGTGATTCCGTATGGTTCAAGCGGCAAGCCCGACCGTCAGGCCCTGGCTCAATGGGCGGCTCAGGAGTTGGCCTTGCGGTAGTCTTCTAAAAACTTCTCAAGACCGCTGTCGGTAAGCGGATGCTTCAGCAGGGCCGTGATAACGCTCAGTGGACCGGTCATTACGTCGGCTCCGATGGTAGCGCATTCAATAATGTGCATGGAGTGGCGCACGCTGGCTGCTAGGATTTGGGTTTCAAAACCGTAGTTGTCATAAATGGTGCGAATCGTTTCGATCAAACCAAGTCCGTCGGTAGAAATATCGTCAAGGCGACCGATGAAGGGCGACACATAGGTCGCGCCGGCCTTAGCGGCTAGAAGGGCTTGACCTGCGCTAAACACCAGGGTGCAGTTGGTCTTGATTCCGCGGTCGCTGAAGTAGCGAATTGCCTTGATCCCGTCTTTAATCATGGGAACCTTAACTACAATTTTAGGGTCGATCTCGGCCAAAAGTTCCCCCTCGCGCACCATTCCTGCGAAGTCGGTTGAAATTACCTCCGCGCTCACGTCACCGTCAACAATGCCGCAAATAGCTTTGTAGTGCTTAAGAATATTGTCGGTTCCTGAGATGCCTTCTTTGGCCATCAAGGATGGATTCGTTGTAACGCCATCAAGGATTCCCATGTCGTGGGCTTCTCTGATTTCGGCTAGGTTTGCAGTGTCGATGAAAAATTTCATGGCAATAAATCAAATAAAGAGTTTAGTCCGCCCAAAGGTCGGGTTATTTTT
>JABMNC010000085.1 GCA_013205365.1 Cryomorphaceae bacterium | reverse complement strand
CCGCACTACTGGCGAAATCCTGATCGACGCGACCGGCCTCTTTTTGGGCGAGGCCCTAGACCGCATTAAGCCGCCTTCACAGCCCGGGAGCCGGGAGTTTTCTCTGGGCACGCTGAGCAAAAGCAAGTCCAGAGTGGCCAAAGTCCGTTCCTATCCAGAGAATACTGACGTGGTTGTTGACCTAGTCTACGACAACCCCAGTGCAGCCGGGGGAGGCCCCGACGTGACGGATTCGCGGTACGTCACCGTGCGCTTGCAGCACAGTATTTTGGCAATGCCAGCCGCGGATTTTAGTCCGCGCCGAGACGACCCGCGCGTAGGCTACTTTGGCCAGGAGGTCAACGACATGACGAGCCCCAAGGCCGCGAACTACCGCGACATGATTAACCGTTGGAAGCTGGTAAAAGTGAATCCTGACGAAGAGGTCAGCGACGTCGTAGAGCCCATCACCTGGTGGATTGAAAACACGACCCCGCTGGAGTTTAGAGGCGTTATTCAGCGCGCCGGAGAGGCATGGAACGAGGCCTTTGAGAAGGCTGGATTCCGGAATGCCGTCGTGATGAAGGTGCAGCCCGACGACGCGGCCTGGGACGCGGGCGACATTCGCTACAACGTGCTGCGTTGGACGTCGAGCCCCTTCCCACCCTTTGGCGGCTACGGACCAAGCTTTACCAACCCCCGAAGCGGTCAAATTTTGGGTGCAGACATTATGCTCGAGTATGTGTTTTTGGCCAACCGCCTCAAGCAAGCCGCGCTTTATAACAATGTGGGCTTGGTGGACGCAATGGCGACCGACGAGCACCTGGCTGAGGGCGGCGACCACGCATCCTGCATGGCTTCGCTGTACTTGCAGCAGTCGACGCTGTTTGGGCTTCAGGCCCTTGCCGCAGACGACGCGTCAGTGGAGCAGAAGCAGCGTTACATCGAGGAGTCGCTCTACTACCTAATTATGCATGAGATGGGCCACACCTTTGGCCTAAACCACAACATGAAGGCTTCGCAGCTGCACATGCCCAAGGATATTCACAATCGGGAGCTGACCGAGCGCGTGGGACTGGTGGGTTCGGTAATGGATTATCCGGCCGTCAACATCAGTCTAGACCCCGCCAAGCAGGGCCAGTACTTCACTACCAAGCCTGGTCCCTATGATATGTGGGCCATTCAATATGGATACAGCGCTTCCTTTCCCGATGCGGACGCCGAAGAGGCACGCCTGCAGGAGATTCTGCAGCGCAGCACCGAGCCCGAGCTCACCTTTGGCAACGATGCCGACGACATGCGTTCTCCCGGCAAGGCAATTGATCCGCGCGTGAACGTCAACGACATGTCGGGCGACGCCATTGCCTACAGCGTCGAGCGCTTTCAGCTCGTCAATAAATTGTACGGAACCCTGCTTACCAACTACCGCAAGGAGGGCCAGAGCTACCAGGAGCTGGTGCAGGCCTATGCCATCTTAGGGGGCGAGGTCAACAACGCCGCTGCGTCGATTAGTCGCTACGTGGGTGGGGTTTATGTCGAGCGCGGATTCCCGGGCCAGCCGGGGGCTAAGGACCCGTTCACGCCGGTCTCCCTAGCAGACCAAAAACGCGCTATGAGCGCTTTGCGCCAGTATGTTTTTGCACCCAATGCCTTTGATGCGGCTGCCCCGGTTTGGAAGTACCTGCAGCAGCAGCGTCGCGGATTCGGATTCTTCAGCCAAAGCGAAGACCCCAAAATCCATGACCGCAGCCTCGCGATCCAGCGCAACGTGATGGCACACCTTCTGCACCCCGCGACGATGAAGCGCCTGACCGACAGCCGTCTTTATGGCAACCAGTACAGCGCTACCACCATGACGGCAGAGCTGACCGACGCGGTTTTTGCGGCAGACTGGACGACTTCGGTGAACGCCTTCCGCCAAAATTTGCAGTTGGACTACCTGGGCCGATTAATTGAAATTGCCGGTCTTGGAGAAAAGCCCGAGGCAGGATATGATCGCCCTTCGCAGTCTGCGGCCTTGGCTCAGATTCAACGCATTGCGCAGTTAATTCGCAGCAACCCTGGAACGGATGCAGAAACCAAAGCCCACCGCGCGCATTTGGCCCTAAAATTGACTAAGGCTCTGGACTAAAGGCCATCCTTTTATGCGTATCACCCTTCGTGCCCGAATTTTCATCGCCATGTTTATGGTGGTGGTTTTGGGTTTTGGCGCCACAGGGGTAATTAGCCTGCTGCACTTTAAGGCAGAAGAGTCGGAGTACCGACGCGACCGACTCAAGCGCAAAGAAGAAGCGGTTGAAGCGCACGTGGCCTATGAGTTAAAGCGAGCCCTGGGGTCTGATATCGACCAAGGTGATTTACTCAGGGTGCTGCACGAGGAGCTTTGTGCCATAAGCAGAATTCATCGAATCGATGTGGCGCTCTACACCATGACAGGAGGCCTGCTGCTGTCGTCCAGCCTTGATCTGGTCGACCTCGGAATTTTGCCGCCCCAACTGCCAGACGGAGTTCTAAGCCGAAGAGGACAAATTTTGAGCATTCCCGATGCCACCAAGCCCGAGGGCGAAGTACTGCTGTACACGGCTGAGCTCAACGACGAGATGGGGGTTCCGGTCGCCATTATGGTCGTGCCCTACGGCGAGGGCTTAGGGCGCCCGATAGAGGACATGGACTTTTTTAAGGCCCTTGCTTGGCTCCACCTGGTTCTCTTTATTGCAGCTACCTACTTTGCCTACATGCTGTCGCGCAGCATCACGCGCGGGCTAGAGGTGGTGGGCAATGCCATGAAGGGGAATTTTGAAGACGGCTCGAGGAGTCCGCGGCCGGTGGAATGGCGCTCCAAAGACGAGATTGGGCAGCTTGTAGACTCCTACAACCGCATGGTGCACCAAAACGAAGAAAACGCCAGAGCCCTCGCACACGTTGAGAAAGAGAACGCTTGGCGCGAGATGGCCCAGCAGGTAGCGCACGAAATCAAAAACCCGCTCACGCCGATGCGCCTGATGACCCAGCTGCACGCGAGCCGGGCAAGCCAGCTCTCGGTGGCCGAGGTCAAGGAATACGCCGAGGCCATGCTGGCTCAAATTGATGCAATGTCTGCGGTTGCAGGCGACTTCAACGACCTCGCTAAAATTTCTTCAGTTACTTTGAGTACGGTCGATTTATCTAAGGTTTTGGGGCACATTCAATTGGCCTACCCCGGCTTGGATTTGGCCGTACCCGCCGGAGCATGGATGGTCCGCGGCGCCGAGGCCTCGATGCTTCGCGTATTCAATAACCTGCTCAACAACTCCTTGGAGTCCATGCCGGCTGGGCGCAGTCCGGCTCTGTCGGT
>JABMNC010000084.1 GCA_013205365.1 Cryomorphaceae bacterium | reverse complement strand
TAACGTACTACTTTTGTGACCCTCATGCTGAGTATATTTCAAGTTAGCCTAAGCTTCGGCGGTTCAGACCTTTTTAAAGGAGTTTCATTCCAGGTAAATGCCAACGACCGCATCGGTCTAGTGGGCCGCAACGGCGCCGGAAAATCCACCCTCCTCAAGCTAATTGCCGGCCGGCTTCGCCCCGACTCAGGGAGCATCAACTGCCCAAGCGACTTCAGCATTGGCTTCCTGACCCAGGATATGCCCCCGGCTCCCCTGTCGAGCGTCTGGGACGAGGCTGCATCAAGCTTTGTGGAAATTAAGCGTTTAGAAGCGGACATTGAATCCATGACCCTCGAAATGGGGACCCGCACGGACTACGAAAGCGACGCCTACATGGACCTTCTCGAGCGCTTTCACCTTTCGCAAGAGCGCTTTCAGCACATTGGCGGGTACACCTACCAGGCCGACCTCGAACGCGTTTTAATCGGACTCGGATTTAAACCCAGCGACTTCTACCAGCCGCTCAATTCCTTCTCGGGCGGATGGCAGATGAGGGTGGAGCTGGCTAAAATCCTGCTTCAGCAGCACGACGTCCTCCTTTTGGACGAGCCCACAAACCACCTAGACATTGAATCCATCCTCTGGCTTGAGGAATTCTTGGCCCAAAGCAACCAGGCCATCATACTGGTTTCGCACGACCGAACCTTCTTGAACAACGCGACCAACCGCACCCTCGAGCTGGTACTGGGCAAGAGCTATGACTACAATGTTCCCTACTTCAAGTACCTGACGCTCCGCGACGAAATTCGCGAAAAGCAGCGCCAGGCCAAGGTGAATCAAGACAAAGAAATTAAGAATACCCAAGATTTGGTAGACCGCTTTCGCGCCAAAGCCAGCAAGGCCGCCTTTGCCCAGTCTTTGATTAAAAAACTGGACCGCATCGAGGTTATTGAGGTTGACGACGAAGACAATAGGCAGATGCGGTTTAAGTTTCCGCCTGCACCGCATTCGGGCAAAATCAACGCCAAACTGCAGGGAATTCACAAGCACTACGGCACCAAGCACGTCCTGAAAGGACTTGATTTGGAGTTTGTGCGGGGTCAAAAAATTGCCTTTGTGGGCCAAAACGGGCAGGGAAAGTCCACCTTGGTCAAAATTCTGGCTGAAGGCCTGGAATGCGAGGGCAGCATCGAGTGGGGATACCAGGTTAAAATGGGATACTACGCTCAAAATCAGGCTGAGGTACTGGACGGAACCAAAACGGTGCTGCAGACCATTGAAGACGCGGCTCCGGACGAGATACGCCGAAACGCACGCAACCTACTCGGGAACTTTATGTTTGGCGGAGACGACGTGGAGAAGAAGGTGCGGGTGCTGTCGGGTGGCGAACGCGGCCGACTTGCCCTCTGCCAGCTGATGCTGAATCCCATCAACCTCTTGGTTCTTGACGAGCCCACCAACCACCTGGACATGGCCGCAAAAGACGTACTCAAGCAGGCGTTGCTGCAGTTCGACGGCACCCTGATCGTCGTGTCGCACGACCGGGAATTCATGGAAGGACTCTGCACCCTGACCTTTGAGTTTCGCGACGGCAAGGTTAAGCCCTATTTGGGCGGAATCGAGTACTTCTTGGAACAGCGCAAACTCGAATCCCTTCGGGCCATGGAAGTTGCGGGTGCGCGCAAGGCGGCGGCCTCAGCTGCCGCTGCTTCGGCTGCAGCTAACGCAACGGCAAAATCAGGCGTATCACACAACCGAGAGGAGCAAAAACGCCTGGACGCCGAGCTGCGAACCGCAGAAAAGGCCATGGAAGCCTCCGAGCGCGCCTACGAACAGGTTCAGGCCGAGCTGGACGCCCTCGATGCAGAAGTAGCTAGCCCAGAACGGTTTAAGGAACGCAGCATGGATCCTGAATTTTTTAAGGGCTACGAGGAGCTGCAGCACCGCGTTCATGCCAACTTTGAAGTTTGGGCAGAGGCTCAAGAGCGATTTAATACTGCCAAAACAGCCGCTCAAGAAGCCTGATCTATATTTGACTCATGCGAATTTACTGGACCATTCTGACTGCCTTGGCGCTTGCCGCTCCGGCTCATGCTCAAAAAAAACCAACTTCACCGGGTCGAGAGGCCCAGCCAAAGCTGGCAGTTTCTATTGTGGTGGACCAAATGCGTGCGGACTATTTAAGCCGCTTCGCTTCGCTCTATATCGGCGGTTTTAAGCGTTTAATTAGCGAGGGGCAGGTGTTCCGCAACGGCCACTACACCCACTCGCCTACCTACACAGGGCCTGGTCATGCGGTTATTTATACCGGCACCGACCCCTCGGGCAACGGAATCATAGCGAACGATTGGTATGATCCTGCACTAGGTCGCTCGGTCTACTGCGTCGAAGACCTCGATGTGCAGCCCGTGGGGAGCACGCGAGAATCCGACAAGAGAAGTCCCAAAAACATAAGGTCGACCACATGGACCGACGAGCTGGAATGGGCAAGTGTCGGCGCTTCTAAAGTTTTTGCCTTCTCGCTCAAGGACCGCGGCGCCATCACTGCAGCCGGCCACTACGGCGACGCAGCATTTTGGATGGACGATATGGTAGGTTTTGTGACCTCTACGCACTACGCCTCGCAGCTCCCTGCATGGATTGAATCGTTCAATAGGGACCACAACCCTGCCAGCTACCTCAAGGGCACCTGGGAGCGCCTAATGGACCCCTCGGTCTACGAGTCCTTCACGGGGCCTGACGAGCGTCCCTTTGAAGGCAAACTTCGCGGATCCAACTCCGGCAAGTTCCCCTATGACCTTGCAGGCTTAGGTGCGGGCAACCCTGGATTGATTCGCTACACGCCGCAGGGCAACCAAATCCTTATTGACGTGGCCCTGGCCGCCCTGGACGCAGAAAACCTCGGCCGCGGAACCCATACCGACGTGCTCGCCCTATCGTTCTCGACGCCCGACCACCTGGGACACCTCATGGGTCCGCGCGCGCAAGAGTTGATGGACGTGTACCTGCGCCTTGACCTGCAGTTGGGCCAGCTCTTTGACGAACTCGACCGGAGGCTTGGTCGCGGAAACTACTACGTTTCGCTCACGGCGGACCACGGTTCCTGCGACAACTCCAACCAGGCCGCCTTGGACGGTTTTGCCGTTCAGAATTGGAATGGCCGAGAGCTTGAGGAGCAGCTCAACCAGCTTATCGCTGCACTGGATCTGGACGAGCCCGGTGTGGTGCATATGGGCAACGACCAAATCCACCTTAAGAGCCGTGACGACGACGACTGGGAGCTCGTGCGCGACGCCATCATGCAGCACCCCGCCGTCCAGATGGCCTGGACTGCCGACGAGGTTCGCAGTTCCTGCGATCCCAAGGTCGCCATGCGTCGCAATGCCTTTGATGCACGGAGCGGTCAGGTATTTTATGAATTGAAGTCAGGCCACATGGACTACGGCGAAGAAGGCTGTACCCACGGGTCGGGCCATAGCTACGACAGCCACGTGCCCATGGTCTTCATGGGTCCGGGCATTCCAGCAAATTCCGACCGTTGGGAGCGCGTGCATCCACGAGACATGGCGCCCACCTGGAGCATGATTTTAGGTATAGCGCTGCCCTCGAGCACCACAGGCGACCCCCTGCCCTTTACAATGGGCCGCTAGACCAGCAGGTCTTTGGGGATTTCGCAAACCGGAATGGGCCTCATTTTGTGAAGGTTGGCCCGGTGGAACCGGCAGTACAGCGCAAAAACCTCCAAAGAGCGACCCTCTAGGCCGAGAGCACGAGCCCACTCCAGGTCGTTGCGCACCACCGAAGGATTCCATTGCTGAAGATGGCTGAATTCCATGGCTACTTCGAGCTCGGCATAGGTCGCACCCAACTGGTCCTCGTCGGTGCGTCCGTCAGACCAAAGCCCGTCAGTGGGCGCTGCCTCGAGGATGGTTTTAGGCACCCCCAGATGCTCGCCTACCCGATAAACCTGCGATTTGTAGAGGCCCGCAATGGGGCTAAGGTCCACACCCCCATCGCCGTATTTGGTGAAAAATCCGACGCCAAAATCCTCGACCTTGTTGCCGGTCCCTGCGACGAGCAAGCCGTAGCACTGGGCCTCCGCATAGAGGGTCGCCATGCGAATCCTCGCGCGGGTGTTGGCCAGGGCGAGATCCCGCGTAGGCGATGCATCAAGACCCATGGCCTCGCAATGCGCGTCAAAAACTCCGCTCAAGTCAATGCGGTGGGCAGTTACCGTAGGGTGCTGCTGCGCTAGGTGATTGATCCAATCCTGCGAGCGGCCTAGCTGGTCGGCATCCTGGTGAATGGGCATTTCAAGAAGCCTAACGCGGAGACCCGTGGCCGCACAGAGTCCGGCTGTGACGGCAGAATCAATTCCACCGCTCACTCCCACAACAAATCCCTTTGCCCCTGCCTGGTCGGCGTAGGCACTAAGCCATTGAACAATGTGTTGGGTTAGGGAGGGGACGTTCATCAGACTACCTTTGGGTTATGCAACTAAGGACGCCAAAATTAGGTGTTTTGTTCGCTGCAAGCGCAGCCCTATGGCTATCTGCCTGCCGCAACGACCCATGGACCGACGCGGGAGAAGAGGCCCAAGCCCAGGCGCAATCCGCCATTCTTGCCGACCAAGACCCCTTGCGCATCGTGCATTTTGCAGACTCCCTGCTCGATCTTGATTCCGCTGCCATGCTGGTGAAGCTCGAGGCTATGGCTCCGCGGCACCCGCTTATTTTTGAAAAAAACTGGCGCGAAAACCTCCCGCCCTATTTGCTCGATAAGGGGCTTCGACAACTCTGGGCCGACGCTAAAAAAGTTCGCAAGCCCTTGGCTGATTTTGACCGGCGAACCATGCAAATGCTCGACCGCATCGACGGGCTGCAGGGTGGGCCAAGCGGACTTCGCGTCTACACCTACATTTCTCGAGCCGAAGAGTTTGACGTACTTAAAACAGAGGGAGCGCTTTTTGTCGCCTGGGATCGATTTTTGGGCTCGGAGCACCCGCTCTACGCCAACGAATCCGCCTACCTGCGCAAAAGCCACGACCCAAAGCGGATCTATAGTGCCATGGCCGCAGCCCTCTACGAAGCGACTCCTTCGGGTGGCGGACAGCTGCTTGACGAAATGCTCCGCCGCGGCAAACAACTCCTTTTTATTCAAACGGTCTTGGGCGAAGAAGATGCCTACCTCTACCTCACCTATTCTGCCGACCAGCAGGCCTTTGTGGCCGAGAATGAAGCGGCCCTTTGGAAGTCCCTGGCGCGCGAACGCTGGCTGTTTGACAACCGTGCAGACCTTAAGCGCAAACTGGTTGAAGTCGCGCCATTCAGTAAAATTGGGAGCGAGCGCGACCAAGAAATCCCCGGACAAATTGGCGTCTGGTTCGGCTGGCGCATTATGCAGGCCTACTGGCGAAGCAATCCGCAACTAAGCCTTTGGGAAGTACTCGAAGCCAGCCCCAAGAGCGCTGAAATTCTCAAGCAATCCAACTACCGACCATGAAATCCAGCATTAACCTCGAAATCGACCTGGACGCCAACCGAGTCCCCGAACGCATTCAATGGTCGGCGCCCGACGGCGGCGTAGAACAGTCAGACACCCAAGCAATTATGCTGTCAGTCTGGGACGACCGAGCCGAAGAGCTGCTGCGCATTGATTTGTGGACCAAAGAAATGAGCGTGGACCACATGAAAAAAATGTACCACCAAACCCTGCTTGCCCTTGCCGACGGATTGGAGCGAGCGACCAATGAATCCGAAGCTGCCTCGGATCTTCGCGGATTTGCGCGCCAATTTGGCGAACGCCTTAAGTTAATGGACCCGATTCGCGGAGCTGGAGGTTAACCGACTCAATGTAGGCGAGAAGCTTGTCTCGTCCGTAGCCCGTCTGGGCACTGGTCTGAAACCAGGGAGGAAGCTCATCCCAGTCCTCCATAAAGGCCTTCTCAAAAGCGGCGCGATTCTTCATCAAAACAGAACCCGAGACCTTGTCGGCCTTGGTGAATACCAGGGCAAAGGGAACCTCCCAGAGGCCCAACTGCTTGAGAAAATCCAAGTCGGCCTTCTGGGGATCCAGGCGGCCATCAATAAGAACAAATACCAGTGCAAGATTCTTGCGCTCCCGCACGTAGCGACCAATCATGGTACTGAATGAGCCCCTAAGGACCTTGCTAACTTTGGCGTAGCCGTAGCCCGGCAAGTCGGCAAGAACCCAGGTTCCTCGGTCAATTTTAAACAAATTAATCAGCTGCGTTTTGCCCGGACTACCCGAAGTTTTTGCCAAACCCTTGCGGCCCACTAGCTTATTGATCAGCGAAGACTTGCCTACGTTAGACCGGCCAATAAAGGCGTACTCCGGAATATCCCATTCCGGGCACTCGTCAACCCTCGGGGAGGAGAGAACAAATTCCGCGTGAAGATTTAAGCGACCTCGATCTTCTTGAGCCACTCGTCCACAATGATGTTAAACTCTTGAGGATGCTCCATCATTGCGGCGTGGCCGCAGTTGTCAATCCAAAAAAGGTCTGAGTTGGGCAAAAGTTCGTGAAACTTATCGGCCACCTCGGGAGGCGTGACGGCATCTTGCCTGCCCCAAATCAAGCAAACTGGCAAATGGAAGGACGTAATGTCTTCTGCCATATTGTGGCGTATCGCCGACTTGGAAATGGCCAGGGTCTTGATGGCCTTCATGCGGTCGTTGACGGTGCTGAAGACTTGATCTATGAGTTCTTCGGTAGCAACCTCCTTAACGGCGAAGACGTCGCGGACGCGCTCGGCAATGTAGGCTCGGTCGCCACGACGGGGGTAGCTGTTACCCATTGCCGCCTCATAAAGTCCGCTCGAGCCCGAAAGCACAATGCTCAAAAGGTAGTCAGGGAAGAGTTTTTGAAAAAGAAGGGCGATGTGACCACCAAGGCTGTTGCCCACCAGAATTACCTTGGTATAGCCCTTATGGTCGATGAACTTCTTGACAAACTTGGTTAAGCTAGTTACCGAAGTGGTCGCCAAAGGCATGGTGTAGAGAGGGAGCAGGGGTATCACCACCTCGTAGCCGCGAACGCTGAAGTAATTCACCTGATGCTGAAAGTTGGTCAAGTTCCCCATGAGACCGTGGAGGAAAATCAGGGGAGTTCCGCTACCCTCGGTTAGGTATTCGAATTTGCCTTCGCTAACAATCATTTATTTTAAGTACTAAGTCTTTGGCAAAGATAGGGCAGGGATGCGCGGCATGGGGCGAGAGTACGACCTAGACAGCCGCCGACGGCGGCCTGCAACAAGCAGCATAAGACAGCCTCAGGGCCCGTAAAATTTTAGGCAGATTAGATTCATAAAGCATTTAAAATAAATAGAATAGGGACAAAAGACAAAAGTTATGCACAATAGTGGGAGAAAGTGGGTTTTTGTGGGAGAAACTACTACTTTTGATGCAACTAATCAACCTAAACCAATGAATTCCGTACTCGGAGTATACGAATGCAGTATGGACGCCAAAGGCCGCGTCTTGCTCCCCGCTGGCCTCAAGCGCCAACTGGATGCAGCTGCTCGTGAGGGGTTTGTGCTCAAGCGAAGCGTTTTTAGTCCCTGCTTGGAGTTGCACAGCATGGCCCAGTGGAAGAGTATTTCTGATAAAATCGGCGGACTCAACCGTTTTGTTAAAAAGAACGCGGATTTTGTACGGCTCTTTCATGCCGGCGTCAAGATGGTGGAGCTCGACGGTTCGGGGCGGATTCTTATTGCCAAGGACCTGGCCGTTTATGCAGGCCTCGGGAAGGATCTAGTGTTCTCGGGTACCACTTTTGGTTTAGAAATTTGGAGTCGTACGGCCTATGAGGCGGCGGTAAATCCAACCGACCTTGACTTTGCTCAGTTGGCCGAAGAGGTAATGGGCGACCAAAATAGAGACCATGAGCTACCATAAGCCCGTTCTTCTCGCCGAATGCCTTAACTTTTTAAACCTTCGCCCTGACGGGACCTACATCGACGCCACCTTTGGCGGCGGCGGACACAGCCG
>JABMNC010000083.1 GCA_013205365.1 Cryomorphaceae bacterium | reverse complement strand
GGATTCGTCACCTCGTAATCCTGAGATAACAATTCTAATCTTCTCCTCAGAACTAAACTTGCGTTTGGTTCTTCGGCGGATATCCTTGATAATGGCCTCGGCATTCTTGGGTTCTTCTTCTTTCATTGTAAGCAATTTATGGTTTAAGAGTATAACTTTGTTAAGTAACACTTGTGTCCACATTATGCTGACGATTTACACCTTTGGTTTCGAACCCAAATATCAGGGCTTTGATCAAACCACCAGCCCCATGGGTACGAACCACTATACCCAAAATCGTCTTTTCTATCCTTTATGTATAAATCCAAACCTGTTGAATACATACCCTGAGCAGCTTCAACTGCGTTTCCAGCATTTAGTCTTCCTGTCCCTAAAAGGCCATCGTAACTCCCCGCGTCAAGAATGGGGTCAGTCGTATTTTTTAGAATGTCTTTTACGATATACGCGTTTAAACAGGGGTTTGCAGAGTACATTAACGAGGCTGTACCAGCCACTAGAGGAGAGGCAAATGACGTTCCCGATGAAACGATATATGGCCAGTTGTTGGTTCCACAATCAGAGGAACTGATTAGTCCGACATTATAACCAGGTGCACATAAATCAACCTCAGGATAATGTGAATGAGTGTATATCCCATTGAAGTGTCGGTCATTTTTACCCGTGCTTGAAACCGTAATAATTCGATCATCATGTGCAGGATGAAATGGGTAAAACGGCTGTTCCGGATTAATGGTGTTATTTGGTCTATTGTTGTGAGTACCATTAGGACCATTACCCGCGCCCATTACAATAGTAGTCCCATTGTCTAAAATCTCTTTAACAATGAGCTTTTCACCTACACTAGGGGACGACGCTAAGGCTCCCCCCGCACTCGAAACAAAAACCTTAGCGCCCATAACATTGCTAGCATGTAAAGCCTTGGCTAATAGATAATTCGTTGAGGAAAATGCGTTGTAAAAATAAAACCGAGTGTTAAACCCTATGGATGCATAAGAGCCATTGGGCGTCGTTCCACTTTCAGCAGTTTCACCACTAAAAATACCGGCAACCGCAACCCCATGATCTAATATTGGATCACAATTATATACGTATGATGGCTGATGAGGATCATAATTTAACAGCAGTTGCCCCTTAATATCTGGATGGAGAGTATCCATATAAAAATCCGCAACGGCAAAAACCAAATTTGTATCCCCCAAAGTTACATCCCACGCCCTGTCAGCATCAATCTTTTTCAAATGCCATAACCAATCATTTAAAGTGTCATTATCTGATAAATTGGTCCATTGCCAATCAGCAGGATCGTATAAATTGGACTCAACAGGAGCTTCAAAAATATCAAAGTTGACAAACGCACCGGGGTATGTCTCAGTGAGGGTGAGCTGCAGTTGATAAAGAGCTACATTAGCTCTGATTTCATGAATTTTTAAGATCTCAGGATTCTTCGCAAAAGGTAAGGCCCTCTCATAATACACCACACCATGTGAATTCAAAATGTGGTTAAATAAACTGTCATCTGAAAACTGATTATATGGATTTGCATAATATATAGGATTTTCTACAGAAACCCATGCTATGGTGTCATGCAATATTTGAGCTTTCAGATTATTGGTGAAAATACCAATTGCCATTAAGAGTAAATACCTTTTCATTTGCTTCTAGTTTGAGTGACCGTATATTGGATTAAGGTGCAATTATTCAAACAAGTTGGACGTTTAACTAAAGAATAAGGTACGGTTTTTTTTGATTTGAATAGGACTACGTCTTTTTTTTAGTAGTGTCCCATTTTGTGTGTCTGAGAAGTTCGAGTCAGGATTCTAGGGCTTTAGCACAATTAGCTAGTAATTTCCTTTTTAGTTTTCCTGATGGTGGTTATATCGAATCATTGGAAAGAGCGACTGGTCGCAGTCGAGTTTCAGGAAAATAATCGGGGGTTCGAGTCTGGATTTTCGTGGAGTCTTGTACCCGTAAAATCACCCTTGGGAAGTAGCCTCATTAAACGTTTCTAACACTTACTTGCGTTTACAACCGACTATTTCCTCGGAGAGGAATGGTCCTGCGCCTCCGGCAGCGCCGGCCCCGGAGAATTCATGATCATGGTGTCAAAGGCCCGCCTCGATGCCCTCGGGCTGCGGGTGGGCAGCTTATCGCAGATGAGCCTCAGGCCCGACACGAGCCGGTACAGAATGCCCGTACCCGAGGCCCTCGCTGAGGTATTTGCGTTTGATCCCGACGTCGAGGTCGCGTTTCAGAGGCTGCTCCCAGGGCGGCAGCGCAACCACTTGCACGTTATAGGTTCCGCCAAAAGTGAAGAGACCGCGGCCAAGCGCATCGCCGCGCTGCTGCGCGAGCTCGGGTTGTAGTTAGTCGACGAGTGGGTAGCGTCCCACCGGGTACACGCGGCGGCGGGTGAACACGAAGTTGTTGATTTTGCCCTGCTCGTCAAAAAAATAGAGGCGGCAGAACAAGTAGACCGCATTGCTCCCGTCGCGGTTTTGCCAGTCTTCGTAGGTCACGACCAAGGCCATTTCGCGGTTGAACCGAAGCATGTTCCACGGAATAACCGTGATGTAGCGAATCAAATGGTGCTGGTGGTCCTTGGTGCGGTGGTCGAGCTTGTCGAGAACTTCGGCGCGGCTATAGATTCCGAACTCGCCTTGGCCATCGTGGTACTCTACCGTGTCGGTCAAGATTGATTGCTGAACGCGAAGTGCGTTTCGGTAAATTGCTTCGGTAAAATCCATTGCCTTTTTGGCGGCGGAATCAGAACCAATGAGGGTCGCCGAATAAAAGTGAAACAGTTCAGGCCGTCGGCTCGGCGCTATAGGACGCGGGTTAGCTTCCGGCCATTCGGTTTTAAACATGCCGATTAAGGTGAGCTTTCCCTGCGCATTCCACGCGAGCGTAAAGATCATAAAATGGTCAATTTCATCGGTTTGTGGAGACTTCCATCGACTGAACACGTAAGCCACGTGCGACTGGGATCCTTGGTTGTACACCCCGCGTACGTTAAGTGCCTCATATTCAACATCTCCCAGGGAATTTCGCCAAACTTCAAGTTGGGCGAGGCCTTCGAGTCGGGCCGCGTAGGGAGTTTCAGCAACTGCTGTAAACAGGGAGTCGTTGGCCACCGCCGCGATGCTGTCCCATTCGGCGTGGGCGAGGTTGGCGACAATTCGCAGGCTTTTTTGGTCGTAGGCTGAATCGGATTCGACCAAAGGTCCTGGGTAGCTTACAGGGCGCGCGAGGTCAGACCATAAAAAACTCCTCGTTTCCGGTTTAAGCGGGTCCGTGGAAGAACTTTGGCATGAGAAAACCGCCAAAATACAGAAAATGAGGATGTTGCGAAGGTCCTTGAGCACGGCTGAAAGTTCGGACTAAAGGTTCAACAAACAATAGCGGCTTTGGCGCAATTTATAGCCCAAACACCTGCCTAAAGGTCAAATTAATGCGTAAACTACTGATTTTTATGCGTTTTGGAATCGAGTGGGTCCATTGTGTTTGGCTTTCGCTACCCATGAGGAGGAGGTCGCCGTGGCCCAGCGCGAAGCGATGGGTCCATTTGTCCGCGTCGCGGCGCACGTCAAAATCGCGGGTGGCCCCCAAACTGAGGCTGACGACAAGCGGGTCGGGGCCAAGCTCGGGTTCGTCGTCGCGGTGCCAACCCATGGAGTCCTGGCCGTCGCGGTACAAGTTGGCCAATACGGTATTGGTTTTGATGCCGAAATCGCGCGCAAAACGGTCGCGAAGGGCTTCGAGTTCAGGGGTCCATCCCTGGCCCTCAAGACTTCGGTGGGCGTAGGTGTAGCGCAGACCGGGGTCGCCTTCAAAAAACGTGAGCCGCGGCTCGGGTATTTCGCGGCCGAACATGCGAATGCGTCCCTGGGTCCAGTCGTTTCGCGCTTCGAGCTTGGCGAGCACTGCGTCGGCTTCGGCGGCGCTTAGCCAGTCCTTGAGGTGGGTGAACGGAATCACTTCCACGGCGAAGCGATCCAGTTGATGGTTTCGTCAAAAGGCTTGAAGTGCAGGCCCCATTCGGTGGCTTTGCGGTTGCGGTAATCAACCGTGCTGGTTGCAGAGCGCACGCTGTCTCGGGTAAGTTGCGCGGTGGGTCCGCCCAGGGCTTGCACCCCGGCAAGCAGGCGCCAAGCCAGTTCAAAGGGCCATCGGGCGCGCAGGACCGGGGCGCGTCGCTTGAGGAGGCGGTCGGCGATTCCGCCATAAAACGCTTCAAACGATTGATTGCTGCCGCTTAGGATGAAGCGCTCGCCCCAGGAAGGTTGGCGAAGGCCATGAACCACCGCGTCTGCCACGTCGCGCAGGTCGACCCAGCCCGTGCTGCCCCCCGGAACCGCGGGGAGGCCCTTACTTGCGCTGCGAAGAAGGCGGCTGCTTCCGTCGGCCCAAAACGGCAGGCCTAGAATTACGGAGGGATTCAAAATAAGTACGTTAAGGCCTTCTGCTTCGCCCCGGCGCGCCTGCATTTCGGCGTCAAACTTGCTGCGGGCGTATGCGTTGAGTCCCTTGCGCTGCGGGTCGGCCGACTCGTCAAGCGGCATTTCGCTGCCCTGAAGCACCGCCACAGACGAGAGGTGCACAAATCCTTTGAGCCCATGGTGTAGCGCGGCGTTGACTGCATGCTCGGCCATCAACGGAGTGCTGCGCAGCATAAGTTGCTCGTCTTTAGTGCGCAGCGACACCAATGCAGCCGTGTGCACCGCGTAGTCTGCGCCTTCAAAGGCAGCCTCGACTTCGAGGGGGTCTTCGAGGTCAGTACGGACCCATTCTACCTCGCTCCAGCGGGCTCCGAAGCCCTGAAACTCCCAGCTGCGGCGGGCGGATTCGAGGGATGCCGCCGAGCGGTAAAGCCCGCGTACCGGGCCCATTCCAGCCTCGATTAGGGCTAGTACAATTTGGCTACCAACCATGCCAGAGGCACCCGTTACTACAATCACCATTCAAAGGTAGCGCGGCCGCGGTGACGCCCTAACTTTGCTTCATGACCATGTTTGTCGACGAACTCCGCTGGCGCCGAATGCTGCACGACAGCATGCCGGGCACCGAAGAATTTTTGAATTCCGGCCCGCAAAAGGCCTACATCGGTTTTGACCCCACCGCAGACTCCCTGGGCGTGGGCAACCTCGTGCAGGTAATGATGCTCGTGCACCTTCAACGCGCAGGCCACCAGCCCTATGCCCTCGTGGGCGGAGCCACCGGCATGGTCGGCGATCCCTCGTTCAAGTCGGCTGAGCGTCAGCTGCTCGACATGGAAAGCCTGCAGCACAACCTGTCGTGCCAGCGCGACCAGCTCGAGAAGTTCCTCGACTTTGGCGGCCCGAACGGTGCCCGCATCGTCAACAACTACGACTGGTTCAAAGAAATGGGCTTCTTGGACTTCATTCGCGACGTGGGCAAGCACATCACGGTCAACTACATGCTCGCCAAGGATTCTGTCAAAAGCCGCCAGGAGTCGGGCATCAGCTTCACCGAGTTCAGCTACCAACTCATTCAGGGCTACGACTTTTACTACCTATGGAAGCACCATGGAATCCGCCTTCAAATGGGCGGAAGCGACCAGTGGGGCAACATCACGACCGGAACCGAGCTCATCCGCCGCATGGGCGGGGGCGAGGCATTCGCACTGACCACGCCACTCATTAAAAAGGCGGACGGAACCAAGTTCGGCAAGACCGAGGGCGGCAACGTCTGGCTCGACCCCAAGCGCACGTCTCCCTACCAGTTCTACCAGTTCTGGCTCAACGCGGCCGACGCCGACGCGGGCAACTACATACGGATTTTCACAGTCAAAGGCCGCGAAGAAATCGAGGCCCTGGAGGCCGAGCATTCCCAAGCTCCGCACCAGCGGGCCCTTCAAAAGGCACTGGCGGCCGACATTACAGACCGTGTCCATGGCAAGCAGGCCCTCGACCAAGCCCTGATTGCCAGCGAAATTTTGTTTGGTGCGGCCACGGCCGACGCTCTTCGAAGCCTTGACGAGGCCACCCTGCTCGACGTGTTCAGTGGGGTTCCGCAGATGCGGATTTCGCGCGACGCCCTCTCTTCAGGCCTTGGAATCCTCGACGTGATTGCCCCCGACACAACCCTATTCCCTTCGCGTGCGGAGGCCCGCAAGCTCTTGGCCGCGGGCGGAGTTTCGCTCAACAAGCACCGGGCTGAGCCCGACCAAACGGTCACTGCTGACGACCTCATCGCTGGGCGCTACCTCGTGGTGCAGAAGGGCAAGCGCAACTACGCACTGGTGGTGGCTGACTAGGGACTGAGGGCAATTGCTGGGCCTGCCCTGAGGGCCATTGGCGACCTGGCTGACCCCACTACCTTTGACTATGATCACGATTCGACGCGTTCAAACTAGAGCAAAGCTTTGAAGCTGCGCGCCAATCCAATCGCATGGGTGCAGGTATTCGCAGCACTGCTGTTTGTGGTAAGTTGGGGACTTTTTCTATCCTACTGGGGCGTCGCACAAAGCCCACAGGTCAATGCCGACCAGCTCATTCACGCACTGATGGCCGAACGCTTCGATTGGAGCAGAGACGCATACTATTGGGGCCAGGATCGCCTTGGCAGTCTTCTGCCCTTTCTTGGGTCCATCCTTACCGCGATAGGATTGGACGGATTGACGGCGATGGCCTGGGTTCAAGGATTGGTCCTTATGGTCTGTGGGCTCCTTTGGGCCTACCTCGTGCGCGATGTACTCCTGGCTTCGGTCGGACTAGCCTTTCTAATGCTGCCTCCCTATCCGTTTGAGGATGGGGTTAATATTGGCCATCCCTACCTGAGTCAGTACCTGCTCGGCTTGGGGCTTTTGGCTCTGCTTGAGGCAGCACGCCGTGCCAATGAAGCCGCCATTGTCCTTAAATCGAATGCTTCAACTCGTCCATTCGGCATACAGAATATTCGAAGCTTTGGGTTTGTGGTTCTTGCCGTCGCCAACCTTTGGGCCTCGGAACT
The DNA here is from genome assembly GCA_013205365.1 of Cryomorphaceae bacterium. Classification (GTDB taxonomy): domain Bacteria; phylum Bacteroidota; class Bacteroidia; order Flavobacteriales; family Schleiferiaceae; genus TMED14. Next base: position 1,993 of record JABMNC010000083.1, on the reverse strand, counting down.
CTCGCTTGCACTGCTGGCCGCTGCCGCCTGGTTCTACCGCGGAACCATAATTCAGCTTAGCCGGGACAGTCCCTGGGCAGTGTTCCTTGGTGCTTCCTCTGGGCTGTTGGGACTTTGGTCGGCCAAGTCTGGGGCGCCGCACCAAAAAGGTTTCGCAAAGCTGATTGCAAGTCCGCAGGAGGTACTTCAGTCGCTTGCGAGCCAATGGAGTGAATGGAGCACCACGCTATTGGGAGGAGGCAACAAGCCGTTTAATGCCTTATTCTGGTGGGCCTTCCTCATTGCCATGTTGGGTTTAGTCGTTTTTGGATGGCTGCGCCCAAAGCGGGTTAAGGCCCTGACCTGGACTTTGGGGCTCGCGAGCTTGGGCTCATGGGCTGCGGTCCACCTTTCGGGTTGGAGCGTGGTGAATGGATTCCCCCTGCGGTATTTCTCGGCAGCATTTGGTTTTGGTGGGCTTGCCCTACTTTCTTACCTCGGGGATTTAGGAATTTCCAAAAAGCCCTACGTGCGTGCTGGAACAGTGGCCTTACTGGTTATGCAGGTTTTGGCGGCCTGGTCATTCAATAGAACATTCAGTACCGGCGCCAAGGGCCGTTTAACACGGTTGCAAGCAGAAGTACTTCTGGAGCGCGAGGGCCGCTCGGACGATTCGATTGCCTTTATCGCAAGCTACTGGAACAGCTACCTTCTTGATGGTTTATCTCCTCAGGCGATTGGTATACCCCACGAGAACGATCACTGTCGAGAACGACGCTACCTCAATGAGGTTCTCGATCAAAATGAGATCATTGCTGTTGCCACAGGCTGGGTAGAGGTGCTTCCCGATACGCTGCAGCAGTATGGAGTTACTTGGCTAAAGATGGGCGAAACACAGACTACGACGGGCACGGAATACGCCCGGTATTCGAAGCGGAAGGCCCTGCGTTAGGGCTCCATTCTCCAGCCGAGGACTACAAGGGCATGTGCCGGTAGGCCAGCTCCTCGAGCGCCTCTTTGAAGGCGGGCGTGGGCTTTTGGGCGTGCATGACGGTTCCGAAGCTTGCGGCCTCAGTCAGCTTGAATTTGGGAAGTTCCAATGGTCCGCCCTCAAGCACAATGCTTTGGATCGCGGATTCACCGCGGGTCACCACTAAGATGCGAAAGCGCGGATTGGCTTGGTTGCTGGCGTCGCGGCGTACTAGCAAAAAAGCCTTGTAACCGCCTTCGGCTAAGGCCTCAGGAAGATCGTCTGCCTCGAGCTCGGCAAAGCCATAGCTGCGAAAAAACACCTCGGCGTCCTCCCAAAACGGTCGGCTGCGCTTGGCGTTCAAAAGGTCGGCCAGGGCTTCTTCGGGCCAGGAACCGCTCTGAAGGTGAGTGGCGCGGACTTCGCCTTCAATGGTTCCGACCTGGTGCTTGCGCAGCTTGCGCTGGGTCGAAGGCTGGGCTCCGCTCAAGGGAACGTCGGCACCCAGCGTTAGGCCGATTGCTTCACCGCGCTCGTTGAACAGGGCCGAGCCAGGCATAATAACGCCTTTGGACAGCGAAGAATTGAGCACCCATACCCTCTTGCGGACGGTGAACCCGCGCTCGCTGCGCTCGGCGTAGACCTCGGTGGAATCGTTGAGCTGAAAGGCCTCTTGGCCGGCGATTTTGGCCTTGGCGTAGCCGTGAATGCGCTGGGCAGAGCCGCTAAGGGCGGCAATCAGGGCGGTAAAAAGCAGTAGGTTCTTCATCATAAGGCCATTAAGGTACATCCGCGAAGTTCTGCAGACTCAAGGCGGCCGAGCACTTCAAAGCTACCGTCGGCAAAAACTCGGCCAGCGTCTTCGGTCGCTATGAAGGCGCAGGAATCCGCGTTGGCCAGGTCGATGACGTTAAGTCCGCATCGCGATTCAAGCGCCGCATGAAGGAGCGGAGCCTCCAGGTCGCGCGGAACCACGCACATGCTGGGCGGGCATCGAAACCGGCCCTCGCCCTGGGAGTAGGCCTGCGACAGCAGCTCGGTCAT
>JABMNC010000082.1 GCA_013205365.1 Cryomorphaceae bacterium | reverse complement strand
TTGCCGCCCTATACGGCGAGGTAGCTCACATGGTTAGAGAGCAGGATTCATAACCCTGAGGACGGGGGTTCAATTCCCCCTCTCGCTACGAGGATGCAAGCCCGAGCCTTTGGCTCGGGCTTTTCATTTTTAGGCGCGAGCAAAGTTCACTTTGGCGAGCAGGAAAAAATGAAAAGCGGTCAGCAGCTTCGCTGCTGAGGGCTTGCATCCGAGTACAGCACACCCTTCGGGAAGCATGGGCCGCTCCGCGGCACACTAATTCCCCCTCTCGCTACACTTAAATCAAGGACTTACGTTAAATCGTGGGTCCTTTGATGTTTTAATGCAGTCTAGGTTTTGTTAGAACTGTTTTTAATCTAATTATTATTCCTATGAGGATTATCAGATAAGTAATACTTGATAATATCAATTTAAAAGAGTTGATTCCAGATCCTATCGAAACTAATGTTTCTGATATTAGACCTGAATTTAAATAGGTTTTTAGCATAACTAATTCAAAGTAATTCTCTGCCCAATCGGCAATCATACATAATATAGGAATAATCAATAATAGTGGTCTGTTGTTAAAAAAGTACATAATCCAAGATGCGTACATCAAAGTATAAAAAAATGCAAAAATTGAGTCCCAAATTTGAAGAAATTCGCTATAACAAATAAGTTGCTCCTGATTCCTTGATTCAAAGAATTTTTGAACCATTTCTAAAGCGTAAGAAAAAGAAAGTCCTAATGAATTTACTCCAGAATCTAGTTTGAAGCAGCTACTAAAAGGAGTTAAAATGTATGTTATGTATAAGAAAAAAACTATGGTAAAACCTATAGCTAAATATAGAGTTCGGTTTTTCTTGAAATATGTAATTGCTTTGATCATTTATTATTTCTAAAGGTTTACAGCCAAAAGAATTGTAAATATAGCTGTTGCGTTAGAGCAGCCAGCAACCAACGAAACCCACTTACTTCTTCTTCTTCGAACCACTGGTGAGCGGCTTCTTGTGCTTTATGGCCATTTTCATCCTTAGCTTTTGACCGCCACCGAAGTTCTGCGTTTTCTTGTTTTTATCCTTTTTCTCGTGAAAGGCAGCATCTGGCTTGTCTTCGGGCATACTCCTAATGTTTTGCTTGAGCACGAAAGGTAAACTACTATCGCTGCAAAGTGAAATGCTAAAAGATGAGGCAATGCAAACGTTGAAACTACCCTAGCACTTAATGATGCATCGTGAATCTACTCTTTCTGTGAAGACAAAATGACTCCTCCTTGGTTGGCCGAGTCAGCTTGAATTCTATTGGTATGGTGAAAGGCGTTGTTCAAATCCACCTCCCAACGGTAGTGCCGCATTGCGTACGCAGCCAACTCATGATTCAACTGCAACTCCGGAACTACATTGAACGCCGACCTCGGCGCAAACTCCTCCTTGAACATCGCTAGCGAAGCCCGCAGCTCCGAATCCCGCTCCACGCGCCGCCAGGGCATCGAACTCAAGCTCACAATCGCTATCAATCCGACAGCCACAGCAAACCTCGGCCTCCGCACCACCTTGGTTCCGCCCAGCGCATTACCTAGTCCTAAAGCGACGAACCCCAGCGAAGTAATCAAGTAGAAATCCCGCTGCTCCTTCGTCACCATCAGTGGAAGCGAAGCACATAAGCCCAACGCAAGCATAGCTAGTGCCCTGCGGTCCATCGTAGCTCGAACCAATCCGAACCGAACCCAGGCCACGGCAAGTGCAGTACCGAGAATCACCAACCATTGCCCAAGCATCGGCCCTAAAAGCCACATCCGGTCGGCCGTTGTCACCGCACGATCATGGGTAAACGTCCGAACCAATCGGTTCCCCGCGTTCCGTAGAATCGCCTCCCGCGCATCGTCCCACAACCACAATCCGAATGCCGTAATGAGCACCGTCGCCAGAACGATGCCGAGCCTTCGAACCACCTCCGTTCGCGGAACCAAGCCCAACCCGCCAAACAAGGGCAACCAAACCAACGGAAACAATCCCTGCGGCCCCTTAAACAACGCCGCAGCAACCGTCAACAATCCACCCATCCAAACCCATCGGGAGTGAGACATGGCCACCACCGCCCAAACCGTGAACGGAGCCATCCACATCTCTTGAACATGGTTGCCCATGCCCCAGCCCACCAGCGGAGCCGAGCTCCACAACGCAACAATCCATAATGCTGAATCGCTCCCCCGTTCAGGCCACAAACGACGCTGCAAGGCCCCAATTCCCGCGGCGGTCGCAATCCACGCGAAGGCCATAAAAACGCGTTCTGTCCAAACGGTTCCGCCCAAAACTCGGAACAGCAGAGACTCCATTCCCGTAAACATTGGCAGCTGCTCAGAATACGGGTAAGGAGCCGAAGGCTGGTAGACCGGGGCCCAAAACGTCCCCAATCCATCCGCTAAATTTTGTGCGACGGCCGCATAAATCTGGCCGTCCATGAACATCCCATCTTGAAGCCAGTGCGGCATAACCCACCATGCGAGCACGGCCAGCAGCGCAAGGGTTGCTAATCTCATTCGCGGCGATTGGGGCGTTCACTGCGGTACCCTGGCCCTGGCTGGTGAAAATCCCTGGCCTTGGGTCCTACCCTGCGTTCCGTGGGCGTCCCGTCGCTGTCTCGTACCGCCCACAAAAGCTGCTGAACCTCAGAATCCGTGAGCCTTCGCCAGGCGCCGTACTCCAAACCATCGTCGGTTAAGTGCATAATTCGGCGGCGCTCTAGCAAAACCACCTCATGACCCACGTAGTCGGCCATGCGTCGAATTTGGCGATTCAAGCCCTGAATAAGGGTAATCTTATAGGAGTTGGCGTTGATGCGTTCCACCTCACAGGGGAGGGTCGTCGTTCCGAGCATTGGAACACCTTGGGCCATAAACCTCAAATCTTCGTCGCTAATGGGATTCCTTAGCCTGACCCAGTACTCCTTGGGATGGGAATTGCCCGCCCGCAAAATTTTATTGACCGAATCTCCGTCGTTGGTGAGCAGCAAAAGTCCGCGCGAGTCCTTGTCAAGGCGCCCCACGGTAAAAATTCGATCGGGGTAATTCAGGTAGTCCACCACATTGCCCCGTATGCCCCTGTCGGTAGTGGAGGTAATGCCTTCTGGCTTGTTCAGCAGCAAGTAAACCGGTTCTGGCTTGGACTCAGCCTCAATCTTTTGGCCATAAACGCTTACCTCATCTCCGGACTGCACTAAATCACCGAGAACGGCAATTCTCCCGTTGATACGAACCGCAGAGGCTTCAATAGCACGGTCCGCTTCGCGCCGGCTGCAAATACCGTG
>JABMNC010000008.1 GCA_013205365.1 Cryomorphaceae bacterium | reverse complement strand
CTTTTGGAATAATCGAAATAACTACTCGCTTTAGCATTGGGGCTATTCTTCTGATCATTGGTGCAACTCATTGCCAGTAGAAGCGAAATCATTAAGGGTATTGTCAGACGTTTCATATTTTTCTAATTCAGTTTATTTACAATGTTTAATGAACTATAAGGGTGTAGCGATTTGTGATGTGGCGGACTTAGGAGCAGAATGGTTCTTTTACCAATAAACCCGCCATATCCGCAGCTCTGCTAAGGAGTATGAAGAGTTATGTTGAACTCTAAGTTATCCTATTAATCAGCGTAAATCGGTGTGATTCTTATAAATCATCGTTAAGACGCGGTCTATGGCCTTGAGCGCTCAATACCTTAAGGCCTCCATCAAGGGGTACTTCAGGGGGCAGGAGATCGATGGATTGCGGAATCCAACGTTTTTAGTGCAAATCGACCCAAGCAGATCCCGTGTAGGCCTGTACCTTAATGTCGGTGGTGTTGAAGATTAGCAAGCCAGCCGGGGTACTCGCCCCAATCGCGTCGCGCTGCACGGTCGTTAGGCGTGACAGCAGCAGACCTTTGGTCGTGCTCACAATTTCGAGTGAGGCGGCGGAATTTGGGCTGGTGGTTCCGATTCCGACGGAACCTGAGGTGGTTATGGTGCCTGAAGTGTTAACATTTGTAACGCTGCCGTTGCCGAGTTGAATCGTGTTGTTGGCTGTGGCTTCGGCTCCGTAGCCGATTGCGGTAGCGTTGGTCAGGTTGGTCAATGACGCATCGGATCCAGCTCCAAGAAAGGTGTTGTAGCTCCCCATGATGTTGTTCATGCCAGAATGCCGGCCAATTGCAGTGTTGAATTGGGCTTCGAGTGAGCTACTCGAGACCGTGCTAAATAATGAGTTATACCCGACAGCGGTATTGTTGCCCGTTGAGGTTAATGATTGAAGGGCCTGCGCGCCCACTGCAGTATTCTGGTCACCCGTCGATACTGAATTCAGCGCGCTACTTCCAATTCCAAGGTTTAGTAAGGCGCCCGTGGTTGCAGATGCCGGAATACTCGGCATAAAATAAGAGGTGCCGATGCTGTACCAACTTGCTTGGTGGAGCCATTTAGAGCCATTGTACGCATACAATCCCAGGGTTCCGTCGGTCTGGTATACCATCAGCCCGGTGGCGGGGGTCGCGATGGCTGTGCGCTGCGCAGCAGTCATGCGCGGAGGCAGAAATCCTTTGTCGGTAGCCGACAGTTCAAGGGCTGCTGAGGCGTCAGGGCTTGATGTGCCGATTCCGACTTGGCTCCAAGCGAGTACAGGCATTGTTAGGGCAAGCAGCAGTACTAAGTACTTCATGCGTATTGTTTTATGGGTTTATAGACCGAAAATAATAATTTTTTTTTTTAATCATTTAAAACGGAACCAAAGTCCGCGACTAAAGCAGGGGGCAGTCTGTTTTAGTAATTCCGCGCAAAATTGATAGACCCATAAGCAGACCTTATGGTAGTTGCGCCTTGCGGAGAAAATTGCTATCGTTCTCCGCAAATATGCGGAGATTATGTTTTATATTTGCCGCAACGTTAAGCTTCAAAAAGTGACAAAATACATTTATCAATACAAAAACTGGACAAGCTTCACATGGCGAGAATCCGATATCAACGCCATATTTGGAGAAGTTCGATATCTTCAAGGCAGGATTTTAGGGCAGATGAATACCCTTGGTTTTGCCACTAAGGAGGAGGCAACACTCAGAACACTAACTCTTGATGTTATTGAATCATCAGCAATAGAAGGAGAAAAACTCGACTATGATCAGGTGCGTTCATCGATAGCTAGAAGGCTAGGGATTAACATAGCAGGACTTGTTCCCGCAAATAGAAAGGTGGATGGCGTGGTTGAAATGATGCTTGACGCCACTCAAAATTTTCAAAAGCCGTTGACTAAAAAACGTTTGTGCGGATGGCATTCGGCGCTGTTCCCGACAGGCCATAGCGGGATGCTTAGAATTGAAGTCGCTCGCTATCGAACGGGTGCAATGCAAATAGTTTCAGGCGCTATGGGAAGAGAACGAGTTCATTATGAAGCGGTTCCTGGAGCCAAGGTAAAAGAGGAGATGGACCATTTTTTAAAGTGGTTTAACGATAAAAACACTATTGATCCGGTTTTAAAATCCGCAATAGCTCACTTCTGGTTTATCATTATTCACCCGTTTGACGACGGTAACGGGAGAATTGCACGAGCAATTTCTGATTTGATGCTGGCGCGTGCGGATGGAACATCAGAGCGCTTTTATAGTATGTCAAGCCAAATACTGGTAGAGCGCAAGAAGTATTATGAGACCTTACAGCGAGTTCAGCATAGCAGTGGTGACCTAACGGATTGGTTAAGTTGGTTTTTGCACTGCCTTAAAAAGTCACTGGTGGCAACGGAGCAGACCCTACAAAAAATAATGCGGAAGAATGAGTTTTGGCAAAAACACGAGAATTCCGAGTTGAATGAGCGACAAAGATTGGTCTTGAATAAACTTTTTGACGGTCTTGATGGAAAGCTGAAATCCTCAAAGTGGGCTAAGATTGCCAAGTGTTCCCCTGATACCGCATTGAGGGATATAAAAGATTTAATGGACAAGCAAATTTTAAGGCAGGAACAAGCCGGTGGACGGAGCACAAACTATGAACTAGAAGATTTCTAGTCGTAGGGCGCATCAATCCGTACCATGGGCCGTACCATGCGCCGTGCCATGCGTGGGGGCTGGATTGCCGCGCTGCCCGCCTAAGGGGCGAGGAGCGAGATGACGTTGGACACAAACCACGCGTCGACCCCTTTGAAAACTTGGGGGCGCGAGCGAATTCCGTTTTTTTGAACTTGGATTCCGTCTGAAAAACTCTGGATTGCTACAATCTTGGCGAAGGGTATTTTAAAACTGGTCATCGCTGAGCCGAAGTACAGGTGCTTGGTGGTCACAGCCACGATTCCCTGACCTTGGGACTGAAGTTCGGTAACTTGAACGGGGTGTCCTTTAAACGAGCCGGTGCGGTAGTAGACTCCTTTGGTGATTCGAATTGATATACCCTGGCTGCGCCCTTCAAATTCCGTGCGGGTGCGCTGCTCGAGGTATTCTACGTCGGTAAAGGCAAAAAGGAGTTTTTCGGACTTCTGAAACAAGAAGGGCAGGTCGCTTTTGAGGTTAATCCGTGGTTCTGGAACGGTACCTTCTTGCAGGCTGCGCAGTACGGAGGCTTTAACGATGGTTTCGGCAAGCCCTGAGGTTTGCACGGTGGCGTCTTCAATGGGCAGGTCGGCCAAGTAGCGCTCGATGGCGCGTTCTTCGTCTACGCTGAGCGAGTGGTCTTCTAAGAAGGTTTGAACGGCATGAGCGATTCCTGATCCGATGGCGGTACTCAGTGCAGCGGTTGCTACACGGCCTTTGGTCGCATGCGCCTCCACTTCGGGCCGAATTGCCGTTGCATCTATGCCATTGACTAATCCATTGCGGACCGCTGTCGCGATGCCATCAATAGCCAGCTTGTGCGCTGCCGCGCACTCTTTATGTTGGGAACGAAACCAACCTGCGCCTTCTCCGCAGTACGTGCATTTTGCCATAGGTAAAAGATACGGAGGGTTTGGGTAGGAGGGGAGATTACAATCGTATAGTTTAGCATTTTATTGGATTTCATGTCTACCACAAATGGTGAATAAATAGTCATAATCCTTCGTTGATTCAGAGATGCACTCATCTAAATTCGTAATTGATGAAAACGATTAATGTGGTTGCCGGGGTTGTTCGCAATGGATCCAAATTTCTATGTGTTCAACGCGGCCTTCATAATTATCCGTATATCAGTGAGAAGTGGGAGTTTCCGGGAGG
>JABMNC010000081.1 GCA_013205365.1 Cryomorphaceae bacterium | reverse complement strand
TGATCGAAGTAGCACTCAAGGAGCACTTTAGCGACAAAACCGACTGGCGCAGGATGCTTGCAGGCGAAACCTTTGACGCGGACTTTGCTGCGGCCATCGGCGTCGCCCTAGAGGCCATACCGGCGGATTTAAAGCGTTTTGCGCAGGCTGACGGCGTCAAGCATCAGGCCCACTGGTCCCTCGCTCCAGGCTTTAAAGCCAAGTCGGTTAAATTCAGCAACCACGGTGACGAAATTGAGGCCGTACTCGCGGGCCAAAGGGGTCAATACCTGGCCTTTACCGACGGTCGAGCCATCAACCTTCGATCGCACGAGGGCTTGTTTATTGCACTATCTGTCTAAGATCTTTTTAGTATAACAATTTGGTTATATAACAGAAATGCTATAATTTTGATTGATGAAGAGCAGCTCATTGATCAAAATGATTGAAAAGGATGGTTGGTTTAAAGTTCGAACGAACGGAAGCCATCATGTTTTTAAGCATAAAATCAAGTTAGGTCTTGTTGTGATACCCCATCCCAAAAAGGATGTACCTATTGGAACAGCTAATTCTATACTGAAGCAAGCAAGATTAAAATGAGAGTATGATGAAAGAGAATCTAAGTATTGAGGTAATTGTTGAACGACACTACGATGGGACGTTCTGGGGGACTACTCAAAATATTCCGGGGGTTGTGACGGCATTTGGAGCTTCGTTGGACGAGCTCAAGAAAAACCTTGAGCAGGCTTTTTTGGAGTATGTCGCTGCTGCTGCAGAGCTAGGAGAGGCTTGGATTGAAGAAGTTCGAAACCGCAAGGATTGGGCATTTTATATGAACATGCAAGCCCTTTTTGAATTGGTGCCAGAGGTGAAGATTTCGGCCATCGCCCGGCGGGCGGGAATCAACGAAAGTTTGATGCGCCAGTACGCTACAGGTAAGGCCGTGGTGTCTGAGGACCGATTGCGCTACATCGAGCAAACCATTCACGATCTCGGGCGCGAACTGCAAACGGTGAAGCTCTAAGCCTTAACGAATTTGCGGTAGGCCCAAACCCCCAGGTACATGAAGGGTGTATCAAGTGCGCCCATCAGTATCTTGAAGAGCCAGGCATCGGCCATGTACTGAATCAAGGTACCGCTGGGCAAAACGCCAACAAAGAGTATCAGGATTACCAAAATACTGTCGACGCCTTGCGAGAGCATGGTGGAAAAGTTGTTTCGCACCCAGAGGTGCTTGCCTCGGGTAACCCGCTTCCAGAAGTGAAAGAGCCGAACGTCCACCAACTGGGCCACAATGTAGGCGGCCATGGAGGCTACAATTACCCTCACGGAGTTGCCAAAAACCACGTCGTAGGCTTGGTCGTTGACTATGGAGAAGGGCAGCGCCGGGAAGAGTCCGCCTAGCCAAATAACCAACAAAACCAGTAGGAGTGCGGCGAATCCGCTAAATACGACGTAGTCGGTGCGGCGTTTGCCATAAAATTCGCTTAAAAGGTCGGTGACCAAAAAAGTCAAAGGGTAGGGCAGGATTCCGACGGAGATAACGAAGGTTTTAAAGCCCAGGTCGATCTCGATAAACTTGTTGGAGACCAAGTTGCATACCACAAGGGCCGCGATAAAAAGGGCTCCGAGCCCCATGTACACTGCAAGGTTTCGGCCCTCTAGCGGACCTTCATCAGGCTCTTGATACGTAGTCATAATTATAAAATGAGGGTTTCGCGGGCTTGGATTCCGCCCAAGGTTTGAATTTTAGCGCGGACTTGCTCGAGTTGGGCCTCAAGCTGCATGCCCAGGCTGGCACTGCGCAGGCTGACGCCAAAATCGCGCAGCACCTGCTTCCAAGGCTCGTCATTTTTGGGGAAGAGTTCAACGCGGTATTCCTTGAGCTTAGCCAACTTGGCGCAGGAAGCCATAGCGTCCTGCATGCCTCCCAGCGCGTCGACCAGCCCGAGCTCCTTGGCCCGGAAGCCCGTGTAGACTCGCCCGCGCGCAATCGAATCCACCACGCTCGCCTCAAGCTTGCGTCCCTTGACCACAACCTCCTTAAACCGTGCGTAGGTTCGGTCCACCGAGAGCTGCACCAGGGCAAGCTCTTGGTCGCTCGGGCTTCGGTCCAACGAAGGGAAGTTCGCAAAAGGATGCGTCGCGACGGGCTGGCTCCTGATGCCAAGCTTGTCGTTCAAAAGGTCTTCGCCGCTAAAGAGCAAACCAAAAACCCCGATGGAACCCGTAATCGTAGTCGGCTGGGCCCAAATCTCGTTGGCCGGAGCGGCCATATAGTAGCCGCCGCTCGCGGCGGCTCCGCCCATAGAAACCACCACTGGGAAGGCCTCAGTCAGCCTAATCACGCCGCGGTGAATCTCGTCAGAGGCCAAAGCCGACCCGCCCGGGCTATTAATTCGAAGCACCACACCCTTCACGTCGCTGCGCTCGAGCAGGTCCTTCACCGTTTCGGTAAAATCATTGTCCGCCACCGCATTGGCATCCGAACCGTCCACAATGTCGCCCTCGGCAAAAACCACCGCAATGACCCCGCTGCCCGTCTCTTCTTTGGCAAGGCTGGCGAAGTCCGAGGCCGAAATGAGCCCGTCTTCGCTGCCGCCCCAGTCCTCAAGATTGAACTGATCGGGGTATTCCAGCGCATCGACTAGACCCAGCGCAAGGGCTCGCTCGGCGGTAACCAAAGGCTCTTTGTTGAGCACCTGAGTCCACATGCTGTCGCTGATGCCAGTGCGGCTCGCCCGCACCGAGGTCTCAATTTCGGACCATAACTCGCCGAGCAATTGCGTGTACTGCATCTTGTTAGCCTCTGACATGCGGTCTGCGATAAAGGGCTCGCCGGCACTCTTAAAGGCATTGTCAGACCCTCGCACGAGGTGGGCCTTGACCCCTAGCTTGTCTAAGGCACCCTTGAAATATAGGGGACTGGCACTTAAGCCGTTTAAAATGACACTCCCGGCCGGTGCGAGGTATATTTTTTTGGCCACACTGGCCAGGTAGTAGGATTTAGGATCGTAACCCTTGCTGGTGGCCACCACCTTGAGGCCGGATTTTTGCGCATCCGCCAGGGCAGCACGAAGCTCCGTCAGCGCCGCCCAGCTTGCGTCAACCGCGCCGAGCTCGAGCCATAGGACCGTCACTTTACCCTTGCTCTCGCTTGCTCGGCGAATCACTTCTAGGAGCTCATAAAGCGATAGGGCAGGGGCCTCATCAAGAACCGTTGCTAAAAATTGGTCGACTTCGTCGGGCTGCTCGTTAAGGGTTCCGCTGAGTTCAATGTGGACTACGGTCTTATCGCTCAAGGTGATAGCTGCTTCGTCGCTGCTGGATGCGGCTCCGATAGCCAGACCAATAAGCAAGGCAAGCAGCAAAAAAAGTCCAACGATTGACCCAAGTAGGGCTCCAAAAAACTGCTTCATGTGTTTCTTTGTGCTAGGGCCTGAGCCCGTTAAAATTGTGAATACAAAGGTACTAAAGGTCCTGCTCCTGCTAGGTAGCAACAGCGAAGACGCTATCAAGGTTCTGGCAGAGGCCAGCCGTGCATTGAGCGCAAAAACTCCGATTCTGCGAGCCGGAAGCCTTTGGCGTACTGCTGCTTGGGGTTTTGAGGGTCCGGACTTCATCAACCAGGTGCTCGAGGTAGAATGGACCGGCGATCCTATAGCCCTGCTGGAGCTCTGCCTTGAAACAGAGCGTCTTTTGGGTCGCGTGCGCAGTGCGGACGCTCCGCGCTACGAGAGCCGCCGCATCGACATTGACCTGCTGCTGGCATCGCCCTTTTTGACCTTGACGGCCCCCAGGCTCCAGCTGCCGCACCCGAGAATGCCCCAGCGCAGGTTTGTGCTCCAGCCCCTTGGGGAGTATTGGAGCGACTGGATTGCCGACGAATCAGGCCGCCCGGTAAGCGAACTTTTGAGTGCTTGCAGCGACCGAAATTTTGTACATTTGGTCTCGGATTTAAACTAATTTGTAATGAAGTACCTCGTTTTAGCAGCAAGCACCATGATTTTGGCCTCATGCGGCGTCAAGGATCTAGAAACCCAAGTAGCATCGCTTAAGGGTGACCTAGCCAAAGTTCAAAAAGACAGCGACGGCGATGGCGTTTCGGATGCCTTCGACTTAGAGCCCAATACTCCCAAGGGAGCCATGATTGACGGTTCTGGTCGCGCCCTTGATTTAGACGGCGACGGAATTCGCCATGAGCTTGACACCGACCCCTACACCCAGCGCGGTGCTCGCACTGACGCTAGCGGTGCGGAATTAGACAGCGACGGCGACGGTATTGTAGACTCCAAAGACAAGGAGCCCAATACTCCAGCGGGTTCATTGGTTAACTGGCAGGGTAAGCGCATAGACGTTAGCGGAGGCCTGTCTTCTGCCGTAGCGAGTGCATTCATTCCCGAGGTTCTGTTTGCCACCAACAGCATTACTGTTTCAGCAGACGAAGAGGCCAAGCTGGCCGTAGTCGCCAAGATGGTCAAGGCTAACCCAAGCCTTCGCCTGCAAATCATTGGTCATGCCGACAAGACGGGTTCTGAGAAGACCAACTTGAAGGTAGGAGAGCGCCGTGCCAAGGCGGTTTTAAGAGCCCTAACCACTACCTACAGCCTGCCCGAGTCGCGCTTTGACGTGGTAAGCAAGGGAGAGAACGATCCCATCTCTAAAAAGAACCAGCACAACCGCCGCGTGGAGTTTGTGGTGATCAAGTAAGCACGTTCACCGAACGTAGTGAAGCTCCGGGCCTTGGCTCGGAGTTTTTTTTTGCTAGTTACTAGCGACTAGTTTCCGAATTCCTTCTTCCAACGCTGCAGGAGCAGGAGCGCGTCCATCGGAGCAATGGCGTTGGGGTCGAGTTCTGCGAGCTCGCTTTGCCAGGTTTGGGCCTTGGGGTCTTCCCACTGAATGAAGGAGAGCTGAAGGCCGCTCGAGTCGGAACTTTTTGCGGATTTTTCTCGGTCGGCGGCTTGTTCTAGTGCGCCCAACAGGGAGTGCGCGCGAAGCACCACACTAGGGGGCATGCCCGCCATGCGGGCGACTTCGATGCCAAAGGAGTGCGAGGTTCCGCCCTCAGCAAGGGTCCGCAAAAAAACCATGCGGCCGTCGACCTCCTTGATGCGCACGTGGCGGTTGGCGATACCCGGGTAGTCCTTGGCCAAGTCATTGAGCTCGTGGTAGTGGGTAGCAAAGAGCACCAGTGGCTTGTGCGGATGATCGTGCACAAATTCCGCAATGGCTTGGGCGATGCTCAGTCCGTCGTAGGTGGCGGTTCCGCGCCCAATCTCGTCGAGCAAGACCAGGCTGCGCGAGGTGAGACCGTTGAGGATGGATGCCGTCTCGGCCATTTCGACCATAAAGGTGGATTC
>JABMNC010000080.1 GCA_013205365.1 Cryomorphaceae bacterium | reverse complement strand
GCGAGCCAAAACGAATAAATCCTACGTCTTCGCCAACCGATACGGGTTGGCCGGGCTTGACATAGACCGCTATTCGTCGGGCCACTGCCCCCGCAATCTGCCGAATCAGAACTTCGCCATGGCTGGGGGTTTCAAAAACCAGGGTGCTGCGCTCGTTTTCTGTACTTGACTTGGGGTGCCATGCTACCAAGTACTTGCCTTTGTGGTACTTGGTAAAAACGGTGCGTCCGCTCACCGGTGCTCGGTTGACGTGCACGTTCAGGGGCGACATAAAAATGCTTATTTGCTTGCGCTTCCCCTTGAAGTACTCGGGCTCCTCGACGTCTTCAATGACCACCACGGTTCCGTCTGCCGGAGCGATTACGTCTCCCAACTCAGCGGCGGTACGGCGGGTCGGATTTCTGAAGAACTGTAGCACCAAGCCCAGCAGCACCAGACCTGCGACGAGGTATGCGGTGACGGCCCAGTGGGGAGCTTCGAGCTGGGTGAGCAGGATGTAGGGAAGGGCCAGGATGAGCAGGCTAATAAAAATGGTTTTGGTTCCTTCGCGGTGAAGCATATCGATGGGATTAAAAGGTTTGCATGGCTATGAGCAGCAGTACCAGAACGGTACTCGAGAGCAGAAAGCTGTCGAGGCGGTCGAGAAATCCGCCATGCCCTGGCAAAAAGACTCCGGAGTCTTTAACTCCAGCTTGGCGCTTGAGGTAGGACCCAATAAGGTCGCCAATCGGTGCCGTGACGGCTACAGAGACGGTCATAATTAGCGTGAGTTTCAAGGAAACATCAAGGGCATAATGCAGAAGGGCATACCCGATTCCGACGGTAAAAATCAGCCCAGTAATTAGGCCTTCCCAGGTTTTTTTGGGAGAAAGAATCGGGGCCATTAGGGTTTTGCCAAACAGCCGCCCGCCGGCATAGGCCATCGAGTCAGAAAGCCAGATCAAGACAAAAACTGCGAGCAGGGAATCTCCGCCGCCCATACCCCAAAGCCAGCCAGTTGCCAGTGCGCTGGCAAAGATGTAGAGTAGGGTTGCAGCCCGAAGTTTAGGGCTGAGTCCGGGCAGCCGCAGTGCCTCAAGGGCAACGCCGAGCAGCAGCAAAAAAAGAAGGCCAGGCGACCACGGGAATGCGGTACAGACGAAGGCGATAACCAGGGCATATAGGATGCCCCAGATGCTGCGCTGCATCATAGTTCGTTGAACAAGTGATCTTCAACCAAGAAAAAGTAGAGCTCCCGACCCTTGTTGGGGTCGACCTTGGCTTGCAGTACGGCTTCGTCGCGCTTGCCTTTGAGCGTGATAATGCTCAAGGGCCGGTGCTCTCGGTGAAATTTATTGATGGCCGACATTCCGTCAGACAGGCTATTGTAGACCTGCGAAACACGGGCAAAAACCAAGTGAATCGAGGGAAGTTGGGCAAATTTGAGTCCCTGGGTTTGGGCGTCGGTGATCATGACCCCGCCGGTTTGGGCCAAGGCAGCATGGCAGGTGGTGGCCATGGCGTCGGCTTCGAGGGGGTTGTCGTGCACCACACTGAGCTCGGCCTGCTTGAACCAAGCGTGAAGGCTTGCCTCGGGAACAAAAAATTGCTTTTGCCCAATCTCGGACCCTACGGCCTTTAAATTATCAACGACCTCGTTGGCGCTTCCGCAGTAGAGAAACAAGCCGCCCGACTTGGTAAAATGCCGCACAAAGGCTAAGTCAACTGGGTCTTCTCGGGTTAGAAAATTATTGGTTTTAGCGTCCGAAACCTCTTCGCCACCCGATTGGGGTGCGCCACTGAGAATCGTGAGGAATTTACCAAGCCAGCCAGCCATAGGGTGTAAAATTACACTATAAATTCTTCGGCTGCCTCGACCTAGTCGCTACTTATCAAGAACCGCTCTCGGGCCCCTCTGGTGCAGACAAAGGATCCTCAGGAGAAGGCTTTGCGTCGCTCGTTTCTGGAACTTCGGTCGGCATCTCGACCTCGCTGGGCGCAGAGCCTTCTGCAGCCTCCAAGGCTTCAGCAGGAGCAGTGGATTCAGCCAATGCTTTTAGGCGGTCTTCTCGACTCATCCAAATGCGCTCTCCAAAAATTGCGACGAGGTTGTCCCTAAAAATGACCTCCTTGCTCAGCAGTTCCTTAGCGAGGGCCTCGAGCTTGTCGCGGTTGCCGCGAAGCAATTCCTTGGCGCGTTCGTACTGGCCTTCAATGAGCTTGCTGATCTCTTCGTCAATGATTTCTGCAGTCCGCTCTGAATAGGGCTTATCAAATTGGTATTCGTTTTGACCCGAGGAATCGTAGTAGGTAATATTGCCCAAGCGCTCGTTGAGTCCGTAGACCGAAACCATGGCTCTTGCTTGCTTGGTAACCTTCTCGAGGTCGCTCAAGGCACCCGTGGTGATGCGTCCGAAGACTACTTCTTCAGCGGCCCGTCCGCCCATAGTGGCGCACATCTCGTCGAGCATCTGCTCCTTAGAGGTCAGCTGGCGCTCCTCAGGGAGGTACCAGGCGGCACCGAGGGAACGTCCGCGCGGAACAATGGTCACCTTAACCAGGGGCGAGGCGTGCTCCAGGAGCCAGCTCACGGTGGCGTGGCCTGACTCGTGGTAGGCGATGATCTCCTTCTCTTCAGGAGTTATGATCTTGGATTTCTTCTCGAGCCCTCCTACAATGCGGTCTACGGCGTCGAGAAAGTCCTGCTTTTCGATTACTTTTTTGTCTTTGCGCGCTGCGACAAGCGCCGCTTCGTTGCATACGTTGGCAATGTCAGCACCACTGAACCCTGGCGTCTGGCGAGCGAGAAATTCAACGTCTACATTGCCACCCAGCTTGAGGGGGCGCAGGTGGACCTTAAAAATTTCAATACGCTCGCTAACCTCAGGAAGGTCCACATAGATAATGCGGTCAAACCTGCCTGCACGCATGAGCGCTCGGTCCAAAATATCGGCGCGGTTCGTTGCACCCATCACAATAACGTGTTCGTTGGTTCCGAAACCATCCATCTCGGTAAGAAGTTGGTTTAGGGTGTTTTCGCGCTCGTCGTTCCCGCCACTGAATGCATTCTTGCCGCGGGCTCGCCCGATGGCATCAATCTCGTCGATAAAAATGATGCTCGGCGACTTCTCCTTGGCTTGCTTAAACAAGTCACGAACTCGGCTTGCGCCAACGCCAACAAACATTTCAACGAAGTCGGATCCACTCAGAGAGAAGAATGGCACTTGGGCTTCGCCTGCCACAGCCTTGGCAAGCAATGTTTTGCCAGTCCCCGGAGGGCCACTAAGCAGCACTCCTTTAGGGATTTTGCCTCCCAGGTCAGTGTATTTCTTGGGGTTTTTGAGAAAGTCTACCACTTCAAGAACCTCGTCTTTGGCCCCGTCAAGGCCGGCAACGTCTTTAAAGGTGACTTTAACCGCACTGTCGGCGTCGAACATCTGCGCACGGCTCTTGCCGATGTTGAAGATTTGGCCACCAGGCCCGCCGGAACCGCCTCCGCCCATGCGGCGCATTAAAAAGAACCATAGCCCGGCAAAAATGAGGAGCGGCATGATCCAGGACAAGGCTTCGCCCCAGTAGTTGGGCTCGTCTTTGTACTCCACACTTACCTCGGCGGTGTTGGGGCGCTGGTCATAAAAACGCTCCATGGCGCGGTCAAACGATTCTGCCGGCATTTCAAAAACAAAGTGCGGACCCTCATTAACGGCATCGCCGACCGTGGTTTTGGCGAGCTCTTCATACTCCTTCAGGGTTGCCAAACTGTCAGCGTTGACAAAAACATAAACTTCTTTGCCATTGACCACCTTAACCCTATCGACGTGGCCGCGCTCGATGCGCTCGCTCAGGTCGTTAAAGTTCGAAGGAATGGTTTGGTTGCCAAGCCTGCTTTGAGCGAACTGCAGCGCGAGGAGTCCGATAAAAACGGCAATGTAGATCCAGCTAAAGTTGAACTTGGGAAGCCCACCCTTGGGACTTCCACCCTTGGGACTTGGCCCCGGCTTGGGTACGGTATTTTTTTTACTCATCTAAAATTTAAACAGGATCAATAAGGTATTGTTTCGGCAACTCAATCTTGACACCGTCGGCCCAAAGGCCGTCGAGGTCATAAAAGGCGCGGGCTTCGCGCTGAAAGAGGTGAACCACGGTGCTCACATAGTCCATCAGAATCCACTCCGACTGCTGGGAGCCTTCCACGTGCCAGGGACGGTCGTCGGCCTCTTCACGGACCCGCTTGCGAACCGATTCGGCCATGGCGTTAACCTGCGTTCCCGAGAGGGCTTCTGCAATAATAAAAAAGTCGCACACTGCGTTGTCGAGCCCGCGAAGGTCCAGTAAGACAAGGTTTTCACCTTTAATATCGCTCACGCCTTCTATGGCGCTGAGTACAGTGGGAGGGAGTTGGGCAAACGAAGTTTTCATGCAGCAAAAGTACCGGGCATCTAAGGCAATTAAAATGCCAAATAGACTTCATGCCGTATTTGTCTCGGAATTCTTCGCATTTTTGCCCGATGTCTGGCCAAGGAAGCACTATAAAGCACGTGGTATTGGGTAATGTTCCGTCTACTCAAGCCTGGGCGCATGCCAATCCCGAGCAGTGGAATCCCCTCGGATGGACTGCCATTTCGGCAGATTCTCAAAGCCAAGGTCAGGGCAGCGGGGGAACAACCTGGACCGATGTGCCGGGATCAAGCCTGTTATTGACCCTTGTGAGCCCTGAACTGCAGTGGTCTTCGGCCTTCGTTTTTGTGCGCCATGCTCAGGCTTCCCTCGTGGTTGTGGAGTGGCTGCAGTCGCTCGGCTTTAAGGCCCAGCTCAAGTGGCCCAACGACCTCTACCTCCATGGGCTTAAGCTTGGCGGATTTTTTACTGAAGCCTACTGGCAGCAAAGCCGATGCGCTCGCTGGTTTTTGGGCTTGGGCTTGAACGTGAGCGCAGCGCCCGAGGGCTGCGCATTTTTGGCCGGACTCTCCCTCGACGGCTTGGTGGAGCAAACGGCCGAAATGCTGTCTAAGGCACTCGATGCCCCCCTGCCACCGGACGTACTGGACCGCTACACCTCGCACCTTATGGGCTGGCAGGTTTTGGGCACCTTTAAGGATAAGGTATCGGGCGAGCGCCTGCAGGCCACTCCGCGCCTGCTGTCTCCCGACGGCCGGCTGGGGCTCGAGCTCCTAAGTGGAGGCCTGCGATGGGTGGGCCACAAAGAACTGGAGTGGTCAATCGGTCCAGACCCTCTTTAGCATTCCGGACCCTTGAAGCGTCCTGACCGGCCTTTGATCCCTTAACTAACTTCCCGCCCTAGTGACTGAAACGATCGCTCCATTTTTTAGGATCGAGGCGCCAGCCCTCCAAAGCCTTTAGCTCTGATGGAGTGAGGGTTCCGCGAGAAAGAGCGGCCTTGAGCAGGCGGTCGTAGTCGCTAAGGGTGTGAAGCATGCAGTGGGCCTCCTCAAAGGCATTGCTCGCCGCAGGAAAGCCATAGGTAAAAATCGCAGTCATCCCCAAAACCTGAGCGCCGGCCTCGCGAAGGGCATCGACGGCTTGCAGCGAGGACTTGCCGGTTGATACAAGGTCTTCGACGACCACAACACGGGAATTATGAGGCAGTTCGCCCTCAATTAAGTTTTGACGACCGTGTTCTTTGGCGGCCGACCGCACATAAACCATCGGCAAGTTCAGTTCGTTGGCCACCAATGCGGCCAGGGCGATGGCCCCCGTGGCAACACCTGCAATAACTTCTGCATCAGGGAACTCCCTGTGGATCAAGCGGGCCATTTGCTCGTACAAATAGGTTCGCACCTTGGGATGCGAAAGGGTAACGCGGTTGTCGCAGTAAATGGGCGACTTGAGGCCAGAGGCCCATGTAAAGGGCTCGTCGGGACGCAGCGAAACCGCTTTAATTTGCAGAAGAAGTTCGGCGAGGGTTTCGCCCGATTTAATATCAAGGTTCATGGCACTAAAGTACAGCGAGCGAGCCATCACGGCAGCGGGCGGTTGGGTTGAAAATTCCGAAGGAGAAGTCCTGTGGATCCACCGATTGGGTCAGTGGGATTTGCCCAAGGGCAAACTAGAAAAGGGCGAAGCCCTTGGCCAATGCGCCCTACGTGAAGTCGAAGAAGAGTGTGGACTTTCGGGAATTATGCTTGGAGAAAAACTCTGCGAAACCGTACACCGTTACGCGGTTGACGGCAGCAACTACGTGAAGACCACGCACTGGTTCCGCATGAAGGTGGAGGGTCGGCCCGAGCTCAGTCCGCAGCGGGAGGAAGGCATTGAGGCGGTGCAGTGGATGCTCGAACCGCAATGGCGGCAGGCTGCCATAGACAGCTACCCGACTATTCAGGAGGTGGTGCGCACCGCGTCGGGCACAAACAAGCGGTAGTCGCCTCCGTACCGAATAATTTCTCTCACATGGCTCGAAGCAATGTGCGAAAAACGCGCACCGGTCTGAAAAAAGACGGTCTCGATGCCGGGCTCAAGTTCTCGGTTGGTTTGCGCAATGGCTTTTTCAAACTCAAAGTCAGCGGGATTGCGAAGTCCGCGCACGATGAATTGGGCTCCGATGGACTTTGCGTAGTCCACGGTAAGTCCCTGGTAGCAGGCTACCCCAACCTGCGGCAGGTCGGCAAAAGCAGTCTCGATCCAGGCCATGCGCTGCTCGGGACTGAACATGTTTTTTTTGTTGGAATTCACTCCGATTCCAACTACGACGCGGTCAAATAGGGCTGCGGCGCGGCGAACTACGTCCTCGTGACCGAGGGTTAGGGGATCAAAAGATCCGGGGAACAGCGCGGTCTTCATGGCTTTTAAGGGTTGCCTCAATGAGGCCTGAGGTAAAGTGCTGCATCGAAATGCCTGCAGCGGCGAGTTGGCGCGGAACAATGCTTTCTGCGCTCATGCCGGGTATCGTATTGATCTCGATGAGCACGGCGTCGGTTCCGTCAGCGGGCAAAATGAAGTCGGCGCGCACAAAACCAAGAAGGCCCATTCCCTCCACAAGGCGAACGGTGGCGCCGCGCAGGGCTTCGGCGGCAGCTTCGGGGATGCGGGCCGGGGTAATTTCTTCGGAGGCACCGAGGTACTTGGCTTCAAAGTCAAAAAACTCCTTTTTGGGGACTATTTCGGTGATGCCCAGTATGCGAACGCCCTCGGGGGTGACCATTGCGCCGCAGCCCAGTTCGGTTCCTAGCACGCCCTGTTCGACGATGAGTTCGTCGTCTTCCTTCCAGGCTACGTCGCGGGCTAGGGCCCACTGGTCGGCCGCGGTAATGCGAGAAACGCCATAGCTTGAACCGCTTCGACAGGGCTTTACAAAGAGGGGGTAGGCCTGCGCGGCCAGAAAGTCATGAACCGCAGCCTCGTCGCCACCACGGCGCAGGTGCGCCGAGGGCATGACCCGCAGGCCCAGCCTTTGAGCCAGGGCGTTGGTCCAGAACTTGTGAAAGGTCAAGGCCGAGGCAGCGGGGCTGCAGCTCGAGTAGGCTATGCCCGCTTGTTCCCACGCCATTGCAAGGGTTCCGTCTTCTCCCGGGTGCCCGTGAATGAGGTTGAGCACGGCGTCGATGCGGCGCTCGGTTCCGTCGGCGAGCCGAAGGGTCCAACGGTCTTCGATCAAGTGCAGCGAACCCCCTGCTCTGTCAAAGGCCTTCCAGCCCTCATTGGGCCGCAGTTCGAGCCGCACGCCCTCAAATCGTGACGCATCAAGCGCGTCAAGCACGTGGCTTCCGCTCAAGAGCGAGATGCCGAATTCACTGGAGTAGCCGCCCATGGCTACGGCAACTAAGGGACGCATGGGCCAAAGATAGATGCCTCGGCCTACCTTTGTGACAATGGGCAATTGGTGGTTATTTATTAAGAGCAAGACCTTCGCGGTAAACGCCGTGCTGGCCTTGCTGTTTTTTATTATTCTCGGAATATCGGCCCAAACGGTCCTAAAATGGATAACGGGCTTCGGCGAGGTAGTTAAGGTGCCCGACCTCACGGGCATGAGCTTTGAAGACGCCCTTGAAAAGTTAGAAGACCAGGGCCTCGAGGGCGTCATGCTCGACTCTTCGGTTTACCGTCGCGAACTGCGTCCGCAAGAAGTTTTTGAGCAGTACCCCGTGGCAGGGTCCGTCGTAAAGGAGGGGCGCGAAGTCATGCTCAGTATTAACCGTTTCAACGCAGAATTAGTTATGCTGCCCGCCGTTGCGGAGCGGACTCTGGCTCGTGCGGAGCTGGACCTGCGGTCGCGCGGCTTGAATGTTGCCGAAATTCAGTACGTTCCTGACATGACCGACGGATTGGTACTCGAAGTGGAATACAACGGGCGAATCTTAGCCGCCGGAAGCCGGGTGCGCAAGGGCGCGAACCTGACCCTTCGGGTGGGTATGCGGGGCGGAAACCTAACCCAGGCAGTTCCTGATTTGATTGGTTTAAGCTACGGGGAGGCCAAGGCCTTGCTGCAGCTTTCGGGCCTGGGAATCGAGTTGACCGAGGGCGACAGCCTGCTGGGAGCGGTTCAATCGCAGAGTCCGTCCAGCTCCAACGGTGCTCCAGCTTTGCCGGCTCAAGCCAAGGTACGGGTATGGGTCAAGTAGGGCGGCGAAGTGCCTTTGGCGCTCTGGGTTTATGGCTATTGACGTTTTGGGCTGGGGCGCAGGCTTCAGAGCATGCAATGATTCCATGGTCGGGCCCTCAGACGGCCCAACGCGCGTTTAAAACCACCTCCGATACGGCTGCACTGCCTTTGCGCCTGGGTTTTGACCACCGGATTCCGGCTAACTGGCAGAACCGAGGCGTGGTATGTTCCCAGACGATGGCCAAGAATCCGCTCTCGCTCGGTGTTGCTGTTTTTGACGGTGTTTCTGGCAGTGGGGCGGCCTACCGACCTGGAGTCCTTAGTACCGACACTATTGGCGACGCGCTGACGAGTCCATGGTTTGCTGCTCCGTCGGGAGCCGTATTGAGTTTTAGGCTGCAGCAGGGCGGATTTGGCGACCCCAGCGAGCCCAGCGACAGCCTCGTTGTTCATGCTTGGAGCAGTGCAGATACTGCCTGGCTGCCCATGGGTCGGGTGGTTGGAGGCATGCCCGAGGACCTTTGGAAGGCTCATTCCTTTGCGCTGCCGGCCGCTGCGGCAGCCTCGCCCGCTACCCGCGTGCGCATCGGGCGCTGTGGAGCGCCTTCGGGTGCCTTTGATGTTTTTGTACTGGACTACCTGGAGCTCAGCGCTAACCAGGGCCTTGCCGACACCCTGATTTTTGACCCGACCTGGATTTCGCCCCCGGCCCGCTTGCTCAACGTCTACCGAGAAGTTCCCTGGTTTCACTACAACCGAGTGCTGCTCGAGCGGGACTCGGTGCGCAGCCCCTATCGCCGCAATGGCCTGGTTCCCGTCGGGGGCTGGCAGCTCAACCTGGGCAAGCTGCTCTGGACCGACGACGCGGGCGCGGTGCTTCAAAGCCGCTTGACGGTTCCTGTGGTTTCGAACCTCGTGCACAATGTTCCCACTCCCTACAACTTGGCCTTGAACCGTCCTCAGACCATAGCGAGCGGACCCTTTGCATGGAACCTCACCTATTGGTTTGATGGCGAGTCGGTAGGTGATCGAAGCAACGATACCGTGCGGATTCGCATCGAGTGCGACCAGCGCTACGTGGTCGACGATGGCAGCCTGGAACGGGGATACGGCGTCGCTCAGGGCATTCAGCCCCGCTGGGCACAGCGCTACCAATTTTTGCAGTCCGACACGCTGCGCGGCATGGACTTGGAATGGATTCCGGCCGGGCCATTGGGCGAGGGCGAGCAGTTTCGGCTTGGAATCTGGTCGGTTGACTCGGCGGGCTTCCCAGGCGATGCGATTTATGTAAGCGATTCCCTTTATGAGGTGGCTTGGAACTATGCGGGCCAGCTGGGCCGGCACTATGTACTTGACACGCTGGGGCTTGTGGTTCCGCGCGAGGTTTACCTCGGAGTAGTTATGGAATCGTCGAATTCCGATCAGGGCATGCCCAAGGCCGTGCTCGGACTGGACCTAAACACTCAGGCTGTCAAGGCTTTTGGCGAGGCAGGCGCCTGGTTCTCGAGCCAGATCAATGGGGCTCTTGCCCTTAGGCCCTTTTTTCGCGGACTTCCCAGCGATTTGTCGCTTCGCCCGCTGCCGCAGCCCGCGGGCCGAAATCTGAGTTTGTACCCGCAGCCCGCAGCAGACTGGGTAAGGGTAGAGGGGCTCGGCCGCCAAATCGAGGTGGTCAATGCATTGGGAATCGTTTTGGTTCAGGATCAGCGGCCGGATTCATCCCAGCCCTGGCAGCTAAATATCAGTCATTTACCGGCTGGCGTCTACCTGCTTCGCAGCGATTCCGGCCAAACAGCACGGCTATCGAAACTATGATTGAACTGGACGACGAGGCAGACGACGCAATGAGCGCCGACGAGGAGCTTTTTGTACACCATCGCTTTTTGGCCGAACCGGGCCAAGGCCCTTTGAGGGTTGACAAGTTTTTGTTTAATTTTTTGCAGAAAACCTCGCGTAACCGCATTCAGAAGGCGGCCGAGGTGGGCGCAATCCGCGTCAATGGTCAGCCCGTCAAGTCCAACCACCGGGTTAAGGCCGGCGAAGAAGTCACGGTGGTGCTGGCGCAGCCTCCGCGCGAATTTGTGCTGGAGGCCGAGGCCATCGACCTCGACATCATCTACCTCGACGACGACCTCGCAGTGATCAATAAACCGGCCGGAATGGTGGTGCACCCGGCGATTGGCCATTTTACCGGAACCCTCGTGCACGGCTTGCTTCATTTGTTTCAAAATTTGCCGGGCGCTGGGCCTGACGTGCGCCCCGGCTTAGTTCACCGCATCGATAAGGACACGACCGGCCTGCTGGTAGTGGCGCGTACCGACTACGCCCTTGCTTTTTTGGCCAAGCAGTTTGCCGACCACAGCTGCGAGCGCGAGTACCATGCCCTGGTTTGGGGCAATGTGCGCGAAGACCGCGGAACGGTAACCGGCCATATTGGACGATCGCTGCAAGACCGCAAGGTTCAGGCTGTATTTGCCGACGGAAAGCACGGGAAGCACGCCATAACGCACTACGAAGTACTCGAGCGCTTTCATTTCGCAACCCTCGTGGCCTGCCGGCTCGAAACCGGGCGGACACACCAGATTAGGGCCCACTTGAAGCATCTTGGTCATTCGGTGGTGGGAGACACGATCTACGGCGGCGACAAGGCGCCGCACCGCCCGGAGCTGCCCAAGTTTGCGCAGTTTGCGCACCGAACCATCGAAATGCTTCCACGACAAGCGCTTCATGCTCGACTCCTCGGTTTTGAGCACCCGTCGCGGCCCGACGAACGCCTGGTGTTTGAGGCTCCCCTGCCCGACGACATGCAGGCGGTGCTCGAGCGGTTTAGGCGCTACGCCAAGGCTTAAGGTCTATTTAGCTTACTCTTGGTACAAGGCCTCGTACAGCCCCGCATACCTCTGCAAGATGGGCTTGCGGCGAAGCTTTAGGGTGGGCGTAACGTGTCCGCCTACTATGCTCCACATGTCGGGCGTTAGGGCGAATTTCTTGACCTTTTCCCACTGGCCGTACTGGTCGTTGGTGGCGTCGATTTCGCGCTGAAAGCGAGCAATGATGCGCGGATCTGCGATCATTTCGGCCGGGCTAGTCCAGTCGATGCCCTTGCGGCTGCACCAAGACTTCAAAAAGTCGTATTGC
>JABMNC010000079.1 GCA_013205365.1 Cryomorphaceae bacterium | reverse complement strand
TAGGCAAGACCACTGGCCTTGAGCTCCTCCTCGGTTTTGCCAACGCTCGCCGCCTCAGGCCAAGTGTAGACGATGCCCGGAATCAAATTGTAGTCAATGTGTGGTTTTTGACCGGCAATGGTCTCTGCCGCGACCACGCCCTCTTCCTCAGCCTTGTGAGCAAGCATCGCTCCGCGAACCAAGTCGCCGATGGCATAAATATGAGCCTGGCTCGTCTGCAAATGGCCGTTAACCTCCAGGCGGCCGCGTTCGTCAGCCTTAAGACCAGCCGCTGCATAATTTAAACCCGCGGTATTGGCTCTGCGGCCGACCGCTACAAGGCAGTAATCGCCCTCGAACTGCAGGGGATTACCCTTCTTGTCGGTTGCTTGGACCGTGACCAGATCGCCCTTGCGCTCAACCCCAACCACCTTGGTTCCCAGGTGAAAGACCATACCGATCTTGCGAAGTACGCGCTGCATCTCCTTGCCGATGGAGGCATCCATGGTGGAGAGGATGGAATCCGCAAACTCCACCACGATCACCTCAGAACCGAGACGCTTATAGACGCTGCCGAGCTCAAGGCCAATAACGCCGCCGCCAATAACGATCATGCGCTTGGGCACCTCAGGCAGGCTCAGGGCCTCGGTGGAGCTGATGATGCGCTCGCCGTCAAACTTGGCAAAGGGAAGCTCAACTGGAACCGAGCCAGTGGCTACTATAATATGCTTGGCCTTGACAATAACCTCTTCGCTGCCCGCGACTTTGACGGTATGGGAATCCACAAATGACCCCAAACCTTTTAGTACCGTCACCTTGTTTTTGTTCATCAAAAAATCAATGCCCGAGCAGGTTGTATCGACCACTTGCTTCTTGCGCGCCATCATCTGGGGCCAATTGATTTTAGGAGCCTCGACGTCGATTCCGTGCTCGGCAAAGGCGTGGACTGCGTTATAGTAATGCTCCGAAGAGTCGAGCAATGCCTTAGAGGGAATGCATCCGACGTTAAGGCAGGTTCCGCCTAGAGTGGGGTCTTTCTCGACCAATGCAGTAGAAAAACCGAGCTGCGCGCAGCGAATGGCGCTCACATACCCACCAGGGCCAGCTCCAATAACGAGTACATCAAATTCCATAAGGCAAAGGTAGGCTTCAAGGTCGATCAAGGACCAAGGAAGCAGACGGAATTAGGTGCGGATTGGACTAGGATTCCAGGCGCTTTAGTCCGCGCAAACGACGCACTAAAAGACTCAGCAGCAGGAATGCAAAGACGAATCCCGCCCACTGACCGACGATGTCTCCGTGCCGCGCAAAAAAAGACGGCTCGCTATAGGTCGGGACCCTTGCCTCCAGGATGCCCTCTTGCCCCCAGGTAAGGGACTGCTCCACCCTGCCGTCCGGACCAATAACCGCCGAAATTCCGGTATTGGCGCTGCGCAGAAGAGACCGGTGCTGCTCCACGGCACGCAAGCGGGCGTAGTGCAGGTGGGCCACATGGCCGGAGGTATTGCCCCACCAACCGTCGTTGGTAATGACCGTCAGAACCTCGGCTCCTGCACGTGAGAATTCTGCGGCAAACGGGCCAAAATCCTGCTCCCAACAGATTGGAGCACCAATTCTAGGAAGGTCAGGTCCTGCCTCAAAAACACCCCGCTCGCTCTGGGTGGCCAGGGTGCCGCTTGTTCCGCCGAAGTTTAGGGTAAGGTCTCCCAAAATGCTATTGAGCAGACGACTAAAGGGCATGGTCTCCACCCCAACAACCAACTTGGATTTATGGTAGATCTGCAGTGGATGCCCTGCCCGGGCAAAGACCGCCGAATTAGCGTAGGTCACCGACCGGCGATCGTCAATGGGGCGGGCGGCAGGGTTCTCGGGCTCAGGGCCATGGAGGCGGTAGGTCGTTGCGCCAAGGACCACTGCCCAGCCCTTGCGAAGAACCGGTTCAAAGGCGATGAGCGACGGCCAGTTTGACGCGTAGTTCTCGTCCAGTCCTTCGTGCAAAAAAGTTTCGGGCAGCACGATCAATCCCGGAGCAGAATCCGTCAAGGCCGAGCTTGCCTCAACCCACTTGCGCACCTGAATAAGGTCGGGCGTCTGGAACTTCTCGGAGTAGGGATCCACATTGGGCTGCACCACCAGCGCGCGAAGGCTGCCGGTCGCGGGCTTGGCGTCTAGCCAGGCTCCAAGGCCGTAGCTAAAGGCAATTGGGCCAAGTAGGGTAATTAGGAGGCCGGAGCGCCCGCGCGAACCAGGCGAGGCAAAAAACTGCCAAAAAACAGCGTTGGCAATAAGCAACCAGACTGTTCCGCCACGAGGACCGGTCCAGGCATACCATCGCACCCACTGAGGAACTTCCGCAAAGGCATGACCCAAATTCAGCCAAGGAAAGCTGAAGGCCCAATCTTCGTGGAGCAGCTCAATGGCAACCCAGCCAGTAACCCAAATCCAAAGTGCAGTGCGCAGGCCAACCTGGCGGACCGCATAACGGTAGAGGAGCCAAACTGCCGTCATGAGAATACCGTTAATCAAGACTGTACCCAAAACTCCCGACCAGTGTGCGCCGGCCACCCACCAGGTGGTTCCGAGGTTGAACAAGACGCTGCTCAAAGCCGCGTAGCCCGCAAAGTGCCGCGTTTTTACTTCGCGCAGGCGCGCCTCCAGCAGAAGCATTGGGACCATGGAAACCAGAAGCAGCGGCGCTAAAATTGGGAATTCATGGTAGCCCAAGCTGCCGGGCCATGCGAGGCATAGCATCAGAGGGCTGAGCACAGCCAGGCTCCAGTTTGGAAGTCGCGAAAGGATTGGCATGACCCCAAAGGTAGCGACGTACTTTTGCGCAATGAAATGGATTCCAAATGCCTTAACATTGGGCAATGCAGCCTGCGGCATGGCAGCAATCTGGTTCATGATGTTTCAAAACTTAGAATACACCACGGGTGCGCTGGTGCTGGCCTTTGTCTTTGACGCCCTCGACGGTTGGGCTGCACGCAAGCTGGGCGTTGAAGGTGAATTGGGCGTACAGCTCGACAGCCTCGCTGACGCAATCACCTTTGGAGTGGTTCCAGGATTCATGTGGATGCAGCTGGCGATGTGGATGAACACGGGCTACAGCTGGCCCGCGCTCCCGGTTCTGGGATGGGCCGTAACGCTAGCCTCAGTCTACCGACTGGCCCGATTCAATTCCGTCATGAAGGACTACCCGGGATTCATGGGAATGCCCACGCCCGCCAACACGGCCTTTGTGCTGGGCCTGATGTACGCCGCCGACGCGGAACTAATTCCGCTCCACCCTGCCCTCTTCTTGGCCGCCCTCGCTTGGTCGGTCTACAGCCTAAATGCCCGATTTGGGGTGGCCTCGCTCAAGGACAGCCCTATTTCGTGGACCGACCGCAGGTTCCGCATGGCCTGGGTAGCGGTTTCGCTCGCGGCTTTTGCATTTTGGGGCTTGGCCGCGTTGGCCGTAGCCGTACCTTTGCTGCCCTTTGTTTCTGCTCTTGAAAAACGCTTTTTATGAAATTCCGCGCTGAAATCAACGTAATGCCCCACAAGGCACTTTTGGATCCACAAGGCAAGGCCGTAAGCCTTAGCATGCCTTCAATTGGCCTGGCAGAAATTGGCGAAGTGCGCATTGGCAAGCATATCACCCTAGAGGTTGAAGCGGCCAGTAAAGACGAGGCCCAAGAAAAAGTAACGCTTGCCTGCCAAAAACTGCTTGCGAATCCCGTCATGGAGAGTTTTGACTTCGAACTCCTGAACCAGGCCTAAGGCCATGGAATACCGTCAGTTAGGCCGCTCTGGACTGCAGCTCAGCGAGCTGTCGTTCGGAACCTGGATCACCTTCGGCAACCAAATCCCCTACCCGACCGCCAAAGACCTGTTCGTCGCGGCCTACGACGCCGGGGTCAACTTTTTTGACAACGCCGAGGTCTACGCCCATGGCGAGTCAGAGCGCGTAATGGGCCGCATCCTCAGCGAGGTGGGCTGGTCACGCGACAGCTACACGGTGTCATCTAAGGTCTTTTTTGGCGCCGGAGGCAAGCTGCCCACCCAGCGCGGACTGCACCGCAAGCACATCGTCGAGGCCTGCCACCAAGCGCTCGAACGCCTTCGCGTCGACTACTTGGACCTTTATTTCTGCCACCGTCCTGACAAGCAAACTCCGATCGAAGAGACCGTCTGGACGATGCACCAGCTGATCATGCAGGGCAAAATCCTGTACTGGGGCACCTCAGAGTGGAGCGCCGAAGAAATCATGGATGCACAGCGTGTCGCCGACCAGCACCACCTGATAGGCCCGACCATGGAGCAGCCGCAGTACAACCTGCTGCACCGCGAAAAAATGGAGTCCGAGTTTCTGCGCCTTTTTGACCGAATTGGCCTCGGAACCACGATCTGGTCGCCCCTCGCGTCTGGCATTTTAACCAATAAGTACCGGGACGGGCTCCGTGACGACTTTCGACTGAACCGCGACGAGCTTTCATGGCTCAAAGACCGCAACATCGTTGACGAAAAACTCGCTGCCGCCGGGCATTTGGCCGACTTGGCCGCGTCCCTGGGCATTACACCCGCCCAGCTCAGTATCGCGTGGTGCCTCAAAAATCCGCACGTGTCGACCGTCATGCTCGGCGCGACACGCCTAGAACAACTGCACGAAAACCTGAAGGCCGCTGAGGCCGTGGCGTTGCTGACCGCCGAGGTCATGGAGCGAATTGAGGACATCGTAAAGAACAAGCCTGAACTGGCGCCCTACTAAGCAACTATTTTCTTTCGTTTAACCTCGGCTGCGCAAGCCGTTGGAACCGACTCGAGCGATTCATCGGTTGGAGTTTTGGTCCGTTCCCTGAAGTGGGGAGCGCTAACCTTTAAACTCTCTTTTTGCAATGCGTACTATTTTTTTGACGAGCAGCCTGCTCCTGGGCCTTTCGGTTTCTGCACAAAACATCGATTTTGTGGATGCCAATTTCTACATCGACGAATCCGCAATGGTTCGTGCAGTTAACGCGCAAGCGGCCAATCTGACCGACCTGACCTTTAACATTGTTTCACCCAATACACCCGGCGCGGCCTATCCTGCGGTCGCTAGCCAAACCATGTTTTTGCAGTACACCTCAGTAAAGACGGCGGCTCCAGACGACCAGCGGCAAATAACCGTAGACGTGGTCGGCGGAGACTTTC
Organism: Cryomorphaceae bacterium; assembly: GCA_013205365.1. GTDB lineage: Bacteria > Bacteroidota > Bacteroidia > Flavobacteriales > Schleiferiaceae > TMED14. The sequence goes on along the minus strand of JABMNC010000079.1, from coordinate 4,229 downwards.
CTGCTGGGGTGAGCCTGGCCCTGACGGCTCAAAGCGCGGGAACTGGCAGTATTGGGTCAGGGAATGAAGTGGAATTAAACAGCGGTACCCAGTCAGGAATTCTGATCAACAGCCTGGGTTCTGCCTATTCTGGTACTGCTGCAGGCCAGGGAATTCCCGTTACCTATGCCTTGAACTTCACTACCGAGGCCTTGGATGCTTCCACAGCGGGAATGATTTCGCTGCAGTTCACCCTGAGCAACAACTAGTGAAGATTGGTGCTGAATTTCCCGGCTCAGCCACCGGTTGGGCCGGGATTCTTTGGTTTGGGCTGCTTCAAGGGTCCGCCTGGAGCCAGGTTGTGGTTACCAACGGACTCAGCCACTTTCAACGCGGATCTTCGCAAGAGGTCGGCTACATCGAGCTATGGAATCCGAGCCAAGAGCGCCACACGGCGTTGCTAATTTTAGACAGCCTGCTTGGACCAATGAACGACCTGCAGATTGCGAGTGAAGTTCCTATTCCTCCCGAAACAAGAGTCCGGGTGAACTACCGATGGCTGAGCGAAGACAGCAGCAGCCAGGGCGTTCGAATTTTTGTGAGCACTGCAGCCCAAGCTGCGGCGCCGGAGGTTCAGGCTGGGAGGGTTCTAGTACAAATATCTACGCGCTATGCGGTGGACCTCTATCGCGGGCAACTTTGCGAGGAACTCGACCTGGTGTGGTCCGATCGGGGCATACGCGTGACCAACCAAAGCAAGGATTTTTGGGCCGGTTCCTGCTACGCCATTCGCAACGGAGAGCGCTACGGACGAAGCCTTTCGGGCGGAGTACTTCGGCCAGGAGACAGCCGAGTTTGGCAACTGCCCGAGGATTCCGAAGGCGCTTGGCTCGAGAATACTGACGGCGTAATTGTAGCGAGTAGGCGACCATGACCTTTGCCCTGTGGTGGGCTCTTGCTACGCTGCCGGGTGGCCTTTGGCCGGTGCTCGGCGCTTCTTGGCAGCAAGGCTCCAGCTCTCTTTGGTTTCAGTCTGCGCCGACGCCCTTTGGCGGACAAAGCCAGTTCTCCGGGAGCCATAGGTTCTGGTCGCTGCGCTACGGAAGCCATGCCCCTGGCTGGGGATGGAGCCTTAGCCACAAGGGTCGCGGACTCTGGCTGTCGCCCCAAGGCTCACTGGGTGCGATGTGGTCGGGCAAGGGAAGCTTTGCCAAGCAACCCTGGACGGCCCAGGCCATGGTTCAGTCCAAGGCTTGGGTTGGCCGGGGGACTTGGGGACCACTGACCCTACAGCGAAGCCTTCCTGGATCCAATCTCGCCTCCCTTCGATGGGATTCCCGGCAAATCGATGCCCTTTGGGCCCCCGGAATGAAGGCCTTGGGCTTTCGGCTAGAGGGCATGGAATGGCGCAGAAGCTGGACTTTGGGGCAAACAAGCGACCTGCTTCGGTACCGACTTGGAGAAACCTCTCTGGAATGGCGCTCGAGCGCGGGCAAAAACCGAGTGCAGCAGCAGTTCTCTCTGCGGACCGCCATCAAGGGCCGCCGAATTGGGCTTTATGTGGCCGACCAGGGTGCTGGGACGAGCTATACCGCAAGGCTGAACGTTCACCTTCCCCAAGGGGGCAATTGGGCGGCAGGATGGTCTGGTGGGCAGGCTTTGCTCCGGTGGAGTCTGGGCGGTCAATCGGCCTTTAGTGGCAGCATGCTCGAGCTGGGCAACCCGATTCGCGCCCGGCTGGAGTTTCGAGGAACGGGCATTTCTTCGGAGTGGAGCCGGGCTGGTACCCTACAGTATTTATCCCTATCGTCGCGCCATACCTGGACGCGAAATCCACCCAAACAGCCCCCGTGCGAAACGGAGTACGCCCCGGCATGGATTGATTTAAACTACGAGTTCGCGGGCAGTCCGCCCGAGTTGTTTTTGGAACTCAAGGGCAGCGAGGTTCATCGGATTCAGCTATTGGCGCAGACCCGGCAGTGGAAGGATCACATTCCCCCTGGAACCTACGCGGTGAGCGGCAAAGCCCCAAAGGGCTGGATCTTGGAGCTCTCTAGCGACAGTTTGCGCGTCGAAGCGGGCAAGATTTGCCCAATATGGGTCAGGCTTAAGCGGCCTGAGGGAATGGTGCGCTGGGTTATCGCGTCAGGTGGATCTGCGGGATGAGGTAGCCCATAGCTGCCCCAACCGCCAATCCCACAATGACGTCAGAGGGATAATGCTTGCCTGCCTGCACGCGCTGCAGTGCAGCATAGGCAGGTACCGCGGCAGCGGCGGTCCAGACCCAGGGCTTGAGCTTGGAATTTGGATGCATGTCGGTCCAAATTTTAGCGGCAAAAAAAGTATTGCACGCGGTCATGCTGGAATGGCCCGAGAAGAAGGACTTGCGTGCGTAGGATTCCATTCGGTCAATTAAAGGCGCTTGGGAATTGTAGACAAAGGGTCGGTTTCGCCGAAGGCTGTTTTTCGCGAGGTCCGTGAGCATGAGCGTACTGAGGTTGGTTTGAAACCAGAGGCTTCCGAGTACCAGTCCGTCGCGCACCAAGGTATTTTTAGGTGTTTGCGCAAGCAGGACCATTCCCGCGGTACCAAAGGCCGCAAAGAGCACGACGTCAGAGCGTTTGGCCGCGCCTTCGTCCCAGCGATTCAGGGCGAGGGCCTCCCAAGCGGGCAGGCTAGGTGGAGTTAGGGCATTCAGTTCTGATTCGGTGAACGCAGTCAGTCGGCTCCCGAGGTAGGCATTGGCGCCCAACATCGCAAGGCTTGCTCCATAGACGGGCGCATCGGTCCGCAGCGTAATACGGTAGGGAACCTGGGCCATGGCATTGATGCCGAGGGCACTAAAGAACAGAAGAGCAAGAGCGCGCATGACTTAGGGTTGAATCTGCAAGGTATGCCTTTGGCTACCGCCCGGGAGCTCCACCAAAACGACATACCAGCCGGCTGAAAGCGCGCCGAGCGAAAAATACTCCTGCTCTGCACCCGAGCGCTCCCATACTTTGACGCTTCGGCCCTGAGCGTCCATCAAACGAACAGTGCCTCGATCCGAGGGAGCGTCCAACCAAAATCCCCCTGCGGCGGGATTCGGATAGACCCTCGAAACCGCCGCAACGAGCTCTGGCTCGTTCAAAGTAATTTGAGGCTGACTGAGCTTGGTGCTCGTATACAATCGGTACTCCCCCGCCTTGAGCGAAATGCCAGCATTGACATTGGAGACGACGATGGAATCCCCACTGAAGTAGTCGTACCAAACCCCTGTTGCGGTAAAAGCCGGAATAATGGTCTGGGTGCTTACCGCAAAATTGCCAAGGGCCATGGCGTCCATACCCGAACTGTTGAACACCATCCGCTTGGTATTACCGCTAAAGCTATAGGTGAACTGCCCGTCCCTAAAGGTGGCTGGATGGCTTTTGCGCAGACTAAAAATCGCGGCCGTCACGTCGTAGAGGCGGCGACGCTCCGGAACCTGGTAGTAGTTCCAAAGGATGGGCTTGTTGCAGACGCGGCATGGGTCATTGATTGAAATATCATAGCCCAGTTCTCCAAACATCCAAATCATGCGCGGACCCGGGATCAGGTAGGCAAAAAGGTTCACCGCCTCAGCCCGCCGCAGGCCAGTGGCCAACTGCCTTGGATTATGGTTCACGTTGGAGGTATTCCCGTACGTAAGAACTTCAACCATCAGACGCTCCTCGTCATGACTCTCGGCGTAGGACACCAAGGCAGGCTCGGACCAGCCCCTTGCGCCATGGTAGGCCCAAGAAAAGTTGCTCTGCGCATTGCCCTGACCAGCCTGATGAAAGTTATAGGTTGAATTTCCCCAAAGCAGAAAACCATAGTCTGACAGCGCCTTCTCCTCAGAATTGTCGGCCCAGTGCTCCAAAATCAGGTGGGCGTTGGGATTCAGGGCCCATAGGGTATCACCGATTCGCTTAATAGTAGCCTGGCGTAGCGCAGAACTACCTGCGCTTCCGTTCAAAAAACCCTTGGTATAGTCAAATCGAATTCCATCGATTTTGTATTCCTGAATCCAAAAAGTGGTGACCCGATCCACAAAATCTTTGGTTGCCTGGGTCTCGTGGTTAAAGTCAAAGCCCCAGCAGTAGGGCGGGTGGGGGCACACGGCGTTAAACCATGGACTATTGGCTGCGGGGCGGTTGTTGGCGGCATCCCAGTACATGGCCACAAGCGGACTCTGACCAAAGGCATGATTAAAGACCATGTCGGCAATAACCGCGATGCCCTTGCTG
>JABMNC010000078.1 GCA_013205365.1 Cryomorphaceae bacterium | reverse complement strand
TCGGAGTATTCCATCACAAAGGGCACAATGGGCACGTTCAATTCTGCGGCCGTATAGAACATTCCGGGACTAAATTCTAAAAGCCCGCGCTCGGTGGTGGTGCCCTCCGGAAAGACCACCGGGCTGAGGCCGCGCTGAACCCGGTCAGACAGGGCGGCGCGCGAAGCGCTGCGGGACTCTTTGCTGCTGCGGTCAACGAAGACTACGTCCAGCGCTTGGGCTCCCCAACCAATTATTGGCCAGCTTTTTACTTCGATTTTGCTCAGGTAGATTTGAGGAGTCGACGACCTAAAGAAGAGCACGTCGATGTAGCTGCGGTGGTTGGCCATAAGGATGGCGGCTTCGCGCGGAGCGATGCCTTCTCGGAGCCGAATTTTGATTCCCATCATGCCCAGAAATACCGCCTTGCCGGCGTTTAGAAAGCGATGGCGCCAGGTCAAAGGGAGCCTGATGGCCTTGAGAATCAAAAGGCCAAAGACCAGATTCAGCAGAATAAGGAGCATTAGCGGCAAACGATAGATAATTCTCATGGACTGTGTTTTTGGCTTAGTTGAAGAGCTTTTTTGATAAAAAATTGAAGCCGCCAAGGTACGCAGCCGAGGAAGCTAGGCTGCCATGCGTAGGGGCGACTTGGTGTGGCCGTTTAAAGCATGGCGGAACGGCTGGGAATTCGGCATAAAAAACCCGGCGCCGAGAGGCGCCGGGTTTCTCTGTGGGCAATACAGGATTCGAACCTGTGACCCCCGCCATGTCAAGGCGATGCTCTAAACCAACTGAGCTAATTGCCCTTGCGGAGTGCAAAAGTACATCGCGTGAACTAAAAACCTCAGACGCTTGTTCTTTTGAGAGATGCTTGACAAACTCCTCGACACCGAATCCATCTGCTGGCGCGACCCCTCGTTTTTTAGCGAAGAGGCCCTGCTGCAGCGGGCCCTGCCCTACTTGGATCTTTTAGTCAACGACCTTTGGGCAGCACAGACTCTAAGCCCAGACCGCGGCATGCTCAAAAACCTAGCCCTGGTTCGCGACCTGCGCAGCATGCCGGGTTGGAACATGGCCCAATGGGAAGAGGGCTTTGTGGCCCTTCAAAATTTGCACCGATTCTGGGAGCGCAACGCCGCCGAAGGCTCCTTTGACGAGAACCCCGACATGTGGACCTCTTGGCTATTCGCCTTCACCTTCTTTGAAATCGTCGAAGCCAAGCGCGGCGACGTGGAGCGGGCATTCCAAGAGAACCTGCTCTACCTCTCCAACTAAACTATTCCTTAGCCGTCGGTACATAGTCCTTGGGCAGGGGGCGATTGGCGGCTGGCCTCCCGCTGCTCAATCGGTGGTGCAGGTTTGCGCGGACGTTGAACCAGAACAAGTTATAGTCCGCAATATGATAGTCCTTCCAGTTGTAGAAAACGCGAAGCAAAGGCTTAAGGCGTTCCACGCGCAGGGTTCCTTTATCGGTCCGCACAATGAATGACCCGGCAAAAGCCAAGCGCCCGCTGGGCAAAAGAGTACCCAGGTGGTCGCGGCGGCGCGAGGGAATGCCGTCGCTGCGCCAGGTGAGGGGACTCACCACCGCATAGCGGTCTCCAAATTTTTTGGGGTAAAAATTCTGGCCGTAGCTGCGCCAAGCCAAAAAACAGTGGGTCTGGTCGGGGTCGGTGCAGAGCGGGAGTCCGTCAAACTCTTTGAGCTCTATTACGTTGCCAATTAGGTAGGCCAAAAGCATGCGTTCGCGCAGGTCGACATTGGGCAAAATGACTTCTTTGAGCAGCCGCTTGGCATGGTCTGTTCCTTGGCTGTGCGAAGCGAGTACAAACGTTTGACCCGCGGGCTGAACCTCTATAAAGCGCAAAAAAGCCCTGCGCAGGTCCTGGTAGGCGGAATCAAAGGCAACGTAGGCCTGGGCTTTAAGCGCAGAATCGTTGGTGTAGTATCCGTCCAGCTTCATTTGCCGGTAGTGCGGGGCCCAAACGTGTCCGATTCCGTTAAAAACCGAGGCCTGGTTGCCCAGCGACCCGGCGTCAACCTGCTCGCGGTAGCTGGCATTGTAGATGTCGGCGTTCCACTTGGGGCCTACCTCATAAAGGGTCGGATGCACAAAAAAAGTGGGGATTCCAGGGCCCTCGAAGGCTCCGGACCGCCGGTCGGCTGCAGCCACTGCTCGGTCGCTCCCGTCCACAAGCTCGGGGTGTGCCGCCCAGGCGTCGAGCCGACGGTAGTCTGGCCGGCTGGGCAGCGGGTAAAGTCCGCCTTGAATGCTATCTGCCGCAGGCATGGCCTCCTCTTGGGCAGCGAGGCCAGACGATACAAGGCAAAATTGGAGCAAAAAAAGATTCCGCAATAAGGCGCCCGAAGGGCTAAATGGTTGGACCGGGTTCAAAAAGAAGGCAGTTTAAGGTGTGCAAGGTGATGGTCGCCGTGCCAGGCATACTTCTGAACCACCTCGCGCAATGAAACCAAGCGGAGCAGTTCGGGGTGGTAGTAGCAACGATCCCATTCCTGCAAATTTAGGGCTCGAAGCAGGACCAGCAAACGGGCGTGAACCGACTCGATAAGCGGCAGCGACAATTCTACAGGGCCGTCTGCGAGCTCCGCCCAGGCGTTCTCGTCAAAGGGCTTTACCTCAGGATCGTCTTCGGTAAGAGCCAATTTAATGCGCACATACATATTGAGGTGGCTGTCGGCGATGTGGTGCACGACGGTAGCTCGAGTCCAGCCTCCGGGTCGGTAGGGTTGGTTGCGCAGCGCTGTGGCGCAGTCATTCCATGCGGAATTCAGTCGCTGGGGAAGCGTCGACAAGCGCTCCATAAAAGGCTCCATGCCTAAGTCTTGATCAAATTCAAAACGCCCAATGGGGAACTGGCGGTCCATTAGTAGAGGAGGTGTTTTTTGGCCGCCGATCTCCAGCCGGCCTGCGACTCGTACTTCACAAAAAAGATCTTGAGGTCGGCCTGCGAGGCGTAGTCCACAAAAAAAATCTTCTGGTCTGCCTGCGAGGCATACGATACCCAGAACCACCGACCCGCATTGCCCTTGGCCTGCGACTCATAGGGAACCTTAAATACCTTGAGGTCGGCCTGGGATTCGTAGTCTACTGCAAAGACCTTGATGTTGGCTTGCGAGGCATAGTCCACGGCAAAAACTTTTTGTGCCGATGCCCACAGCGACGGCAGGCCAAGCAGTAAAACCAATAAAAAATATTTCATAGCAAGCAAGTTAAACAGGTTAGGCGAGTTTAGCACTTAATTTGGACTTATGAAATTTCGACTTTTTACCCTCGGACTCCTTGTCGCCTCGATCATCACGGCCCAAACCCTGCCGGAAGACTTACTTAAAAACCTCAAGTTCCGCAGCATTGGCCCTGCGGGAATGAGCGGACGCGTTACCGCAATCGACGTGGATCCGCGCGACGAACGCGTAATTTATGCGGGGTCCGCCTCGGGAGGACTCTGGAAAAGTCAAAACGCGGGACAGTCTTGGACCTCTATTTGGGACGAGCAACCCAACCCGTCCATAGGCGCCCTGCGCGTCGACCCGAGCAATCCCGACGTGGTATGGGTGGGCACGGGCGAAGGAAATCCGCGCAACTCGCAGTCGGTGGGCGGCGGAATCTTTAGAAGCCTGGATGCCGGGAAAACCTGGCAGGCCATGGGACTTGCCGGCACCAAAGGCATTCACCGCATCGTCGTGCATCCGCGCGACCCCAATACCATTTTAGTCGGTGCAATCGGCTTGGCCTATGGCGACACCGAAGACCGGGGCGTCTATAAAACCACCGACGGCGGCAAGACCTGGCGCAAGGTGCTCTACCGCAACAACCGCAGTGGCGCAGCCGACCTGGTCATGGACCCCGTGAACCCCAACAAGCTTTTTGCCGCCATGTGGGAATACCGTCGCTGGCCCTGGTTCTTTAAGAGCGGCGGCGAAGGCTCCGGCCTCTTTGTGAGCCATGATGCGGGCGAAACCTGGACCCAACGCACCTCCAAAGACGGGCTGCCCGAAGGCCAGCTCGGCCGAATCGGCCTGGCCATAGCTCCAAGCCACCCCAACGTGGTCTACGCTTTGGTTGAAAACAAAGACAAAAACGCCCTTTACCGCAGCGACAACGGGGGCGTCAAGTGGACCCGCATCAGCGATGCCGAAGACATTGGCAACCGTCCGTTCTACTACAGCGAAATTTATGTGGATCCGTTCCGCGAAAACACCGTTTACTCGCTTTGGACCCTGGTCACCAAGTCAGACGACGGCGGCCGCAGCTGGAAGACGGTGGCGCCCTACAGCGACATCCACCCCGACCACCATGCGCTTTGGCTTTCGAGCAAGACGCCCGACTACCTCATCGAAGGCAACGACGGCGGACTCAACATTAGCTACGACGGCGGCGAGAGCTGGCGTTTTGCCGAAAACCTTCCCCTGGCTCAGTTCTACCACATTAGTGTTGACAACCAGCTGCCCTACAACGTTTATGGCGGAATGCAGGACAACGGCTCGTGGAAGGGTCCGGCATACCATACGAAGGGTTCAATCGGCAACAGCGACTGGACCGAGCTCTACTTTGGCGACGGCTTTGACGTACTGCCCCACCCGACCGACGAGTCGACCGTCTATGCCATGGCCCAGGAGGGTTCCCTTGGCCGTGTTAGCGTGGTAAGCGGACTTAAGGTCTACATCAAGCCCACGCAGCCCCAAGGATCGCCGCCCCTGCGCTTTCACTGGAACAGCCCCATCGCCGGCGACCCCTTTAACGACGACGGCCTGTACTACGGGTCGCAGCACGTGCACTACTCTGCAGACCGCGGTGCCACGTGGACCACGATTTCGGGCGACCTAACCACCAACAACCCCGAGAAGCAGAAGTACCTCGAGTCGGGCGGACTCACCTTTGACGTAACGGGAGCTGAAATGCACACCTGCCTGCTTACCATCGCACCGTCCCGCATTCAAAAAGGGCTTATTTGGACCGGAAGCGACGACGGAACCGTGCAACTTACCCGCGACGGAGGG
>JABMNC010000077.1 GCA_013205365.1 Cryomorphaceae bacterium | reverse complement strand
GAGCAAGTCAATTTTTGCCGCCAGTCCGCGGCTGTGCAGCTGCATGGATCCCAGTTTTTCAGTAGAAGAATAAAGCGGGGTTAGTCCGCCACTGCCCAAGGGGCGGCCTGAGGCCCGTTCTACTTCGGGGTGAGCTATGTTGAGTCCCTTGTTGAATGCGCTAACGCGGCCAAAAACAACCACTTCTTCGCCCTGGGGCAGGCCCTTCTCGACCCAGCGCAGGCCCTTGAACCAGATGAGGTCGAGCTCGTCGGGGCCGTCGACCAGGCGGGCCGTCAGCCGCCGCTTGGGTCCCGTTCCCACGGTTTGCAGCCCGGTAAGGAGTCCGCGCACCTGAACCTCTGCAGGCCCCGGCAGCAGGTCGCGAATGCGCAGCACCACGCTGCGGTCGATGTAGCGGTAGGGATAGTGGGCCAGAAGGTCGCCAAAGGTTCGCAGGCCCAAGTCCGCCGCAAGGGTTTCCGCCCGCAAGGGACCGATTCCTTTGAGGTAGGCGAGGGAGGTGTCGAGCCAGCGCGAGGACATACCCAAAAATAGGGCTATCTTCCGCCGAAGCTATGGAATACCGTTCCCAAACTGCCCGCCAGCGCGAACTTGGACTTCGCATTGCCGACGGAGCCCTTGCTGCCGCCCTATTTTGGCTGGGTGTGGCCCTTCGCTTTGGCGACCTTCAGGCCGAGAATCCCTCCTACTTTGACCACTACCTGCGCTTGGCGCAGTGGCTCGGAATCTTTTGGCTTCTGCTCGGATGGGTTGGCCAGCCCTACCGCATGTCGGTTGGCGTCGAGCTGCGCTTGATGCTGCTTCGCTTTCTGCGCCAGACGGGCTTGCTCCTGGCTTTGACGGCGCTTCTGGTGGTTTCGCTCAAGACCTACGTCTATTCCCGCGTCTTTTTGGTCGGATTCTTCTCGGCCTACCTCGCCTTGGGGGCCCTGCTGCGCGTCGCAGTGGTTCACTTAGGCCGCCAAAGGTTTCGGCGCGGAATCGGCCTTGTTGCAGTGCAGGGACTTGGCCAGTCGCCCATGTGGAGTTTTATTGCCCGTGAGCTGGCAGATCGCCCCGACTACGGCTACCGATGGCTGGGTGCAGTAGACCGCCTAGAAGACCTTGATGCCCAGTGCTCCGAACTTTGGCTCAGTCCCGACCGGGTTTTGGCTGAGCTCGATGCAGCCGAAACGCGCGGACTTCGCTTGCGCGTCGTGCCCGACTTGGCAGCCCTGCCTGCCTCTCGCACGCAGTGGACCTCCTTGGGCAACGTGCTTTTATTGGATTGGCGCCTCGAGCCACTGGCTTCGGGCTGGGCTCCCGGAATCAAACGGGTCCTTGACGTGCTGGGTTCCGCGCTCGCATTAGTAGTCCTGGCGCCCTTAATGGCCTTTATTGCGCTCTGGGTTAGCCTTGGCAGCCGCGGACCCATACTTTTTTCGCAGCCTCGCTACGGCTACCGCGGCGAGAAGTTTACCATTTGGAAGTTCCGAAGCATGGACGGCCAGGCGGACCCCGACCTTCAAGCGGTTCCGGGTGATGCGCGGGTACTTCATCCTTGGCTTCGCCGAAGCCATCTCGACGAGCTGCCCCAGCTTTGGAACGTGCTGCGCGGAGACATGAGCTTGGTTGGTCCGCGGCCCCACATGGCAAGCGACACGCAGCGCTATGCTGACGCAGTTCGGGGCTACGGAATCCGCCACTGGGTGCGCCCCGGAATCACAGGTCTGGCCCAAGCCCGCGGCCTGCATGGCTTCGCCGACCAGGCGGCCATGACCGAGCGCGTGAAGGCCGACGTGTACTACGTCGAGCATTGGTCCGTCGCGCTCGACCTTAAAATCATGCTGGCCACGCTCCTTCGAGCGCGTGGTTGGGTGTAACCTGAACTTCTTAAGCCACGAGCATATCGTGCAAGATTGACTTGATTTGGTTAACTTCTTTCGTTTTGAGACTTCCCATTGAATGGCCAAGTCTTCGGCGGTCTACACTGCGCAACTGGTCCAGTACCGCCCAAGCTACTTGCCCTTCAACCTGGACGCGTACTCGGCTCGGATAGGCTTTGCTTGTGCGGGTTAACGGGGCGATGATTATCGTACTGAGGTGCCGGTTCATGGAGTCAGGACTTACTACGACGCAGGGTCGGGTTTTTTGAATTTCGCTTCCCAATGTGGGGTCAAGGTTTACCCAATAAACCTCGTATTGCTGACCTACCATGGATCAATGAGGTCGCTATCGAGGCTGTCAGAAATCAGTAGCTGGTCTGCGCCATCTGCGTGCATCTGGGCAAAAGCCTCATCCCAACCTTCTCGGGGAACCCGTGCTGGTCGGAGCACCATATGGTCACGTTCAAGAATCAACTCAAGACGTTCTCCAATCTGATATAAGTCTAGCACAGCCTTTGGTAGGCGAATCCCCTTAGAGTTTCCGATGGCGACAAGTGGAAGGTCCATTGTAATTACTTTGTGATAACAAATGTACCAATTTTAGTGCGAACAACAAAGCCCCTTCAACATCTCATCGTACTGCTCCACCACCGCGGGCCAACGGTATCCCCGGTTAAGAGTCGCACGATGGTCGCGGGGCAAGGTGCTGCGATGCATCCATGCGGCGGAGAGCTGCTCGCGAGCCCCTTCGGCCGTAAAATAGTGGGCGGAATCGCCCAAAATTCCGCGATTAAAAGCGTTGTCGTGCGCGGCAATTGCGCAGCCGGCAGCCATCGCTTGAAGGAGGCCGGGATTGGTTCCGCCCGCCGAATGCCCGTGGATGTAAAGCCCGCAGTGGGCGCGCAGGCTGTCGAGCAAGGCAGCGTCGAATTGTCCTCCTAAAAGCCGCACATTGGGCAGTTGCTGAAGGGCGCGGCCCTCAGGGTTGTCGAAGGGACCCACGACTACCACGGGAGCCAAGGAGCTAAGCGCTTCGGCTGCCACCCGAACGTGGTTCTCGGGAACGAGGCGCGCGATAACTAGCGCGTATTCACCGGGTTTGAGGTTGAGCGAAGGGTCCAGTTCCAAGGCGGGCTTCGGATCGTCGACGCCGTAGGCGATTTCGGTGCAGGGCTTGGGGTAGCGGGCCGCATAGCGCGCCATTTCGGGGTGGTCGGCGATGAGTAGGTCTGCCGAGTGGGCCGCGGTGCGCTCGGCCCACTTGAGGTAGCGCTGCACGGCGGGTCGGTACTTTCCGCGCATCCATTCGAGGCCGTCGAGATGCAGGGCGAGCGGAGCGCGTCCGCGCAAGGTTTTAAGGGCAAGCCAAGGTGCGGACGAAGTGGTTCCGAGGCTGAGGTGAACGTCGGGGTGCTGGTGGGCCGCATCGCGAATGCTCAGTAGGTCGTAGAGGAATTGGCCGGCGGAACCCATCCAAGGCTCTGGATCGCGGTGGATTCGGCGGCGCAGCCCCGAGTGCGACCACTCGGTCACAGGGTGTGTCGACGAAGTAGCAACGTCCACGCGCCAGCCTTTAGCCGACAGTCCTCGGGCGAGATGGTCCACCAGTTCTTCGTAGCCGCCGTAGCGGTTGGGGATTCCGCGCGCGCCGGAGACATAAACCCGGCCGCGAAGCCCGGCATACAGTGCCTCAAGGCGCTCGGCGGCCCGGTCCCAGGTTAGCAGCGGAGCTCGATCAGAGCCCATTTCGACGTCGGCGTTCGCATCGGCGGCCCGAACGGCGGATTCCCAAGCTTCGAGCTCAAGGGGTGCAATGTGCACCTCTTCACCCCACTCGGGCGCTCCAAGTACTCCGGGTGCTGCCACCACCTGGCAGCCGGCCCTGCGTGCCTCGGCGACCGTGAGGCCGTAGGTTTCGCTCAGCGAAGGAACCAGAATTCCTCGCGCTCCGCCATAGGCAGCAGCCAATTCTCTTGGTTCCAAGCGCGGAAGCCATAGCACGTCGGCTCCGGACGCTCGGGCACTTTTTATGGCTCGTTCCAGTGCTTTGCGGTAGCGACCGTGGTTGGGTGCGGAATCCCCGTAGAGCCTTAGCGGTTCGGTGAATCCGAGCCGGGCCATGGAGCTCCATAATTCCACAGCAAAAACTTGGTTTTTGATCCCTTCGATGCGGGCAGGTAGCAACCAACCCCTTCGAAGGTGCCCTTGGGGGCGCGGAACGAGCTCCAGGTGGTCGCCCCCCGGAGGCAGGGCGTGCACGCTCGTCCCAAGGTTCCATCGTGCGCGGAGTTCAGTCGCCTCGGTCACGGTTGTGGCCACCAAAGCGTCGGCGTTCCAGGCAAGATCATGGGCAAGGCGATGGGGGCGAAGCATTGCCCAACCAGGCCAGCGATCCTGACCCTGAATTGCCCGCAGTATTGCTTTGCCTGCCTCGAGCCAGTCCTGATGCATGAACCCCGCCAAGGGCGATCGGCGGGCGTCATAGCCCCGGTAGTCCACCAGCACGCTGCTCATAACCCAGCGAAGCCCGGGGTAGCGCTTTCGGGCCCATAAGCAGGGTATCTGGTCCGCCCATCGGCCGAGGTTAATCGAGTGAATCAGGTCCCAGGGTTCGCTGGCTAGCAGGCGCTTGAATTCGCCAACTTCGGTCGCCACGACGACCTGGTGTCCGCGTCGAACTAGGGCAGCCGCGGTTTGTTCGACCTGAACGCTGTCTCCTCCGGGTTGCGACCAGAGGCTTTTGCGGGCAAAAAAAAGCAGCTTCACAGGCTAAATGTACTGCGCTGCTGGCGTACCTTGGAGGGTATCAACAAACGATCTGCAGCCATGGCCATACCCAAGTTTTTAGTTGGTGACAACACCGACCATCCCGAGAGCGTATTCCTTATTCACACGGAGTTCCCCCGCTTTGTCATGGACCTCGATACCGACGAGATTGAGTGGCTTGACGACGTCGACGGCGAAGACGAAGCTGACTTGACCGACGAAATGGCCAAGTTGCTCGGAGAGGCTCAGGCCTTTTACCAGCGCGAAGTAGAGCGCTACGAGGAGCTCGAAGACTAGAAAATGAATTTCTGGAAACGCCTCCAGTGGCGCGAGAACGCGCCACTGGCGCTTCCTGTGGTTGCCGGTCAGGTGGGCCATATCGCAGCTTCGGTGGCAGATTCCGTCATGGTTGGTCGGCTCGGAACCATTCCGCTCGCGGCCGTTTCGCTGGCCAACAGCATTCTGTCGGTTCCCCTTGTGTTCGGCATTGGCATGGCCTACGGGCTTACTCCCCTGGTGGCCCAGGCCGCCGGTCAACGCCGCCGAGCCAAGGGCCAGCAGCTTCTCAAAAATGCCGTAGTAGTAAACCTTGCTGCCGCAGTGCTCATGACCCTTGCAGCCTATGCCATGGCCTGGGGCGCCGAGCAAACTGGGCAGGATCCGCTCGTAATCGACGCCTACCGCGACTACTTTTTCATCGTCTCGCTCAGCTATGTGCCCTTCATGCTATTTATGGCAGGCAAGCAGTACCTCGAGGGTATGGCCCAAACCAAGATTCCGATGCGCATCAGCCTGATCGGGAACGGCCTCAACATCGTACTCAATGCGCTGCTCATTTATGGTTGGTTCGGGTTCCCGGAGTGGGGAATGGCCGGAGCCGGCATCGCAACCCTTATCGCCCGTATTTACATGGGTGCGGCGATGTACTTTTTTCTCTTTCATCGCGGATTCATCGACCTCGAAATTTGGTCGGCCGCACGCCTAACGGTGTATCGGATTTGGGCCTTGCTTAAGCTCGGCGTGCCTACGGGCCTGCAGTATATTTTTGAGGTTTCGGCCTTTGCCTTGTCGGCCTGGATCATAGGAACCTACGGCGCTACCGCTCTGGCTGCGCACCAGGTGGCCATTAGCCTTGCGTCCATTAGCTACATGGCGGCTACGGGGCTCGGAGCCGCTGCCACCATTCGCATCGGGCAGTTTCTGGGGCAGCGCAACCCCGCCGCAGCCCGCCAGGCAGCGACCAGTCTTTTTGGCTTGACCGTACTTTTTATGACCTTCACCGGCCTGCTCTTTCTTTTTGGACGAGGCGTTTTCCCCTTTCTCTATACCGACGACATTGACGTGGCCCGACTGGCAGGCCAGCTTTTAATTGTGGCGACGCTCTTTCAAATTTCAGACGGAATGCAAGCCACCGCCCTGGGTGCTTTGCGCGGAATTCAGGATGTGAAAATACCCACCATCATCACCTTTGTGGCCTACTATGTGGTGGCGCTCCCGCTTGAGTGGATTTTTGGGACCTATTTTGCTTGGGGCGCCGTGGGCGTTTGGGTGGCCCTTGCAATCGGACTCAGCATTTCTGCGCTGGCAATGACTTGGCGCTTTTACCGGCGGCTTGGAGTGGTCTCGGCTCGTTACGTACTGCCCTAGGCGTAGCGCTCGGCCTCTGCTCCGGTAATGGGGTTCGAGCCCAGGATGTACAGCCGTTCAATAACGTTGCGAAGCTGGCGCACGTTACCAGTCCAATCCAATTGCTTTAAATGGTTCATCGCTTCGGAACTCAATTGCTTGGCTGGCCCATGCATCTGGCCCAAGAAGTGCTCGGCAAGAAGGGGAATGTCGTCGCGACGTTCGTTCAATGCCGGTACCTCAATCACAATTACGCTAAGGCGGTGGTAAAGGTCTTCGCGAAAGCGTCCGGCCGCGATTTCAACGTTTAGGTTTTTATTGGTGGCTGCGAGCACGCGCACGTTAACCGACACCGACTTGCCGCTACCCACCGGCGTAATGCTGCCCTCTTGAAGGGCCCGAAGCACCTTGGCCTGGGCCGAGAGGCTCATGTCGCCAATCTCGTCGAGAAAGAGGGTTCCTCCGTCGGCCAATTCGAACTGGCCCTTGCGGTCTTTAATCGCGCTAGTGAAGGAGCCTTTGGTATGACCAAATAGTTCTGATTCAATAAGTTCTGAGGGTATGGCCGCGCAATTAACCTCAATGAAGGGCTGGCGGGACCGGGCTGAAAATTGGTGAAGTTGGTTGGCAACGATTTCTTTACCGCTGCCATTGGGGCCCATAATAAGTACCCGCGCATCGGTAGGAGCCACCTTCTCGAGCATCGCACGCACCGATTCTAGCGCATCAGATTCCCCAACCATCTCAAACTTCTTGTCTACCTTTTTGCGCAATCGTTGGTTTTCGGTCACCAGTTTTTTGCGTTCCAGTGCCTGGCGGATGGTGGTAATGAGTCGGTTGAGGTCTGGCGGCTTGGCGATGTAGTCGTAGGCTCCGCCGCGAATGCAGCCGACCGCAGTGTCGAGGTCACCGTGCCCGCTAATCATCACAAAGGGAGTGTCGCCGTAGTGGGTCATGGCATGGGCCAAAACCTCGAGGCCGTCGCGCTTGGGCATTTTAATGTCGCACAGCACAAGGTCGTAGCTCGCTCCGTCTAGGGCTTCAATGGCCTGCTCTCCGTCTTCGGCTTCGTCGATGGAATGCTTGGGGTCCTCATTGAGCAGGATGTTCCGCAGCACATTGCGAATGGCTTTTTCGTCTTCTACCAGGAGTATGCGCGCCATGGGGTTTCGGGGTCTTTGATGCTGTTCCAAACGCCTTCTTTAAGGGCGAAGCCGCTGAGAAGCATGCGGTGTGCGTTGATTCGAACCAATACTAAGTCGATTTGCCTAGCACTGAGGTGCATGGTTTCGGCCCGCATGGCGAGCATTCCAGGCATCAAAAGTCGTGCCTCGGTCGTGGCGGACTGTATTGCCCTGGAGGTCTTTGGCCATAAAGCCAGATCGAATTCTGCCCGGGCTTGAGCAAGTGCCAGTTCTTCTCGTCCGGACAGCCGGGCCATCACATTGTAGAGCGTATCAAAGGATCCGCTTGAACCGATTAAAATCCCGCAGGGATACTGGTCAAGGACTGCCCATAATGGAGCCAGTTCAGATTCCAGGTATTGGTCGATCGCCTTCCATTGCTGCGGGCTTGGTGGATCGTCGGGCAAAAAAAGCTCAAAAATTCTGCTTACTCCGAGGCTAAAACTTGCCGACCAAAGTGTTTGTCCCGACTCCCTGATAATGAATTCGGTGCTGCCGCCTCCAACGTCCATGATGAGGTGCCGATCGCTAAGTTCCGGCCAGGCCTGTGCCACGCCCTCTGCAATAAAGGCAGCCTCTTGGTCGCCATCAATGATGCAAATTGCTTGTCCGGTCTCGGCTTCGATTCTGGCTGCAAGCTCCGCGCCATTGGCCGTGGACCGCATGGCAGAGGTGGCAAAGGCGAAGCTTCGTACTGCCCCATGGGCACGAGCGCTGGCAAGGTGCTGGGCCACAGCGGCTAGGGCTCGATCCGCAGCGTCGGGGGCAATGATTCCGTCGCGAAGTCCGCCTGCACCTAGACGCACTGATATTTTATCGCTAAAAACTAGGGCGCCGTCGGCGCTCCGCACCAAAAGATTGAAGGTGTTGGTCCCTAAATCAAGAACAGCCGTTTGCGCCATGACCAATAATTAGTGCTTCATTCGGATCCACTTCCAGAGGTCGGCGTAGGTTGTCTTTTTGCCGTAGCTCAAGATTCCGACTCGGTAAATGCGGCCCGCGATCCAAACGGTGCCCAGAAACCCGAGAACCATGAAGCTCATGCTCGCCAAAAGTTCGTACCAGGGCACGCCGAAGGGGATGCGAATCATCATCGCAATAGGGGCAGAAAGGGGAATCATCGATAACACGACGGCAAGCGTTCCATTGGGATTCTCCATCATGGAGCTTGCCATGATAAAGGTGAGGACCAGGGGTAGGGTAAGGGGGAGCATGAATTGCTGCGTGTCGGTTTCGCTGTCGACGGCTGCACCAACGGCCGCAAACAGGGCCCCGTAGAGAAGGTATCCCGACAGGAAGTAGAATAAGAACATTCCAATTAGCCCAGGCAGGTTAATTGTTTCAAGTGCTTCAAGCGCGGACTGCATCATGCCCGGTTCGGGCATGCTTGCGGACGACAGGGCCTCCATCTGGCTGGGGTCGGTATCAAGAAGACCGGCTGCTCCCGCTGCCGAAGCCACGGCCAGTGTGAGAACGATCCAGATGCCAAACTGAAGAAGTCCTACCGTGGCGATGCCTAGAATTTTGCCCAGCATAAGTTGGGCTGGCTTAACCGAGGTCACTAGCACTTCAACGATGCGCGAAGTTTTTTCTTCAATAACGCCTCGCATAATTTGGGCTGCGTACAAAAAGGTGAACATGTAAACGAGAATTCCGCCAAAAAAACCAATGGCGGTCTTAACCTCAGTACCTGATGCCTGGCTCCCTTGATCACTCAATTCCAAGGACTTGATGGAGGCTGTAGACTTGGCCTGGGTCACGATGGCTGGATCTACCCCAAAATGGCGAAGCTTGCCCTCGTAGGCAAAGCGCTCAAGCAGACCCTCAAGCTCGCTGGCTAGCCCAAGCGGCGCCGTTTCTTTGGTGTAAAGCTTGGCGTTTTGAATGCTGAATTCTGCATCGGCATTTGTGGATTCTGGTATGTAGAGGAGGCCGTCTACGTCCTCTTGGTCGCGCAGCAACTTCAGCCCCTGATCTTCGCTGACCTCTGCAGGATTGAGGTAGGCGAGGTTTGCGCCTTCGGCCTTGGGGGTTCCGGGCAAGATATAGCTGTGGTCCACCACAATAAGATTGAGGTCCTCGGGCTCGCTCGAGTTCGACAGGAGGGCAGGCGCCGTGATTAGTGCTCCAAAGAGTATTGGCCCCAGAAGGGTCATAATCAAAAAGCTTTTTTTGCGGATTCGAGTGGTGATTTCTCGCTGAGCAACTAGTAAAAATGGCTTCATGACTGCGTAACGGTTTTAATAAACAAATCTTCGATGCTGGGCACCACCTCTTCAAACTGGTAGGGCTGTACTTGGCTTGCGAGGGCGGAGAGAACCCGGCTCGCATCCTGCACGCCGGCGCGGAGCGCCAGGTGAATGATTCCCGCGGTTTCAATGCGGTGCTCTGATGCACTTACGCCCTCGGGAAGGTGCAGGTCTAAAGGCTGTTCTGACCGATAGCGAAGAATGAATTGGCCCGATCGGTGCTGGTCCTTGAGGTCCTGCAGCGTTCCGTGAAGCACATTCTGCCCCTGATGCACCAAAGCGATGTGGCTGCAGAGTTCCTCCACGCTTTCCATGCGGTGGGTAGAAAAAATAATGGTGCGTCCTTCGCGATGGAGCCGCAGCATTTCGTCTCGAATCAGCTGCGCATTGATTGGGTCAAAGCCCGAGAAGGGTTCGTCAAAGATTAAGAGTTCTGGCTCGTGAAGTACGGTCGTAATGAACTGCACCTTTTGAGCCATTCCCTTAGACAGGTCGCTAACCTTTTTATCCCACCAACTCTGAAGTTCCCAGCGCTCAAACCAAGAGTGCAGGCGCTGTTTTGCGTCGGCTGAAGAAAGTCCGCGGAGCCTTGCCAAATACATGGCCTGCTCGCCAACCTTCATGCTTTTATAGAGCCCGCGTTCCTCGGGCAGGTAGCCAATACGCTGCGCTGCATCGGGCCCTAAAGGCGAGCCAAAAAGCTCCAAGCTGCCCTCGTCGGCTTCTAGAATTCGGTTTATTATTCTAATGAGCGTGGTCTTGCCTGCTCCATTAGGACCTAGAAGGCCAAATAAACTTCCCTGTGGAACTTCCATGTCTAGGCCCCGCAGCGCGTGGTGTGAAGCGTAGCGTTTGTGAATTCCTTTTGCCCTTAATGCGTTCATTCTACGGTGTCTTTTACTTTTTTATTATCCCAGTGCTGGAGCAGTTCAATGGCTTCAGAGACCTTGTAGACGCCGTCCACGACTAGGTAGTTGCGCCGGTCCTTTTGCTTCATTTGAAACCTCCTGCTGTTGCGCTGAAGGTCCTCCAAAAACTGTCCCAAAACGTGCTCGGGAATGGAGAAATCGCCATCGTCCGGAAAATAGGCCATGAGCTTATTGGATTTGATGCGGATTTTATCCATGCCCATGGACTGGCCCAACCAGCGAATGTGCAGGGACTGCAGCATGTTTTCGGCGGCGGGCGGAAGGGTTCCAAAGCGATCTACAAGGCCTAGGCGATAGGTTTCAAGGCTTTCGGGGCCCGGCAATGCGTCGAGTTCGCGGTAAATGCGGAGTCGCTCCTCGACCGAGTTTACGTAGGTGTCGGGAAGCAGCAGTTCCCAGTCGGTATCGAGCTGGCATTCCCGCGTTTGCGTCCAGCCGCCTCGCTGCTCCTGGTAGAGTTCCTTAAAGTCAGACTGCTTGAGTTCTTCGACCGCCTCGGCCAAGAGTTTTTGGTAGGTTTCAAAGCCCAGGTCGTTAATGAATCCGCTCTGTTCGGCGCCCAGGAGGTCGCCGGCACCCCGGATTTCAAGGTCGCGAAGGGCTATTTTGAATCCGGAGCCCAGGTCGCTAAACTGTTCTAGGGCTTGCAAGCGTTTGCGCGCCTCTTCAGGAAGTCCGCCAAGGGGAGGCGAGATGAGGTAGCAAAATGCCTTGCGGTTGCTCCGCCCAACCCGTCCGCGCATCTGGTGCAGGTCGCTTAAGCCAAACATGTGCGCGTCGAGTATGATTATCGTATTTGCATTGGGCACGTCAAGCCCGTTCTCGACGATGGTGGTGCTCACCAAAACGTCGAACCGCGCCTCCATAAAGCCAATGATCAGCTCCTCCATTTCGTGCCCGTTCATTTGGCCGTGCCCAGTAGCAATGCGGGCATCGGGAACCAGGCGCTGCAGCATTCCGGCCACCTCGCTTAGGTTTTGAATGCGGTTGTTGATGACAAAGATTTGGCCGCCTCGGCTAATTTCATAGGAGATGGAGTCTCGCAATCGTTCTTCGTTGAAGCCCATCAGGTAGGTATCTACGGGCTGGCGGTTCGGGGGCGGAGTCGTCATTACGCTGAGGTCCCGCGCCGACATGAGCGAAAACTGCAGGGTGCGCGGAATAGGAGTCGCCGACAGTGTCAGGGTGTCAATGTTGGCCTTGAATATTTTGAGCTTGTCTTTGGCGTTGACCCCAAACTTCTGCTCCTCGTCGATGATCATGAGGCCCAGGTCCTTAAATTTTAGGTCTTTGCTCAGGATGCGGTGGGTGCCAATGAGTATGTCGATTCTGCCCTCTTCAAGGTCTTGAAGTATGGCTTTGATCTCTTTGGCACTTCGCGATCGGTTAATGTAGTCCACTCGTGCAGGCAGGTCCTTGAGCCTCTTGCTGAAGGTGCGAAAGTGCTGAAAGGCCAGCAGCGTTGTAGGTACTAAAATGGCCACCTGCTTGCTGTCTGCAACGGCCTTGAATGCCGCCCTCACGGCAATTTCAGTCTTGCCAAAGCCCACGTCTCCGCAAATTAGGCGGTCCATGGGAATGGGTGATTCCATGTCGTTTTTCACGTCTGCTGTGGCCTTGATTTGGTCGGGAGTGTCTTCGAAGGCAAAGGAGGCTTCGAGTTCGTGCTGCAAGTAGCTGTCTGGGCTAAAGGCAAAGCCCTTGGCCTCGCGCCGCTTGGCATATAGCTTAATCAAATCAAAAGCAACCTCCTTAACGCGGCGCTTCGTCTTGCTTTTTGCATTCTGCCAGGCCGGCGAGCCCAACTTGCTCAGATTTGGCTCGGTACCCTCTTTGGTCGCATAGGGGGCAATTTTATGCAGGCCGTGAATGCTGACATAAAGCACGTCGGAATCGCGGTAAACCAACTTAATTGCCTCCTGCTTCACGCCGCCCACATCAATCTTTTGGAGGCCGCCAAACCTCCCGATGCCATGGTCGATGTGCGCTACATAATCACCCACCTGAAGCGCATTCAAGTCCTTAAGCGTCAATGCTTGGGCCTGCTCATGCTGGTCGCGAATTGTGAACCGCTGGTAGCGCTCAAAAAGATCATGGTCGACGTAGGCAATTAGGCCAGCAACCGGGTCCTCCCATCCGCGGTGCAGCGCCCCGTCGATCCAATGAACCACCAACTCCTGCCCCTCGGGCTGAAGGTCAGTCAAAATAGCCTTGAGGCGCTCGCGTTGGCTCTCTTGACCGCACATAATCCATATCTCCCGCTTGGCTTGCCGATGGCCGTCGAGCGTTCTGCTCAAGAGATCAAAATTCTTGGCAAACGCAGGCTGCGCAGAGGTTTGCAGCGAACTTGGGTCCGGAAGCTTGCCGTCAACAGCCAGCACTCGGCCCTTGAGTTCGCGCTCCCATTCTGCCCCCCGCAAATAGAGCTTGTGCGGCTCAAGCCGGCGCACCACCGACTGCAAGGCCACGTAGGCCTCCTCGGCCAGGGCATGAATTCGGTCGAGCTTCTCCAAGGCCACTTCGGGACGCTCCACCCAAACTAGGGCCTGTGGACCCACATAGGCCGTGAGCGACTCACGGCGCTCGTCGCTGGTCTTGTCTTCCACGTTGGGCACCAGGGTCATGCGGTCTACACGGCTCAACGTAAGCTGGTTCACCACATCGAAGGTGCGAATGCTCTCCACCTCAGATCCAAAGAATTCCAGGCGATGCGGCTCAGAATGCGCAAAAGAAAAAACATCCACAATCCCGCCTCGAACGGCGAACTGCCCAGGCTTTTCCACAAAATCGACGCGCTCGAAGTGCAGCTCAAAAAGGTACTCGTTTAAAAAGTGCACGTCGAGTTTGGCGCCAAGTGCAACCTCCATGCTTCGGGAGTCCAGTTGGGTTCGCGTAATGACCTTCTCGGCAATGGCCTCGGGGTAGGTAACCACAATTATCGGCTTCGTTCCGCGCAAGCGGTCCAAAACTTCTGCACGGAGCCCTATGTTGGCATTGTCAATCTGGTCGCGGTCGGCATAGGGCCTGCGGTAGGAGTCCGGGAAGAACAGTACCGATTCCTTGGGGAGGAGTTTTTCGAGGTCGTTGAAGAAGTAGGCGGCCTCCTCTTTGTCGCTGCGCAGCACGACCATTGGGCGTTGGAGTTCCAAAAGGGCGCTCGCTGCGACGACGGCCTGCAGGGATCCTGCTGCTCCGCAAAGCGGAACATGCGATCCTGCCGCTGCCGAGGCCCATGTCCGCAAAAAGGCTGCAACGCGCGGGTCGCTGCGGTAAATTTCTAATAATGATCTAGGTGCGGCCAAAAAAGACTCAACCGCGAAGAAAACCCTCGGCTTCGAGGACCATCGCGGTGGAGCCGACAAAGTACGGCACGCGCTGGTGAAGTTCTTCGGGCTTTAGGTCCAAAATTCGGTTAAATCCGTCGGTGGCCCGCCCGCCCGATTGCTCGGCGATAAAGGCCAAGGGATTGCACTCATAAAGCAGACGCAGCTTGCCCTTAGGACTCTTGGTTCCGGTGGGGTAAATGTAAATACCGCCCTTAATCATGTTGCGGTGAAAGTCGCTCACCAGGGACCCTATGTACCGCGAGGTATACGGTCGGTCGGTCGCCACGTCCAGCTCCTGGCAAAACTTGAGGTAGCGCTTCACGCCCTCCGGAAAATGCACGTAGTTCCCCTCGTTAATGGAGTAAATCACGCCGCGTTGGGGCGTGCGAATGTTCTCGTGGCTGAGCAAAAACGTGCCGAGAGAGGGGTCGAGGGTGAATCCGTGCACTCCATGGCCCGTGGTGTAGACCAAAATGGTTGACGAGCCATAAATCACATAGCCTGCGGCCACCTGCGCGCTGCCAGGCTGCAAAAAGTCCTCGAGCTGCACGGGGCTGCCGATGGGGCTTACGCGCCGGTAAATGCTAAAAATGGTGCCAATTGATACGTTGACGTCGACGTTGCTCGAGCCGTCAAGGGGGTCCATAGCGATGATGTACTTGGCGTTTGCGTGAATCGGGTCCGTGAAGGCAATAAAGTCTTCAAGCTCCTCAGAAGCGACGCCAGCGACTTCGCCACGTTGGCGCATGGCCTTGATAAACACGTCGTTGGCATAGACGTCCAGCTTCATTTGGCGCTCACCCTGCACGTTGTCTTCGCTGCTGGCTCCCAAAATATCGGTTATACCTGCTCTATTGATTTCTCGGTTAACGACCTTGGCTGCCAAACGAATTGCCGAGAGAAGGGCGGTCAACTCCCCCTTGGCATAGGGAAATTTTTCTTGGTTTTCAATCAAGTACTCGCCAAGCGTAATAGCGCGCGCTGCACTCATAAGGTAGTGGTCTAGGGTTGCGGTAAAGATAGCCGAAGTGCATTACTTTCGTTGCGTGGTGGCGCATTCTGAAGGTATTTTGATACGCAAGGCGGGTGCTGGCGACATTCCGGCTGTGCTCAGCCTGGTGCGGGTACTTGCGGACTTTGAGCGCGCGCCCCATGCGGTGACCCTTACGGAGGCCAGCATGCGGGCGGACCTTGAGGCCGGACACTTTGAAGCCTGGCTGGCCACCGAAGACCAGGGAAGGGTCGTCGGCCTAGTAGTCTGCCACCGGCGCTACTCAACCTGGAAGGGTTTGACGGCCCACCTCGAAGACCTCGTGGTGCTCGAAGACTGCCGCGGCCATGGCTTGGGCCGCAGGCTCCTCGAAGTCGCAGTGTCTTGGGCGCAGTCTATTGGTGCCCAGCGCCTTCACTGGGAAGTTCTGGATTGGAACCAGCCCGCAATTGACTTTTATGAGGGTTTGGGAGCCGAGCTAAACCGGGATTGGATTCCCTGCCGCCTCGGCGAGCTGGCCCTGGCGAACTTCCCCCTTCGATACCCTCATTATGCCTCATAATTGGTCCGTATTTAAGTTTGGTGGCGCGTCGGTCAAAGACTCCGAGGCACTGCGCAATGCGGTTCGGCTGGTTCGCGACTACGGCAAGGCCCCCTTGCTCGTGGTGGTTTCGGCCATGGGCAAAACGACGAACGCTCTGGAGCGATTCATACAGGCCCGCGAGCTGGGCCAGCACGAAGAGGCTCAGCGCGAACTCCTCGATATCGCCAGCTTTCACGAGGGCATTGCCCAAGAATTGGGCCTGCTCGACCCAGAGCTCCGCGACCAACTTCAAGCACTGTGGGTCCAGGCGGACCAAGTGAATTCGGAGCAAGCTTATAATCCGCGCTACGACGCAACCGTTTCTTTGGGCGAAATCGCCTCGTCGCTCCTCTTTGCAGCTGCCCTGCGCGCCGACGGACGCGACACCCATTGGCTCGACGCCCGAAGGATCCTTCGAACCGACGCGACCTACCGACGGGCCAGCGTAGACTGGCCCCAAACCCAAGCCGCCGTGGTCGAGGCCCTTGCAAATCCTGCAGAGGTAAGCGTCACCCAAGGTTTTATTGGTTCCGCGCCCGACCAAAGCACCACGACCCTGGGGCGAGAAGGCTCCGACTACAGCGCGGCGGTGTTTGCGCAATCGCTCCAAGCCAAGGTTTTGTGCATCTGGAAGGACGTTCCTGGCATGCTCAGCGCCGACCCTAAGGTTTTTGAGGGAGCCGTCCTCCTCGAGGAGGTGCCATACCGGGAGGCCATCGAGCTGGCCTTTTATGGAGCCAGTATCATTCACCCCAAGACCATACAGCCGCTGGCGCAAGGAGGAACCGTACTGCAAATTCGTTCCTTCATGAACCCTGAGGCAGCCGGCACCGAGGTAGGACCCTTTGCAGCCCTTCGCCCCGAGGTTCCCTGCTGGATTCGCCACGAGAATCAGGTGCTCATCGAGGTTGCGAGCCGCGACTTTACTTTTTTGTCGGAGGGGAATCTCAGCGAGGTCTACCGAATTTTTGCCGAAGAAGGCCTTTTGGTGAGGGCCGCTCAGCACCATGCCCTCTCGACCCAGTTTGCGGTGCACAACGATAGAATCGCGGTTCCGCGCGCTTTGGAACGCCTCAATGCAGGCTACCGATCCAGCGCAGAGTTTGGCTTGCGCATGACCACCGTTCGCCGGCCCGACGCCGAGGCGCTCGCTGAACTGCTGTCGAGCGGGTCGCTTCGCATGGTGTTACGAAATCATGAAGTTGCTCAGGTCCTCACGGCACCAGACTAACTTAGCCTCATGAAGACCAAGCCGCTTATTTCCATCGACGAAGTGCGCGGCTTTTTGGGCTGGCCAAAGGCCACGCATGCCCTGATTTGGGTTCTTTTTGGAATTTTGGGTTGGCACCGCGTCAACCGGGTGCATGCTCGTTTTGCCGACCGCAAGGGCCCCGAATTTGCCCGTGCACTGCTCGCCTCCCGTGGCATAAAACTGCGCTACTTTTCGTCGGACTTAGACCGAATTCCCCGCGCCGGAGGCCTTGTTTTTGCCGCAAACCACCCCCTAGGGGCGATGGACGGCCTGGCCCTGCTTCAAGTTATTTCTGCCGTTCGGCCCGACGTTCGCGTCATGGGCAACGCTTTGCTTAACCGCATCGAGTCCCTAAAGCCCTACCTCATCGCGGTAAATCCCTTTGAAGGCAAGCACCGAAGCCCCTACGCATCCGGGCGCGGACTTATGGAAGCCAAGCAGTGGGTGGAGCAGGGCGGATGCCTGATTATGTTCCCCGCCGGTGAGGTTTCGTCTTGGCGCCTAAAGCCATGGGGCATTCACGATCGGCCCTGGCCTCGGGCAAGCCAGCGTTTTTTGCGCGGCGTTCAGGCATCGGTAATGCCCGTCGATCTTCGCGCCTCGCTGTCTTGGCACTTTTACCTTCTAGGGCTTTTAGGTCCTAAAGTCCGCACCCTTTTGCTGCCTATTGAGGCAATACGACCGCGCTGGTTTTTTAGCATTGACCTGCGTCTGGCCAAGGCAATGAAGCCCGATCCCAGTCAATCCGACGCGGAATTTGCCGACGCAGTTCGCCTGCGTCGCCGACAGCTCCGCCCCATAAAGCCAAGCAAAGCCCGGCGCTGGAAGTTCCGGCTTTTTGCCCTTCGCAGTCTTGATTCACTGCCTGAAGCTGCTTCGCCCCAGGTAATTAGTACCGAGCTGAGCGCCCTGGCTCCTGAAGCCTTGTTGACCCAGCACCGTGATTTAAAGGTTTATCTGGCTCAGGGAAGGAGCATTCCCCAGGTTATTCAAGAGCTGGGTCGCCTGCGCGAAATCGCCTTTAGGGCGGTAGGCGAGGGGAGCGGCAAGGCCCGCGACCTCGACCGCTTTGACCCGGAATACCACCACCTAATCTTGTGGAGCGAATCCGAGCAGGCCATCTTGGGCGCCTACCGCCTGGGTTTGGGCCACGAGCTTTATGCGCGCGGCGGAATCAATGCCTTCTACCTGAGCGGATTTTTTAAAATACACCCTTCGGGCCACGCACTTTTTGCCCATACCCTTGAGATGAGCCGAGCCTTTGTAGTGCCTGAGGCTCAGCTCAAGCCAATGCCCCTCTATCTTTTATGGAAGGGTATAGTGCACGTACTCCTGCGCCACCCCGGGCAGCTGCGCTATGTGCTGGGCACTGTTTCGGTCTCCAATTCCTACGCTCGACACAGCCAGGCGGTAATGCTCGGGTTTTTAAACCAGCACTTTAAAGACGAACGCTGGGCAGGGTCCCTAAGGCCGAGAAAGAGGTTTCGTCTGAGGCTGCGCAAGCGCGACAGGGAGTTTATTGCGCAAAGCGAACCCGCAGACATGCAGCGCTTTGACCGCCTAATTTCTGACATCGAGCCAGGGGGATTGCGCTTCCCGGTACTCCTTAAAAAGTACGCCGGCCAAAATGCCAAAGTCATTGCCTTCAATCGAGATCCGGAGTTCAATACCGTCGACGCCCTAATGTACATGGACGTCAGTGACCTTCCTCAAGAAACCCTCAGGCCGGTGCTCGAGGAGCTCGAAGCTGCTCAGTCCCAGGTATAGATCGCATACTGCGCTCCGAGGCGCAACTGAAGAAGCAGGTCGCCCCCCTCTTGGTTGGGTCGCTCAAATCCCTCGAGTCGGTCGCCGGGCAGGTTCTGCAGGGCGCCCTCAACAAACCAGGACCAGTGCTCGCTTAGGCGATGCACGACTCCGATTCCTCCGCCGTAGGCAGGGCTAAAGTTGCTCCCCTCATGGAACTCAGTATCGCCAGGGTAGGGTACGGTGGTATTGTAGCTTGACTGGCTCACAATGCCCGAGATTTGACCAAACCAATAGGGTACGGTGCCGTTGCGCTTCCAGTATCGGCCATAGGGCATAGAATAGTTTTGAATCCTAAGGCTGGGCTGCAGGTAGTTGGAACGCACGTCTATGCCACTGAATCCATTAACACCCTCGGTCGACAGCGCATAAATGCTCCCGTAGGCTAATCCAAGAGTTAGTTCCCAACGAGATTGAAACTGAAATCCAATGCTTGAAGCAGCATGACCGCGAACCTCACTGGCCGCAGCGGCAAAGGATGCGCCATTAAAATCGCCGGCATAGGTTGAGGTTCCGGTTCCGCCCCGAAGGTTAATGGCCTGAAAGGACCGTTGGGCGAAGGCTGCAGCGCCCAAAGACAGGGCAGCAATGAGGTAAAAGACACGCATGGCAGCGAAGATACGCGCCTCCCGTCGGAGCCGCAAAATACCGACGCGGCTAAAAAGACAAAACCCGGCGCAGGGCCGGGCTTTGCAAAAAAAAATAGAACTTTGAACCTACTGAGCGGCCCAAAGCTGCGTGATCACACGCCCGTTGGGACCATAAACCAACGCATAATGCTGGCTCTGGTCGGCTGAGGTAGTCAGCCAGGTGCCGACCTTTTTGTCGTGAAAGTAATGACCCTGGATCAGCACCCTACCCGACTCGTGGTAGAACACAAAAATTCCGTGGCGTTCGCCATTATGGTAGTAGCCTCGTTCCTTGATCTGACCATTCGCATAGTATTTAGTGTACTCCGTGCGATCGCCGAGTTCGGCAATAGTCATGCGTTCTTTACTACTGGGGTTGTTGTCGGGGCGCAGGTCCTGAGCTTGGAGAATCAAGCCGGATGTCAACAGCGCCACAGCTAGAAAAATCTGTTTCATGGCGTCCGTATGTTAAATTAATGTTACTCAAAGTTAACACTAAATTAACATTGTGCAACATTAGCGACGCGATTCACTAAAATTTGAGCCATTTGGGCAAAGGATTGGCTGCTCCATCCGGCTATGTGCGGCGTAATCAGCACATTAGGATGGTTAATGAAATCATTCCAAAATTCGGGCAAGGCCGATAAACCCTCGAGATTGCTCCGTTCAATGTCTAAAACGTCTAGTGCGAGGCCTCTGATGAGCCCCTCTTGCAGCGCTCGGTAGGCGTCGTCAAGAGGCATAATGCTCCCACGGCTGGTGTTAATCACCCAGGGTTTGCGCTGGCAACGCTTCCAAAAATCATAGTCGGCGTAGCCCTTGGTCTCCGCTGCCAGGGGCAGGTGAAAGCTAATGACGTCCGCCTCGGCCTGAATCTGCTCGAGGCTCGATTCGCCTTCGAACCCAGTGCGGTACTTGTCGTGGGCAAGCAGGCGGATTCCCATGCCCTGCAGAACTTCGGCAAATGCTGGCCCCGTATTGCCGTAGCCTACAATGCCAATGCATGCTCCCCGAAGCTCCCAGCCGGTGTTTTCGGCCCGCTTCCATTGACCCTCGATTACCTCTCGGTTAGCCCATGCAAGGCGCCTGGTCAGCGACAGGAGCATGCCCAGCGCATGCTCGGCAACGGCCCTAGCGTTGCCCTCGGGCGCACTCAGGCAGGCGATTCCTCGTGCGGACGCGGTAGCGCAATCTATGTGTTCCATTCCGCTACCAAAGCGTGCAATCCAGCGCAAACGGGGTGAGCGGTCGAGCAGGTCCGCGTCTACCCTGATGCGGCCTCTAAGCACAAGGCCGGTGGCTTCGGCAAGGGGAAGGTCCGCACTAGGTAATGCGTAGCAGCGTA
The DNA here is from genome assembly GCA_013205365.1 of Cryomorphaceae bacterium. Taxonomy (GTDB): domain Bacteria; phylum Bacteroidota; class Bacteroidia; order Flavobacteriales; family Schleiferiaceae; genus TMED14. The sequence goes on along the minus strand of JABMNC010000077.1, from coordinate 5,568 downwards.
CTAGATCGTATCCTAGGCCAGCAAGACCTTCTTCAAGAAGGGGATGGGTGGTGTCGACGAGCACAGCCCTCATTACAGCAGGGCGTTGGCGATGGCAAAGTAAATACTGAGCCCAAGGATGTCGTTGGTTGTGGTTATGAAGGGACCCGTGGCCAATGCCGGATCAATTCCGTAATGGTTCAGGACCCAGGGAACCGCGGTTCCAAAAAGACTCGCAAAAATGATGACACTCAAAAGCGAACTGCCGACGGCAACGGCAAACATGAGCCCGTGTCCGGCCGCCCAGGAATAGACCAAAATGGCGGTTGCGCAGAGCATTCCGTTGAGGAGTCCAACCCCGAGTTCCCGAGATAGCCGCTGCAGCAGCGTGCCCGGGAGGCTGGAATTGGCAAGACCCTGAACAACGATGGCCGAGGACTGTACCCCGACGTTGCCACCCATGGCACCGATTAGGGGCATAAAAAATGCAAGCTGTGGAATCAGCGACAGTTCTCCCTCGTTCCGGCCCACGACGGTCGAGGTAAGGATTCCGCCCACTAGCCCTACCAAAAGCCAAGGCAATCGCGCTCGGGTCATGGCAAAGAGGCCGTCGTTTTGGTCCACGTCGTCCGACAGACCCGACATGAGCTGGTAGTTGCTGTCGGCTTCTTCTTGCATGACATCCACGATGTCGTCAATCATGATGCGGCCGAGCAGGCGGCCCATATCGTCGACCACAGGCACCACAAAAAGGTCGTATTTGTTCATGATTCGAGCTACTTCGACCTCGTCGGTGGTCGAGGTCACGGCGCGAACCGAACGATCGTAAACCCCCGTGATGGGTGTTTTGGCTCCGGTGGTCAGTAGCTTCTTAAGCGAGAGCGATCCGAGAAGAATATCATGGTCGTCAATGACATAGACCGCGTGAACCACCTCGACTTCTTCGGCTTGGCGACGCATTTCGCGAACGCAGCGGCTCACGGTCCAATTTTGGTTCACCTTGACCATTTCAGTGGCCATCAGGGCTCCGGCCGTCCCTTCGGCGTGGGTAAGGAGGTCGGCAAGGTTCTTGGCATACTCAATGTCGCCAATATATTGAAGGACTTCGCGCTTTTTTTCGTCCGACAGGTCAGCCATTAGGTCGGCGGCGTCGTCAGAATTGATGTTTTCGAGTACGACCTCAGCGATTTCTTTGCCGGTAAAATTCTCTAGGATTTCGGACTGTACGTCGTCTTCAAAGTAGACCAAAATATCGGTCCAGCGCTCCGCAGGAAGAAGCTGAAGCACTGCAAGAACCTCGGGGATTTCGAGTTCTCCGGCTATTTCTGCTACGTCGGCCGAGTGCAGCCCGTCCAATAGGTCGAGCACCGCAGAGTCCTGCCCTTGAGCGAGCAGGTTGCGCAATTCAACGCGCAGTTCTTGGGTGTTGGTCGGAGTCATGGCGCAAGGCTTGGGCCAGAGCGATGAATTGGTCGACACCTAGCTGCTCGGCCCGCAGGTTGGCCACCGATTCCAGCGCATCTGGCGAGCTAAAGGTAAGGCATTTAAGCGCGTTGCGCAGGGTTTTGCGACGCTGACCAAAGCCAGTTTTAACCACTAAAGCAAGGTCGCGGTAGGGAACAGGAGGGTCTTTGGGCAAGCGCTCAAGCCGAATCACGGCTGACTTAACCCGGGGCGGAGGGTCAAAGGCCTCAGGCTCCAAGGTAAAGAGGTACTCGCAGCGGTAGTAGGCCTGGGCAAGTACGCTGGTGATTCCATAGTCCTTATTGCCCGGTCCGCTGCAAATGCGCACGGCCACCTCTCGCTGAAACATGCCCACCATTTCGGGAATTCGGTCCCGGCGCTCCAGCATCCAAAAAAGAATTTGGGTTGAAATGTTATAGGGAAAATTACCCACCAAAGCAAAGGGCGCCTCGAGCAGCTCAATGGGTTCTTGCCAGCGAAGCAGGTCCGCTTGAAACAGACGAGCACTGATCTGCGGAAACTTGCTCAGCAGCACGGGAATGCTCTCCCGGTCCAGTTCAACGGCATAAAGGGTGAGCGGACGTTCCAAGAGGTATTGCGTCAGCACTCCGGTTCCTGGTCCCACTTCAAGGGCCTGGTTGCACTGCTCCAGACTCAGGGCAAGTGCGGTGCGTTGCGCGGCTCCTAAATCCTTGAGAAAATGCTGGCCAAGCTGTTTTTTAGCGCGAATTTCTGCCACGGTTCAATCGTTTAAAGCGAGTCCTGCCCTGTGCAGAAGGGCTGCTGCATTGGGTTTGCGGCCTCGAAAGGCCACGTAAAGTTCCATGGGGTCTATGCTGCCTCCAGCCTCGAGCAGGGCCCTAAAACCCTTGGCGGCCTGGTCGGGATGCTCCCTAAAGAAGCCGTAGGCGTCGGCGTCTAGGACTTCCGCCCATTTGTAGCTGTAGTAGCCCGCACTGTATCCGCCCGCAAAAATGTGGCTGAAGCTCGACGACATACAACTCCCTTGCACGGGCGGCCAAACGTCGAGGGGTTCAAAAACCTTGGCCTCGAGTGCGGCAAGATCGCTTGGCGCAGTTCTGGCATCGTGCCAGGCCATGTCGAGCAGTCCAAAACTGAGCTGGCGCAGGGTAGCAAGCCCCTCTAAAAAGGTCTGGCTTTGGGCAATTCGCCCGACCAGGTCATCAGGCATAGCCTCCCCTGTGGCATAGTGTCGAGCCCAAATGGCGAGTTCGGCTGGGTCGTAGCACCAGTTTTCCATGATTTGCGAGGGCAGCTCTACAAAATCCCAGCGCACGCTGGTGCCCGTCAAGCTTGCGTAGGAACCCTTGCCCAGCATTCCATGAAGGCCATGCCCAAACTCGTGAAAGAGCGTGAGCACTTCGTTAAAAGTGAGCAGGGCGGGTGCCCCAGCGCTGGGCTTGCTGAAGTTTCCCACCAGACTCACTACCGGACGAACTTCGCGCCCAGAGGCATCAGTATGGGCCGAACGGTAAGAGGTCATCCATGCCCCAGATCGCTTGCCCTTGCGCGGGTGCCAGTCGGTACTGAGGTGGGCCACAAAGGCCGCGGAGGAGTTCCAAACCTCCCATGCCTGGGCATCGGGGTGGTAGCTTGGGTTGTGGGGGGCAGGCTTTACCTCAAGGCCGTAGAGCCTTTTCGCAAGGTCAAAAACCCATTCTTCGACCCGCGGCAGAGGGAAGTAGGGCTTGGTCACCGCGTCGTCAAAGTCCAGCTTGGCCAATTTATAGCGCTCGGTAACGTAGGCTAAATCCCATCGCTGCAGGTTCGTTAATCCGAGTTCGCGAGCGGCAAATTCTCTTAAATCTTCTGCTTCCCGGACTGCTGCAGGACGAGCCTTGTCCAAAAGGTCCTTCAAAAAGGCCGTGATGTTATCAGGGCTGGAGGCCATGCGCTCGGCAACCGTATACTCTGCATGGCTCGCAAAACCGAGCAACTGGGCTCGCTCCAGGCGCTTAGCAGCGAGGTCGAGCACGCGCTGGCGGTTGTCGCGCTCGTCTCCCCGCGCCCCGCGTTGCGAATAGGCTCGCCAGAGCAATTCTCGCAGGGCAGGGCTTTCGGCATGGGTCATAAAGGCCAAGTAGTTCGGCGCGTCTAGGGTTGCCGCATAGCCTTCACTTAGGGAATGCTGCTTTGCGGCGTCGGCAGCTTGCTCAAGGGCCCAGACGGGCAATCCTGCGGGTGCTTCGGCCAGGGCATGGTACCAGGTTTCACTGTCTTTCAGCAAATTATCGCTAAAGGCCAGACTCTCGGTACCCAAAAATTGGTCGAGTTCAAGGAGTCTTGCCTTTGCAGCGGAATCCAATCGGGCACCATGGCGTTCAAAGGCCTTGAGGCTCTGGGCCAAGAGCATGCGGTCTTCGGCCGAAGCATTCGCGGGCAGGCGCACCGCCGAAAGGCGTTTGAAGAGAGCCTCGTTGGTGAGCAAAGAATTACTCAGGGCTGCGAGCTTGGGCTGGACCAAGCGGGCCAGCGCCTGAAGTTCCTCGTTGGAGGCGGCACTCAAAGCATTAAACAACAGCGTAGTTTGGGCATCCAAATCCTTGGTCATGCGCTCAATAGCCACGACGGTATTGGCAAAAGTTGGCTCCTCTTTTGACAGGGCGAGCTCGCGGAGCCTGGCCAGTGCATCCTCTAATGCGGACTCAATGCGTTCTGCAAGCGTCGCAGCAGGCGGCGCAGCGGTTTCCATCGCCGAAACGTAGCCAGCCAAGTAGTCAAAATCGGGCATTAGCTCGCCATGGGCGCACTCGGTCGCGTCGGCCAAAATGCCTTCGGGATCCTGCTGCAGCCACTGCGGCCATACCTCGTCGATAAAAGCGCGACCAAAACCCTCGGTGGCGTCGGCCGGAACCTGACTGGGCAGGTTGTCTACGGCTAAAACTCCAATGCTTCCGGGGCTCCCCAAGGCAACCTCGAGGCCCGAGTGGGGATCCCAACCGTAGAATGGATCTTCTCCCTTGCTGGCCCGCAGCGTACTGGGCACTGGGCCGGCTATGTCGCAGGAGATGTCGCCGACAAACTCCAGCCGGTTCTCGGGGCGAAGCAGGTCTTTGGCGGTAAAAAACGCCGGGCCTCCCGCTGCATAAAAATGGCAGGGCAGGTAAACCTGGGCTACTTCGAGGTAGGGTGCCAGTGCCGAGTGGTAAAGCTCGGGTTTCGTCCGGAATTCGCTCCGGTCGTAGCCCCCGTCGCGCTGCCGCGCTGCGTAGTGTTCTGCGCCAAGAACCGTGAAGCAGGGTCCCGCGGGATCCTTCAAAAAATCCGCGGCAGAAACCTCGCGAAATCCTCCGGATCGCAGCATTTCTGAGGCTCCGTGGCCCACTCGGCCAACCCCGGTGACGACCACACGAGCGTCCGACGACCAGGCATGCTGGGCAAGTTCTGATTTTAAGGCGGCCACGCGAGCGAGCGAAGCAGCCGGGGTAAAAGACCAGGATCCGCGCTGAATTCCCCAGCCTCGAAGGGCCTCGTAGGCACCAACCAGGCCCGCGTATTCACCAAATCCGATGAGGCGCTTGCCCTTGCGGCGCAGGAGCTCCCAATCAATAAGGCGCACCTTCTTGTCGAGGCAGGCTAGGAGCAGGCCGCGGTTGTATTCTTGGAGCTTGTAGGTATGGCTAAAAAAGACGTGCGTCGCTCCCGGAACAAGCTGCTCCACAGGCACTTCCTTGACGCTAATAATTAACTCACAGGCACTAAGGTCTTCGGCAATCCGGCATCCTGCATCGGCATAGTCCGCATCGGCTATAGCTCTCCGGCTACTGGGTTGCAGCCAAATCTCCCAGTCAGGGTGGCTTTTAAGCAGTTCCTGGCATTGGGCCGGATTCAGTACGGCACGCTGGTCCGACGGTATTTTCCCCTCGCGGAGTAGGCCTAAAATTCGCATTCTCAAAGGTAGCCCTGAGAGGTACTTGTAGCGGGAGTCATGGGCAGGCGAGATTATCCCTACAACGCCCTCTCGGGGTCCTGGTCGGCGGCCCTGTCGCTGGCTTCCGAGGCTTCTTCACCAAAGCGGAACGCGATTCCGCGTCGTGCCCCGGCGTCCCTGCGCGCGTAGTAGGATTGTCCGACGCAATTTTCAAGCAGTACTCCGCTATGGGT
>JABMNC010000076.1 GCA_013205365.1 Cryomorphaceae bacterium | reverse complement strand
GCGGAACTGTCAGCGGATCCGTCTGTCGAACCCTCCTTGCTGCCGGGTTTGGATGCCTTGTCGGCAGACGCTGTTTGCTGCATCCATTCGCTGGATCTGGACCTCAGGCGCCAGTTGTCGACGTTGGGGCGCTCTCCAAATTTTTGACGGAATGCCGCGGCGCCCTTGGCGCGCAGCGCCGGGGCGTAGACCGCCCAGCCGCCGCCGGCTGCGCCGCCGGCCGCGGGCGCCGCCGCATCCAACTCCGCACTCGCCGAACGCAACTCCGCCAACTGAGCCAAGCGCCTCTGCCGCTCCGCCTCCGCATCCTCTGCCTTCTTCAAATTCGCGATATAAACCTCAAACTGACGTTCCAAATCCGCATCGCTCCGGAGCGAAAGCCGAACCAACGAATCACCCAATTCCGCCAGCGAAAGAGCCTCCACCAAAGCCTTCAAACTCTTTGCCTTCTTCTGAAAACCCTCACGGCCCATATACGTCGCGGGCAAAACCAAAGCGGCCGAATCAAAATCAACCTGAGCCCTCGCATAAGCCTGCCGCTCCAAAGCCATCGCCCCATGACGTGCATAAGCCAAGCCCAAAACCATGGGCCGCTCGCTGCGTCCGGCCGCAAACGACTGCTGATAGTAGCCATAGGCCCTGTCCTCCTCGTCCCATTGCTGCGCCAACTCCCCCAAAGAAAAATAGATCCGGTCCGCAAAATCCGCATTCTTAGGCTCCCGCAGCAGCTCGTGCAGCTCCTGAAACAACTTCTTCGGATTCACTCCGCCGCCATTGAGACTCCGGCGCAACTGCGCCTCGAGCAGCATCGCGTAATCCCTGGGCTGTGCCTTCAAACAGGCCTCGTACATTCGGCGGGCCCGCTCCGGCTCCGAAGCCTTCTCAAACAACTGCGCCGCCAAAAAAGCATAGCGCGCCTTGAGGTCCGCCCTCGGCGCCAAAGCCGAAGCACTCGAAGCCTCCTGCGCCGCCCCAAGCCAATCCTGGCCCGCAATAGCCATTCGCGCCTTAATCCGATGCACTCGATAATCCCACTTCTTGGGCAAATCCTTGCGCTCCACCTCATATAAAATCGGTTCTGCAAGGGCGGCATTCCCCTGCCTGGCAAGCAACTCTACGCGCTCGAGCTGGGCCTCAACCTGCTGGTTGGGGTCCGCACTCAAACGTGCTACAATACTGAATGCCTCCGAAGCCGGGGCGTCCAGGCCCATCAAGAATTGGGCGCGACCCATCAGCAAATAAGCATCAAAAACCGCCGGATTCGCCTGCTTGCCCTTGAAGACCATGCTGTGCCCGCGAATGGTCTTGTTGGCCTTCTCTACCGCGCGCTTCGCCTTTTGATAGGGCGGGCTGTTAAGGGCGGCGCTCGACCAATCGTCCAGCAAAATTAATTGGGTAAAATCGTCTTTATGGGCCTCACTTAACTCTTTAATCGCCTGATCGTAGGCTACTTGACCATTATAAAGCGGATTAAAGCGCGCCGTAAGGAGGTGGTACTTTTTGTTGAGCCAACGGTCTCTGTCGCGGCTGCAGCCCCCAAGGGCAACCGCGGCCAACATGCCAAAAGCAAGCAAGCGTACAAGATAAATGGGGCGCATGAGGAGTCTAACGTCTAAGTGCCAAAGTTATGACCTTAGGGCGGGCAGCGCTTGGCGTATTCCTTACCTTTGAAAATGTGAAAAAGTCCGCTCGTCGCAGCCGCAAAGAGGTTTTTCGGCACTGGCTCTCCAAGTGGCGGCACCGCTACCGTTTGGTGCTGCTCGACGAATCCTCCTTTGAGGAGCGCTTCTCTATGGTGCTCAACCGGCGCAACGTCTTTTTGTCGGTCGGTGGGTCCGTGCTGTTTTTGATCGTTTCCACGACCTTTTTAATTGCCTACACGCCTTTGCGGGAGTACATACCCGGCTACTCCAGCACCTCGCTGCGCCGCGATGCCGTGAAGCTCAACGCCGTGACCGACTCGCTGGTTGACCTGGTCGCCTACCAAGAGGCCTTCATACAGCACATCCAGTTTATGGTGGGCGGATCCCTTCCGCCCGATACCCTGACCAGCGCAGCCAGTCCTCCCGTGGGCTGGTCGGCAGAGCGGCTCAAAACCAGCGAGCGCGAACTCAAGCTTCGCCAAGAGGTGGAGGCCCGTGAGGCCGCCGTCACCAAACCCGGCGAAATGGTTCAGCCCGTGGCCGGTTTGGCCCTGCGAACCGCGAATCCGGCACAAGGACGCTATGGCTTAGAGATCGACGCCCTTAGGCCGTCTGACGTGGTCGCCGTTGAAAACGGAACCGTCTTGGCCATCGACGGAACCAATTCCCTGGGATACTCCGTAACCCTTCACCACTCCGAAGACCGCGTCAGCCGCTACATCGGCATAAGTCGGGTCAAAACCCGCGTTGGATCCGAACTTCGCAAGGGAGAAACCCTTGGTCGCCTCCTGGAGCAAGACCCCGATAACCCTATCGCGTTTAAAGTTGAAATTTGGATTCACGGGCGCCCCATCAATGCGGCCGAAGAACTCGGATACCGCAAATAGTCTACCGTTTCGAACCCCCTTATGCGCAGCTTCAAAGAATTCGCCGCCGTCCAATGGGCCGCAATCGCAGACCGTCAAACGCGGGCCTGGGCCAGCAAGCCCATTGAAAGCCAGCAGCGCACCCTGGCACAGCTCATGGCCAAGGCCTCTACAACCTCCTTTGGCCAAGACCATCGATTTAGCGAGGTGCGCAGCCATCAAGACCTCGTGCAGGCAGTGCCCCTGCGCGACTACGAAGCCCTGAGGCCCTACATCGACCGCGTAGTCGCCGGCGAATCCGACGTTCTTTGGCCCGGAAGGCCTACCTACTTTGCCAAAACCAGCGGAACCACCTCCGGGGCCAAGTATATTCCCCTGACTAAAGAGTCCGTGCCCTACCACATCACCTCGGCACGCAACGCCCTCTTTGCCCATATGCGGGCCACCGGCAGCAGCAAAATGGTCAACGGCAGCATGATCTTTCTGCAGGGCAGCCCCGTGCTCGAAGACAAAAACGGAATCCCTACCGGCCGATTGAGCGGAATTACCGCACACTTTGTGCCCGCCTACCTTCAAAAAAACCGCAAGCCCTCTTGGGAAGCAAACTGCATCGAAGACTGGGAGGAGAAAATTGAAGCCGTGGTTCGCGAGACCCTGAACGCCCCCATGTCGCTCATTTCGGGCATTCCACCCTGGGTGCAGATGTACTTTGAGCGCCTTCTCGAGGTTAGCGGCAAATCGTCGGTTGGCGAAGTTTTTCCTGACCTCGAACTCTTTGTCACGGGCGGAGTCGCCTTCGAGCCCTACCGCGCCCGTTTTGAAGAGCTTTTTGGCCGTCGGATTCCCATTGTGCAAACCTATCCTGCCTCAGAAGGCTTTATTGCCTACCAGGACCAGCCCGACAGCCTCGACCTGCTGCTGCTGCTCAACAATGGGATTTACTACGAGTTTTTGCCGGCCGATCGCTTCTTCGACGAGAATCCGCCCCGCTTAAGCCTGGAAGAGGTGGAGATTGGCGTCAACTATGCGCTCATCATGCACACCAACGCTGGGCTTTGGGGCTACAGCATCGGCGACACCGTCGAGTTCGTGTCCACCTCACCCTACCGAATCCGCGTTACCGGCCGCATCAAGCACTTTATTTCGGCCTTTGGCGAGCACGTAATCGGTTCTGAGGTTGAGTATGCGCTCGACCAAGCCGTGTCGGCCCAAGGCGGGAAGGTTCGCGAATTCACCGTTGCCCCCCAGGTGAATCCTGCCGAGGGCGGACTTCCCTACCACGAGTGGTTTATAGCGTTTGACGAAGCTCCGTCGGACCTTCAGGCCTTTGCCCTAAGCCTTGACCTTGCCCTGCAAAACAAAAACAGCTACTACCACGACCTGATTTCAAGCGGAATACTCCGGCCCTGCGTGGTCCGCGCCCTAGCCAGCGACTCCTTCATAACCTACATGAGGTCCGTCGGCAAGTTGGGGGGGCAAAACAAGGTGCCCCGGCTTATGAACGACCGTTCGATTGCAGACAAGCTCGGTGGGCTTTAATCGACGACGTAGCCTCGATCCTCTTCTTTGGGGTTAAGGGATGCGGCTACCGCAAGGACGTCGCAGCGTTCGTTTTCTGGGTGGCTGCTGTGCCCTCGTACCCATTCAAAATGCACTTTATGGCCCTCCATGGCCTTTAAGAGCCGCTTCCACAGGTCGGGGTTTTTGACTTTAGCCCAGCCACGGCGCTTCCAGCCCTCAATCCAGCGCTTGTTAAAGGCGTCTACCACGTACTTGCTGTCGCTCACCACGCGCACCGCACAACTGGCGTTTAAGGCCTCCAGCCCGACGATTACGGCCATGAGTTCCATGCGGTTGTTGGTCGTGTGGAAGAATCCTCCGCTTAGTTCTTTTTCGCTGGCGCCGCTGCGCAAAATTGCACCGTAGCCGCCCGGCCCAGGGTTTCCCTTGGCCGCCCCGTCAGTAAACAAATCTACCAGTACCATCCCTCGGGTAGTTTGGTGGGTAGCGGTTCGCCGAGAAGGTCAGCCGCCACCACGCGACCAAAGGCCCAGTGCTCTCCCTCGAGAATGCGCGCAGCAAGGCTGTCGGCATGTTCGCCGGGTCGCAAAAGAGTCCGCATTTGAAAGAGAACGGGGCCCTCGTCGTAGACTTCACTGACGCGATGGATGCTCAAGCCCGACTCCAAGCATCCCGCTGCAACTACTGCCTCGTGAATATGGCGTCCGTACATTCCATGACCGCCAAAAGCGGGGAGCAGCGCGGGATGTATGTTGTAGCAACGCCTGCCAAAGGCCTGAATCCAAAGGGCGGGAATCGGCTTCAAGTAGCCCGCCAGCACCAGTGCTGTCGCGTTCATTCCCTGCCAAAGCTCAAGGAGACCCTGGCTGTCTTCTTGCGGATCAAAGTGGTAAACGGGCACTTTAAGGTCCCGATTCCATACTCCGGCGCTTTTTCTGTTGGTCCAAATGCCGACTGCTTCAATGGGGCCATTGGCCCATAAATCCAATAGGGCAATGGCATTGCTGCCGCCGCCGGATGCAAGAATTACGACTTTTTGGGTAATCACAGGCTAAAGGTAGGGGGTGAAATGCACCACAATTCCAAAGATTGGCTTTTCTTTGCACCCACAAATGACTCTAAAAAATTAGTTATGTCCGACATCGCCTCACGCGTTCACAGCATTATCATAGACAAATTGGGAGTTCCCGCATCAGAAGTAACTTCTGAAGCTTCCTTCACTGGCGACTTGGGCGCCGACTCCCTAGACACGGTTGAGCTCATCATGGAGTTCGAGAAGGAATTCGACATCAGCATTCCAGACGACCAAGCGGAAGGCATCGGCACCGTAGGCCAAGCGGTTGCCTACATCGAGGCCGCCAAGGCCTAAATTCCTCTTCATGGAACTCAAGCGTGTCGTAGTCACAGGGCTTGGGGCCCTGACGCCCATAGGCAATACTGTTCCTGAATTTTGGGCTTCCCTACTTCAGGGACGCAGTGGTGCTGGGCCTATTACTCACTTTGACGCGTCCAAGTTTAAAACGCAGTTTGCCTGCGAGGTGAAGGGCCTCAATGTGGAAGACTTCATCGAGCGCAAAGAAATGCGCCGCATGGACCGCTTCACCCACCTGGGCTTAATTGCCGCAGAGCAGGCGGTGGCCGATTCGGGGCTCGAAGATTCCAATCCCGATAAGGACCGCGTTGGTGTTATTTGGGGCTCTGGGGTCGGCGGCATGGACACCCTTACCGAAGAGTATGGCGAATACTTTAAAAACGGCGAAAATCCGCGCTTCAACCCATTCTTCATTCCCAAAATGATTGCCGACATCTGTGGCGGCTACATCTCCATGAAGTACGGCTACCGCGGACCAAACTACACTACGGTTTCGGCCTGCGCTTCTTCGACCAACGCCATTATTGACGCACTTATGCTCATTCGCTTGGGCAAGGCTGACGTCATTATCGCAGGCGGCTCTGAGGCCGCTGTTTCGGTGGGCGGAATCGGCGGATTCAACTCCATGCACGCTCTTTCTACGCGCAACGACGACTACCTCACGGCATCCAGGCCTTTTGATAAAGACCGCGACGGCTTTGTATTGGGCGAGGGCGGGGCGACCCTTGTGCTTGAAGAGTATGAGCACGCCAAAGCACGGGGGGCAAAAATCTATGCAGAACTTGCGGGCGGAGGCCTTTCGGCCGATGCCTACCACCTAACGGCTCCGCACCCCGACGGCCTCGGTGCGCGCAACGTCATGCGCAATGCCCTAAACGATGCCGGAATGACGGCAGAAGATATTGACTATGTCAACGTTCACGGGACATCAACACCCTTAGGCGACATTGCCGAGAGCAAGGCTATTTTGTCGGTCTTTGGCGAGCATGCCTACCAACTAAACATCAGCTCGACCAAGTCAATGACAGGCCACTTGCTGGGTGCTGCTGGCGCCCTCGAGGCTGCTGTTGCGGTGCTTTCGGTGTACCACGACGTCATCCCTCCGACCATAAACCACTTTACGGACGACCCCGAGCTCGACGCTAAACTGAACTTCACCTTCGGAACGCCCCAGAAGCGCATTGTGCGCGCGGCGCTATCGAACACCTTTGGCTTTGGGGGGCATAACGCATCGGTGATCTTCAAGAAAGTTTAAATGCTGCAGGCCCTCTTTCGCCTGTTTCGCTCCGCCCCGCCGGAGCATCGCGAACTTCTGGCCGCCATAAAACAAATGACGGGGCTCCGCCCCAACGACCCCGGAATTTATCTTGCCGCCTTTCGGCGCAAAGTCAAGACCGACGCCAACCAACGAAGTGCCAACATGCGCTATGAGCGCTTGGAGTACCTGGGCGATGCCGTTTTAGGCATACTCATGGCCGAGTACCTCTATGAGCGCTACCCCAACGGTGACGAGGGCTACCTCACCTCCATGCGCTCCAAGGTGGTCAGCCGCAAAGCATTGAACCGCATTGCCGAAAAAATGGGAATTCCCCAATGGATGGAACAGGGGCGCATGCGCAACGGGCAGGCCTCGTCGGTACCCGGCAACACGCTTGAAGCCTTAGTTGGCGCCGTCTACATCGACCGCGGCTGGGCCTCGGCCCGCTACCTGATTCACCGCAGGATTCTGGATCCCTTTGTTAACTTCAATAAGGTCGAGAACGAGGTGATAAGCTACAAGAGCCTACTCATTGAGGAGATTCAAAAAAAACGTCAAACCTTTAAATTTGACTTAGTTGGCGACCATGCCGGCGACCGCAACCGCTTCACGGTTGCCTTTTTACTCGACGATGCAGAAATAGCAACGGGCAGCGGACAGTCTAAAAAAACTGCCGAAGAAGCCGCCGCCCAGGCAGCATGTAAAGCGCTGAAAATTGGCAAAGCGACTCGTTCTCGAACTAAGTAGCGACGAACTGCCCGACGTTTGGAGCTTGAGCACCGACCTCGACGCGGTTCCTTTAGTATTTAGGCTCAACAAGGCCCTCGACTGGTCTTTTTCACGAAGCGAAGACTGGAGTCTTGGGACCCTGCGGGGTGTCTTTGCTCATGCGGTTTACCGATTTAAAGAAGGTCCGCGCAGCTTCAGCCTGCTGTGGAATGCGGCCCATAGCCTTAACCCTGGGCCCGACCCGGGCACTTCTCAAGCGGGCAGCCTCTTTGGCGACCTTGAGCCAGACGCTTCGACGTCGCTTTTTCTAAGCCGTCCGCGCGGTATTAAAGCCTTGTTAATATTTGAACCCCCGCTAAGTAGTCAAGAAATTGTAAATTTGCAGGGCCTCCTCAAAGACGTTCCTGGATTGCTTGGCTGCAACCCCCGCACAAGCCTGACGCCCACCGAGCATGCCCAACTTGCTTATGAACCCCCTAAGGACTTCCATCCGTGAAACGCACTAAAATCGTAGCCACTCTAGGCCCCGCTTCTTCTTCTAAGGCCATTTTGACCCAACTTTTGGAGGCTGGCGTCAACGTGCTTCGCATCAATTTCTCGCACGGTTCGGCCGACGAGCACCGCGAAACCATACGCTTAATTCGCGAAATTCTCAAAGAAACAGGCCAGCATGTTGCCATTTTGGCTGACTTGCAGGGTCCCAAACTCCGCATTGGGGTAGTAGAAGAAGGCGCTTTTCTGGAGCCGGGAGATTTGATAACCTTCACCACAACCAAGTGCGAGGGCACTAAAAAGAAGGTGTACATGACCTACCAGCAGTTCCCGCGGGACGTGAAGGCAGGAGAAAATATTCTGCTTGACGACGGTAAGCTTCTGCTCAAAGTAGTGTCTACCAATGGGGTTGACGAGGTGCTGGCCGAAACCATTCAGGGCGGAAGCCTCAAGTCCAAAAAGGGCGTCAACCTGCCCAATACGCGTGTTTCACTGCCCTGCCTGACCCCAAAAGACCTTGCCGACCTCGAGGTTGCCTTAGACGAAAACGTAGACTGGATAGGGCTGAGCTTTGTGCGCAGCGCCGAAGACATTCACGAGCTGCGCAGCATTCTCGACGCGCGCAAGCACCACGCCGGCATCATTGCCAAGATTGAAAAACCCGAGGCCGTGGCCGACATCGACGCAATTCTAGCGGCCTCCGACGGGGCCATGGTTGCCCGCGGAGATTTGGGGGTTGAGGTTCCGATGGAGTCCGTGCCTTTAATTCAAAAAATGATTGTGAGCAAGTCCATTGAGCTCGGCAAACCCGTAATAGTGGCTACCCAGATGATGGAATCCATGATTGACAGCCTGACGCCATCGCGCGCAGAAGTGAACGACGTGGCTAATGCGGTTATAGACGGAGCCGATGCCGTAATGCTCAGCGGAGAAACTTCGGTGGGCCTTTACCCCGTGCAGGTGGTTCAGGCCATGGCGCGCATTGCGGAGGCCGCAGAACAGTCCATCCACTGCCGCGGCAAGGAGGGCGAACCCCAGGAGGCCGAGGGCCGCTTTTTGTCTAATACCATATGCTACTTCGCGGCCCAAATTGCCAACAAAATAGAAGCAAAGGCCATTTGTACGCTGACTTTTTCTGGGCATTCCGCGCAGCTTATTTCGAGCTTTAGGCCGCAAAGCCACATCTATGCCTTTACCGCCAATACCAAAATTTTGAATAAGCTCTCCCTGCTTTGGGGCGTGAGCGGATTTTACTACAACAGCATGGACTCCACCGACAGCACTTTTGTGGACGTCACAGAGCACCTAAAAAGCAATGGTTTTGTCGCTTCGGGCGACCGAATTGTGCAGCTAGCCTCGATGCCTATTGAGGCAAGGGGGACCACCAATACCATTCGTATTAAGGACGTCAAATAGCCGCCTGCTCTAGTAGGGGCGGGCTCTTAAAGCGTGCGCAGCAGGCGCAGGTCGTTGTCAAACAAGGCCCTGATGTCTGGAATGGCAAAGCGCTGCATTGCGATGCGCTCTACCCCTAAACCAAAGGCAAAGCCACTGAACTCCTGGGGGTCAATTCCGCAGGCCTCGAGCACCGCGGGATCCACCATTCCGCAGCCTAAAATTTCAAGCCAGCCCGTTCCCTTGGTCATGCGGTAGTCAACCTCCGTTTCAAGACCCCACCAAATATCCATCTCGGCGCTTGGCTCGGTGAAAGGGAAGTAGCTGGGGCGAAGCCTTATGGCGGTTTTTTCGCCAAAAAAAGCTTGCGCAAACTCCAAAAGCGTTTGCTTCATGTCGGCAAAAGAAACCTTGCGGTCGAGGTAAAGACCCTCAATTTGGTGGAACATGCAGTGGCTCCGCGACGATATGGCTTCGTTGCGAAACACGCGCCCCGGAGCAATAATGCGAATAGGGGGTTTTTGGGACTCCATGGTGCGAACCTGAACGTTTGAGGTGTGCGTACGCAAGGCCCAGTCTGGGTTTCGAGCCAAAAAGAAGGTGTCTTGCATGTCGCGCGCCGGGTGCTCGGGTGGGAAATTCAAGGCTGTAAAGTTGTGCCAGTCGTCCTCCATTTCAGGACCTTCGGCCACAGCGAAGCCCATTCGGCGAAAGATATCGACCAATTCATCGCGCACCTGACTCACGGGGTGGTGGCTGCCAGGGGCTACGGACCATCCGGGGCGAGAAGTGTCTTCTGCGCTGATGAGTACTTTGGGTTTGCCTGCGCTATGCTCCAAAACCTTGGCTTCAACGCTGGTTTTTAGCTCATTAAGAAGCTGCCCAATCTCCCTGCGATCCTTGGATTCTGCCAACTTGAAGTCCGCAAAAAGGTCATTGAGAACGCCCTTTCGACCCAAAAACCGAAGACGAAGGAACTCCGCCTCATCGGCGTTGGAAGGAGTCGCGGAAGCGACCTCAAGGAGGTATTGCTGTATTTTAGCCTGCATAGTCGGGTAAACTGCTATATTTGCTTGCTTTGTTGAACAAAACTATGCTAAAGCGATTGAACTACCGGATCATTTCTGCCCTCGCCCTACTATTGGCTTTGGCTGGCACCCTCGCTTCTTGCGAGAACGATACTACAGGCCCCGCCTACATTGCGGTACGCGTCATTAATTCCGACAGCGTAGCCATTCAAAATGCCTGGATTCACCTGTCAGTACCCGGCAGCGGAACCCTCTTTGACAACCCCAACACTTCGGGCCACTACTACAAAAAATCCAGCCTAAGCGGCTGGACCGACAGTCCCTGGAAGTATACGCGCGAAGCCTACCTCGACGTTGAGTCCACCAAGGGCGCCTATAGAGGCTGCTCCTTTGTGCACGTGGTTCCCGGCGATACTGCAGTAGCCTATGTAATTCTTCGCCCCTACGGCGACCCCAACTCTGGATGCCCATGAACACCCTACATTCCTTTGCTGCCGCCGCTGCCCTAATTGCCGCGACCCTGACTTCCTGCAGCCCCAAAGACGCCCCGGTCTACCGCTTTCAGATTGAGGTGGTTGCCGTCAACGACGACGGAGAGCT
>JABMNC010000075.1 GCA_013205365.1 Cryomorphaceae bacterium | reverse complement strand
GCACAAATCTTCACGTTTTTGTCAGAGTAGGCGATGCTCTGCCGAATCTGATCATAAACGCGCCCCGTAGAGAAGTTTGCAAAGGTGCCCGTGAACGGAATCCAGCCCCCGATGGTCAGGCCCGCCGCCATGCTCATCATGTGCGCCTCGGCAATTCCGGTCTGAAAGAAGCGCTCGGGGAATTCCTTGGCAAAGGCGTCCATTTTAAGCGAGCCAGTGAGGTCGGCACAAAGGGCAACGACCTTGGGGTTGCGGCGTCCGAGTTCAAGCAGGCCGGCGCCAAAACCGCTCCGGGTATCTTGGCTTCCTTGGTTAATGTAGGGGTGCATAGGTAGGTAGGGTTACTGTAGGTTAACTAAGGCCGTGGCTCCAGAGGTCACGGTAAAGGTTTGGCTTTTGCTGTAGGCCGTTTGCTGGGCGGACTTTGGTCGGTATACGATGGTGTAGGTTCCGGGCTGCAGCGCAAAGGACTGGCGCACCTGGCCTTCGTCAAGCGGAACCACGTAGGTGAATTGATCGTTTTCGCGCAAAAAAATCGCGCCGATGCTGGCGATTTTAAGCGTTACGCTCGCGCTGCCCGGTGCGGGAATGCTCAACTCGGTCACCTTTCCGCCTTCAATAGCAACCGACATTCGGTAGCGGGGTAGGGTAAGAATGTCGAGCTCGTAGCTGCCCACTAGGTAGCGTTGCTCGCTGCCCAGGGGCTGAACATGCACAATGTCGGCGGAACCGGGCCTGCGAACTACGGCTAATGGCATGCTTTGCCGGCTGGGGACGCTGAACATGCTCAGGCGCAGTGCTCCCTGCGCGGCATTGGCGCCAATATTGTTGTGCTTGCCTGCGTTAATGACGCTCTCGGCAATAGCAACCGGCGGAATCGTGAATACCGTTCCGCGGTAGGTCACTAGAGCATCCAGGTCGAGGGTATCGGGTTGCCCTACGTAGTTCATAGTGTGCACCAAAACTTCTTCCATTTGGCCGGTAGTGGCATTGTAAAGCACCAGGGGAACGTTGGTTTCTGAGGGAACTCCGAGGTGATCAATAAGGTTGATTTGCGCCGAGGTATTGTTGAGGGCCTGGGTCATGATGACCTTGAGTGCCTTGGTGAAGGTGAGTTCGTCTCCCGCGTCGTAGTAGGTCCCCACGCAGCCAAAATCCTTGGCCAGGTTGCTTTCTAGTCCGATTCCAATGACAAAGGGCTTGAGAATTACTCCGCGCTGCTGCAAAATGCGCGATGCGGCACAGGGGTCTTCGTCGCAGGCCTCCACGCCGTCGGTGATCAAAATAATAATGTTGCGGCAGTCCGAGCATTCCGGGAAGTCACTGCCTGCCTTAATTAAGCTTCGGGCAATGGGGGTAGTTCCCATGGGTCGAAGTCCGGCCAAGGTTTTTTGAATGCGCGGAATCGAGTTGGGGCTAAAGGCCACTTCGAGCCTCGTGTCGTTGCAGTCTTGAGGCGGAACCGGTTTCTGGTGGCCGTATACCCTTAGGGCCAATTCAAAGTTCGGACGCTCAATCTGCCCTAAGCTGTCGAGCAGCTCGCGCATAAGCCGTTGGGCCACCTCCATGCGCGTGCCGGTTTGCCAGCGTCCGTACATGGAATTGGACGCGTCAAAAACAAACAAAATTCGCGTGAGCGGCTCGGGTTTTACTTCGGGCGGAGGCAGCACTCCCTGCGCCAGGGCCCTGAGGCTTCCGGCGATTAAAAGGAGTGCAAGGAGTCCACTGCGAAGCATGCGCAAGGTTTTAGTAGTCGCCCAATGTTTCTGGGCACTGCGCCAGGGCGCGGGCTAGTTCGTCGTCGTTGGGGGCGATGCCGTGCCATTTGTGGGTTCCGGCCATAAAGTCGACCCCGTGACCCATGGCCGTCTTCATGATTAGTGCTACGGGCTTGCCTTTACCCGTTCGGGTTATGGCCTGCCGCAGTGCGGCCTGAACCGCATGGAGGTCGTTACCCTGCTCGAGGTGCAGCACGTCCCATCCAAAGGCGCTAAACTTGGCTCCCAAGTCACCCATGGGGAGTACTTCGTCGGTGCTTCCGTCAATTTGCTGGCCGTTGGCGTCGACGGTGGCAATAAGGTTGTCCACTTTTTTGCCGCCCGCATAGAGTGCGGCTTCCCAGATTTGGCCTTCTTGAAGCTCGCCGTCGCCGTGCAGGGTGAAGACCAGGTGCGGGTCGCCGTGGAGTTTTTTGGCTTGGGCAGCTCCTACCGCAACACTGAGTCCCTGCCCTAGTGATCCGCTTGCGATGCGCACCCCGGGCAAGCCGTCGTGGGTTGTAGGGTGGCCCTGAAGTCGGGAGTTGATCAACCGAAAGGTTGAGAGTTCTGCCACTGGGAAGTAGCCAGACCGCGCCAGCGTGCTGTAGAACACGGGCGAGATGTGTCCGTTGCTCAAAAAGAACAGGTCTTCTCCATGACCGTCCATGCGGAAGGCCTCGGGATTGTGCCTCATTACGTCGAAGTAGAGGGCGGTAAAGAACTCGGTACAGCCCATGGAGCCGCCCGGATGTCCCGATTGAGGCTTGTGGACCATGCGCAGTATGTCGCGCCGAATTTGCGAGGGGTATTCAGTAATTGGGACCATCAGCAGAGGATTTCACGTAAAAGTACGGCCATTAATCGGCTACCTTTGCGGCCCAAAAACATAAGTAATTAACGAGTTATGAAGGTCGGAATCGTAGGACTGCCCAATGTCGGCAAGTCGACATTATTCAACTGCTTGAGCAACGCCAAAGCCCATGCTGCAAACTTTCCATTTTGCACCATTGAGCCCAACATAGGCACAGTGAACGTTCCCGACCCGCGCACGGCTGCCCTTGCCGAGATCGTGAATCCCGAGCGCGTGGTTCCCGCCACGGTGGAGATTGTAGACATTGCAGGCCTGGTCAAAGGAGCCAGCAAGGGAGAAGGTCTGGGCAATCAGTTTTTGGGCAACATCCGTGAGTGCAATGCTTTATTGCACGTGCTGCGCTGCTTTGAGAACGACAACATCGTGCACGTGGACGGTACGGTGAATCCGCTTCGCGACAAAGAAACTATAGATTTTGAGCTGCAGCTCAAGGACCTTGAAACCCTTGAAAAGCGTATAGACCGTGCCCGCAAGGCCGCCAAGAGCGGAGCCCGAGAGGGTGGGCGAGAGGTAGAGATGGGCGAACGACTCAAGAAGCACATCGAGCAGGGTAAGTCGGTTCGTGGCTTTGAGCGCAGCAGCGAAGAATCAGAATGGATCGACGACTACCAGCTCCTTACCGATAAGCCCATAATGTATGTGTGCAATGTGGACGAAGCTTCGGCGAAAGACGGCAATGCGTGGGTCGAGAAGGTTAGGGTCATGGCGGCCGAAGAGGGGGCAGGGCTGCTTCATTTGGCTGCGGCCACCGAGGCAGACATTGCCGAACTCGAGACCTATGAAGAGCGCCGCATGTTCCTCGACGACCTGGGGCTCGAGGAGCCTGGGGTCAACCGCTTGATTCGCGAAGCCTTTAACCTCTTGCAGTTAGATACCTACTTTACCGCCGGAGTCAAGGAGGTCCGGGCCTGGACTATTCCGCGCGGAGCCACTGCCCCGCAGGCCGCAGGGGTCATCCACAGCGATTTTGAGAAGGGCTTCATTCGCGCCGAGGTGATTGGCTACGACGACTACATCAAGTTCCGCACGGAGGCTGCTTGCCGCGAAGCAGGTCGGCTGCGCGTGGAGGGCCGCGACTACTGCGTGAAGGACGGGGACGTGCTGCACTTTCGATTTAACGTCTAGATTGAAGTCTTTGCGGCCAGTAGGGGATTATTCTGTTGAAAACTCCCCTTGCTAGCGCGGGTTTTACACGAGGCTTTTTGCTAGATTCGCACGTTAGCATGACCGAAGCCGTACTCTACAACGAAGACAACATTCGCAGCCTTGAATGGCAGGAACACATCCGTCTTAGGCCGGGTATGTATATCGGCAAATTGGGCGACGGGAGCAGCCCAGACGATGGAATTTATATTTTAATTAAGGAAGTTGTCGATAACTCGGTCGACGAGTTCGTAATGGGCGGCGGCCGTACCATCGAGGTTGGTGTACAAAATGGTTCGGTGACGGTGCGTGACTTCGGCCGTGGTATTCCACTCGGCAAGTTGGTTGACGTGGTTTCTAAGATGAATACCGGCGCCAAGTACGACTCAAAGGCTTTCAAAAAGTCAGTCGGTTTGAATGGGGTGGGTACCAAGGCAGTCAACGCCCTGTCGTCGGATTTTATGGTCCAGGCCTTTCGAGACGGACAGTCCAAGTCGGCTAGTTTTTCTCAGGGCATTTTTGGTTCAGAGGGCCAAGTTGAACCCAGTTCCGCGCGGCAGGGTACCAAGGTGGTGTTTACCCCCGACGCGTCCATTTTTAGCAACTACCGTTTTCAGATGGAGTACGTCGAGCGGATGGTATGGAACTACGTCTACCTGAATCCTGGCCTCACGATTTACCTAAATGGCGAGAAGTTTTATTCGGAGAATGGACTAAAGGATCTTTTGGCCAACAACCTGAGCAGCGAGGTGATGCACGAGATTATTCACCTGCGCGGCGAAGACATCGAGGTTGCCCTTACCCATGCGGAGCGAAGCCAAAGCGAGCAGTACTATTCCTTTGTCAACGGCCAGCATACCACCCAGGGCGGTACCCATCATGGCGCCTTCCGAGAGGCCTTGGTGACGGTTTTGCGCAATTACTTTAATAAGAATTACGATGCTGCAGACATTCGCCAAAGCGTGATTGGGGCGGTCAGCATTAAGGTAATTGAACCCGTTTTTGAGTCGCAGACTAAGACCAAGCTTGGCAGCCAAGACATGGGCCCGGATGGTCCCTCGGTGCGCGCTTTTATTCTTGATTTCTTAAAAACCGAGCTCGATAATTTTCTGCACCGCAACCAGGACGTGGCCGACGCCATTCAGAAAAAGATTTTGCGTGCCGAGCGCGAGCGAAAGGACCTTGCTGGAATTCAAAAGCTAGCACGAGAACGCGCCAAGAAGTCCAACCTGCACAACCGAAAGCTTCGCGACTGCAAGGTGCACTACAGCGACATCAAGCACGATCGACGGCTGGAGACGACGCTTTTTATTACCGAAGGCGATTCTGCTTCGGGGTCCATCACGGCCTCGCGAGACGTGCAAACCCAAGCGGTATTTAGCCTCAAGGGCAAACCCCTGAACTGCTATGGCTTGACCAAAAAAGTGGTTTATGAAAACGAGGAATTCAATCTTTTGCAGGCAGCACTCAACATCGAAGACGGTCTGGAGGAGCTTCGCTACAACAATGTAGTCATAGCAACCGATGCCGACGTGGACGGAATGCACATACGCCTTCTGCTGATTACCTTTTTTTTGCAGTTTTTCCCAGAGCTTGTGCAAGAAGGGCACCTCTATATTTTGCAGACGCCCCTTTTCAGGGTCCGCAACAAGCAAAAGACCATTTATTGCTACGACGAGGGAGAGAAGCGTGCGGCCGTGGAAGCTTTGGGTTCCAAGCCCGAGATTACTCGGTTTAAGGGTTTGGGCGAAATCTCCCCCGGGGAGTTCAAGATGTTCATCAATGCAGACATTCGCCTCGAGCCGGTGATGCTTGGCAAGGAGCAGATCGAGCAGCTCTTGGAGTTTTATATGGGCAAGAATACCCCCGAGCGCCAGGAGTTCATCATAGACCACCTCAAAATCGATAAAGACGACCCGAGCAATGTCTGACCAGGATACTAACCCAATGGACGAGTCATTTTTGGAGAATGTTCCAGAAGATGCTGCGCGCGAGGCCGAGGTGATTAAGCCGGTGGAGTCTCGGGTGCGGGGCATGTATCGCGAGTATTTTTTGGAGTACGCGAGCTACGTTATTCTTGAGCGGGCGGTCCCCGCTCTTGAAGACGGACTAAAGCCCGTTCAGCGGCGCTTGATGCACGCTCTTTATGAAATGGAGGACGGTCGCTTTCACAAGGTGGCCAACGTCATTGGCCAGACCATGAAGTACCATCCGCACGGAGACGCTTCAATCGGCGATGCTCTTGTGCAGCTGGGGCAAAAGAACCTGCTGATCGACACTCAAGGAAACTGGGGAAACATCTACACCGGCGACAGTGCGGCCGCCTCCCGCTACATTGAAGCGCGCCTGAGCAAGTTTGCCCTCGACGTGGCCTTTGCGCCCAAAATAACCCAATACCTCGCCAGCTACGACGGCCGAAGCAAGGAACCGGTGTTCTTGCCCGTGAAGTTCCCGCTGCTGTTGGCTCAGGGAGTGGAGGGAATCGCCGTGGGTTTGAGTACCAAAATTCTGCCGCACAACTTTGTAGAGCTTATCGACGCATCGGTGGCACACCTTCGCGGCCGGAGCTTTCAAATTTATCCGGACTTTCCTACGGGCGGAATTGCCGACGTGAGCGCCTACCTAGACGGCGAGCGTGGCGGGCGGGTAAGGGTTCGTGCCAAGATTGAAGTTGAAGATAAAAAAACATTGATAATAAGGGAGATACCCTTTGGAACAACAACTACTTCGCTCATTGAATCCGTGATCAAGGCCAACGACAAAGGCAAGATCAAAATCAAGAAAATTGAGGACAACACGGCGGAGCATGTAGAAATTGTGATCCAACTGCTCCCTGGTGTTTCGCCGGACCAGATGGTGGATGCCCTTTATGCCTTCACGGCCTGCGAGTCTTCGGTTAGCACCATGGCCTGTGTTATTGTAGACGAGAAGCCGGTTTTTATGGGGGTTCGCGACATGCTGCGGCGCTCGACCGACAGTACGGTGGAGGTACTCAGGGCCGAGCTGGAGCTCAAGCTCAATGAACTTCAGGAGCAGTGGCATTTTGCAAGCCTCGAGAAGATTTTCATTGAGCACCGCATTTACCGCGACATCGAAGAGGCTGAGACCTGGGAGGCGGTCATGGAAAATATTCGCGTGGGACTGGCTCCGCATACCAAGCACCTGCTGCGCGATGTCACCGATGAGGACATTGTGCGTCTGACGGAGATTCGCATCAAGCGCATTTCGAAGTTTGATGCGGCCAAGGCTGACGACAACCTTCTAAGCCTTGAAGGGCAGATAGCAGAGATTAGGCATCATCTTGATAATCTGATTGATTACGCAGTAGAGTTCTTTAAAAACTTGAAGAAAAAGTACGGCCAAGGCCGCGAGCGCAAGACCGAGCTGCGAGGTTTTGAGCAGGTAGTGGCCACCCAGGTTGCCATTGCCAACGCCAAGCTCTACGTCAACCGGGTGGAGGGTTTTGTGGGCACGGCCTTGCGCAAGGATGAGTTTGTGGGCGACTGCGCCGACATTGATGACGTGGTCGTGATTCGAGGCGACGGAACCATGCTGGTCACCAAAGTCGGCGATAAAAAGTTTGTCGGAACCGACATCGTTCACGTGTCGGTGTTCAAGAAGGGCGATGAGCGCACCATCTACAACATCATTTACCGCGACGGCGCGCGCGGAGCGGCTTATGCCAAGCGCTTCCCGATTAGTGGTGTGACCCGCGATAAAGAGTATCCCCTCACTCAGGGAACCAAGGGTTCTGAGGTCCTCTATTTCAGTGTGAACCCCAATGGCGAGGCTGAGGTGGTAACCGTGCACCTGCGCGCGGTCCCCTCGCTCAAAAAACTTCGGTTTGACTTTGATTTCTCGTCGCTCGCCGTGCGCGGGCGGGCCGCTAGGGGCAATATCGTCAGCAAGGCTACTATTAAAAAGGTGGAGCTAAAGAGCGAAGGGGTTAGTACGCTTGCTGCCCGTGAAATTTGGTTTGACGAGACGGTGCTCAAGCTCAACAACCAAGGTCGCGGGCGCTCGCTGGGTCGTTTTAGGGGAGAAGACAAGCTTCTCGAGGTCGACGCAAAGGGAAACTACCGCATTGTAACCCCAGAGCTTCAGCTTCATTTTAACGAAATGCCCTTCTTCTTTGAGCGCTGGGATGCGCATCGCCCGGTTTCGGTCGTCTACTTCGACGGGGTTAAGGAGCGGTTCATGGTAAAGCGTTTTGAGCTCGAACCCAAGGGCGACGGTTGGGAGTGCTTCATTACCGAGCATCCGAAGTCGCTGCTGCACATTATTACCGCGGCTGACCGAAGCACCGTGAACATTCAGTTTCGAAAGATTAAGGGGCGAGAACGCGAGGACGAAACCCTTGTACTCGAGAATTTCATAGCGGTCAAAGGTTGGAAGGCGGTTGGTAATATGCTCCATGCCTCCCCCGTGCTCAATGTGAGGCTCGTTTCAGCCGAAGTCGATGCACCCAAAGCCCCCGAACCTTTAGAGGCTGTCGTACTAGACGCGACAGAACCCGCTCTGAGCGGCATTCCAAGCCCTGACCTCGAGCCGGGAACCACCGTGGAATGGTCGATTCCCTCGCAGGGTCCCGCTTCTTCCGAGGAAGATCCGGCGCCCAATACAGACGTCGATGCTTCTGAAGACGGTCAAATAACCCTTAATTTTTAAGCATGATAAAGCGCACATTCCTGATGCTTATTGGTCTGCTGTCCTCCGCTGCTGTTTTAGCCCAGCCGAGCAACGACAGCCTTAATATGCGCAAGGTTGCCCATTATCCGGTAACCCAATGGGGTCCTTTGGGCGCCTCACCCTTGAACAACGACATCTGGGGCTATAGCGATTCCGCCAGCAATAAAGAGTACGCCTTGGTGGGCAACAGAAAGGGCGTAATGGTGGTCGATGTCACTAATCCGAGCCTTGGTCTATTGAATAAGCTATGGGTTCCCGGTGTGCTCTCGGTTTGGCGGGACATTAAAACCTGGGGGAATTTCGCCTACGCCGTGCACGATCACCCGACCGGAACCACGGAGACCAACGGACTCATGATTATAAATCTTGACAGCCTGACCTACAAGTATGTGCGTCTTCCGGTTTCGCTCTCTGCGGGCGGAGTGGATACACTGCGTCGAGCGCACAATCTTTGGGTGGATGAGTACGGCAAACTCTACGCATTTGGTTCCAACGTCCAAGGTGGAGGTGCGGTTATTATTGATGTAGCGACCGATCCGTGGAATCCGGTCGTTTTAGGAAACTACTCCACCTACTACCTGCACGACGGATACGCCCGCAATGATACCCTTTACGGCGCTGCGCTCTGGGAAGATATTCAAGTGATTGGCGTCGCACTCCCCAGCCAACCCTTGACCTTTGGCCGGTTTGCAACGCCCAACAGTTTTGCCCACAATTGCTGGCTCTCCGACGACGGTAACACGCTCTATACCACCGACGAGGTGACCAACGGTTTTGTGGCCGCCTACGACGTCAATGATTTGAGCAATGTCAGCGAGCGATTCCGCAACAGACCGCAGTCGGGTAGCGGCGTGATTCCCCACAATGCGCATGTGGAAGGCAATCACCTGGTTACCTCGTACTATACTTTTGGCTGCCATGTGCTCGACGTGGAGTTTCCCGACCTTCCCGTGCTAGCGGCCTACTACGACACCTCGCCCAATTTTGTGGGTGGTGGATACAACGGAGCCTGGGGTGCCTATCCCTACCTGCCCAGCGGACGGGTGCTCGTAAACGATATCGAAACCGGTTTGTGGGTGCTTGAGGCCGATTACCCGTCGGTGAGCCGAGCTGAAATCCAATTGAGGATTCGCCTTGGCGGTGTAGGCGGCACGCTTGCCTACGATTCCGCTGTAGCTTTTAACCTCGGACTCGCGCCCTACGTTTATTGGGCCCAGTCTGGCGACAGTCTTTGGGCGAATGCAGCAGGCCAAATAACCATTGCTCATGTTGGCGCCATTCAGGATTCGCTAATCTGGCCGAGCATGTCGGGGAATCCTCTTTCGGCGGGTAAGGCCTTTGTATTAGGAAGCGGACTTTACCTTAAGGACAGCCTCGTGGCGGATTACTATTGGGGCAGTGAAGATTTACAGTGCGGATGGAAGTTAGCCCAAACGGATAGAGAGTGGAAGTTAACG
>JABMNC010000074.1 GCA_013205365.1 Cryomorphaceae bacterium | reverse complement strand
TGGAGCAGGCAATACCCCAACCGAGAAATTCAGCTGGACTACGTAAGCGCCCTGGACTCCACAAGCTTCACCACCTACGGGAGCATTTCGGGAGGTTTTTTCAGTAAACCCAAGAACTTTTTTGCCCGCTACGACCGCGAGAGCATGTCCCAACTCTGGCAGCTTGAAGAAATCCCCGAAGACTACCAAGGACTCCCGGTAGTGTTTCGCAGAATGATTACGGTCGAGGGAACCAGCTACGTGTACTACAGCGCCTACTCGAGGGCTAAGGACAAGCGCTACGTGCTGCTGCGCACCATAAGTCCCAACGGCGACATATCTGACTTGAAAGAACTTCTGCAGGTGCCGGCAATGCGCATTAGAGAAGGCAACTTCTCGGTTGCCTGGGATGCCACCCAGAAGGGTTTTGCCCTGGTAAGCTTTCCCGATGTGGGTTTGCGCGAGGAGGTTCAGGTTTCGGTTCATCGCTTCGATCGTGAGGGCGAGGAGCTGGGATCTCAATTGGTGCGGATTGACTATTCCAAGAGAGACATTGATTTCGTGGATGTAGACTATGCCATCAACGGTGATGTCTACGTGCTTGCGGTGCGCCGAGCCGACCGCAACCGGGGCGACCTGCGCGGATTCGCCCAACCCAACCGCGAGTTCCTCATACTTCATGCAGACAGCGACGACGAGCTTTTTCAAGAGGTAGATTTGGGATTGGCCGGCAAGTTTATAGTCGGAGGGGTTTCGGTTGAGGCCGATCAAATCCCCGGTAAGGTCAACATTACAGGGATGTATTCCGACCTGCGCTATGGCACGACTACGGGCATGTTCTACCTCAGCCTCGACCAAAAAACCCTTCAAGCCAGCAGTGCCGACTTTGAGAGCCTGCGCGATTTTGAACTAATCAATTCAGGAATTCGCGACGGCATGGCTCGTGCCCGAAGACGGGGCGTTGCCAACGAGGAGTTTCGTTTTCGAGAGTCCGTTCCGCGCCTAGGTGGCGGCAGCCTTGTGGTTATGGAAGACATGGACGTCAGGGTCGTCACCACGACCAACCGAGGAGTCACCACAACCACGTACTACTACTACTACGACAACATCTGGGCTATGCTGGTCGATGCTCAAGGCCAGATCGAGAAGGTGGTCGTACTGCCTAAGTTTCAGTATTCCGTGAACGACGGCGGTCGGTTCTTGGGATTTGAACTGGCCCGTGACGGTCAAGACTTCTTGTTTTTTTTCAACGACGCCAAGGGCAACCAAAGTCGCTGGGCCGAGGGGAAGTCGCCACGGGTGATGCGTCAGGCTGCCCGAGGATGCCTCGCAATGGTCCGCATGAAACCCGACGGAAGCCTGACCTACCATGAAGTTATCGACAATCCCAAAGAGCGTTCGGTGCTGCTGCCCACGCGTGGAACGACTTTTATAGATTATCCGGGTGAGGTCGTGATGCCGGGACTTAAGCGCGGACGCTGGGTCTTTATGAGTCTTCGTCCCGAGCGCAACTAATGGAGGCTAAACCAGACTTTAGGAGCCTTCGTCGCGAAGAGGTCAGGGCTCATTTTGCCGCATGGGCAGAGCCTGCCTACCGCGCGGATCAGGTCTACGATTGGCTTTGGTCCAAGGGCGCCCAGAGCTTCGAAGAAATGAGCAACCTGCCCAAGGCTCTTAGGACTAAACTGACCGAAGAATTTGAGTTCCGGCCCCAGCGCATTGAGTCGGTCCAGCGTTCTACTGACGGAACAATTAAGAATGCCGTGCGCCT
This sequence comes from Cryomorphaceae bacterium, assembly GCA_013205365.1. Lineage (GTDB taxonomy): Bacteria > Bacteroidota > Bacteroidia > Flavobacteriales > Schleiferiaceae > TMED14. The sequence goes on along the minus strand of JABMNC010000074.1, from coordinate 3,388 downwards.
GCACGACGGGCTTGTGGTGGAGAGCGTTCTGATTCCGACCGAGAAGCGCATCACGGCCTGCGTGTCGAGCCAAGTGGGCTGCGCCATGGGCTGTGCATTCTGCGCGACGGCCCGCCTCAAGCGCATGCGCAACCTCGAGCCCGACGAGATTTATGACCAAGTCAGGGCCATCGACGAGCAAGGAAGGTCCGAGTTTGGTCGCCCCCTCACCAACATAGTGTTTATGGGCATGGGAGAGCCCCTTATGAACTACAAAAACACGATTGAGGCCATCGACCGCATTACCTCGCCCAAGGGCCTGGGAATGTCGCCCAAACGCATAACACTGAGCACCGTGGGCCTGCCGAAGATGATACGCAAGCTGGCCGACGACAGGGTTAAGTTCAACCTGGCCGTTTCGCTCCACAGCGCCCGAGATGAGGTGCGCGCTAAAATCATGCCCGTCAACGACGTGGCACCCATTGAAGAACTGCGTTCCAGCCTAGAGTATTGGTACGCCGCGACCAAGCGCAAGGTCACCTTTGAGTACGTGGTCTGGCGTGACATCAACGACCAGCCCGAAGACATCCGAGCTCTGGTTGAGCTGGCCAAGCGCGTGCCCTGCAAGGTGAACCTGATCGAATACAATTCCATTGGCGACGAACGCTTTCGTCAAGCTTCTCCCGAGGTACTGCAGGATTACGTAGACGCCCTGGCACGAATTTCGGTCATGGCTAAGGTGCGGCATTCTCGCGGCAAAGACATCGACGCAGCATGCGGACAGCTCGCGAACAAAAAACTCCCCGCCGAACTTAATTCTTTGGAATAAAAGCACCTTCGGCGCCAAGCCTTGGGAACTAACTTTACCCGTATGACCAAATCAATCCTTCTCGAGGCTATCGCTTCGGTAGCCAATGCCAGCGGAAAAGGACTTTTGGCGGATTCAGGCTACGTGAAAAACATCCAAATTTTTGATAGAGAGGTCATTCTTGATGTGGTTAGTGACTCGGCTGCCATGGCCCAAAAAAAACGGCTTGAGGTGGATCTTCTCAAGGCAGTTCATAGCCTTGACCCTAAAATTCAGGTCAAGATCAATCTGGAGGTTCGCAGCCCAGCAGCAGCAGAAAGCGCCAACCTTTTGCGCGGCAAACCCATCGCCGGCGTCGAGCACGTTGTGGCGGTTGCTTCGGGCAAAGGCGGGGTGGGTAAGTCCACGGTGACAGCAAATTTGGCCGTTTCTCTAGCCAATATGGGCTTTAGCGTGGGCATTCTCGATGCCGACATCTACGGCCCGAGCATGCCCATCATGTTTGACGTGCAGCGCGCCATTCCGGGCGGAATCGAGGTCGACGGCCAGCGCAAAATGGATCCGGTCGAGGCCTATGGCGTCAAAATCATGTCCATCGGATTTTTTGCGGCAACCGACCAAGCGGTGGTTTGGCGCGGACCCATGGCCACCAAGGCCTTGAATCAAATGCTTCAAGAAACGCACTGGGGAAGCCTTGACTTTTTGCTGGTCGACCTTCCTCCCGGCACCGGAGACATTCACCTCAGCCTGGTTCAGGCCCTGCCCGTGAGCGGAGCCGTGGTGGTGAGCACTCCGCAGCTTGTTGCCTTGGCCGACGCCCGCAAGGGAGTCGGAATGTTCCGCATGGATGCAATTCAAATCCCGGTTCTCGGAATCGTGGAAAACATGGCCTACTTCACACCGCCCGCACACCCCGAGGAGCAGTACCACCTGTTCGGTCGCCATGGCGCTCGAAGCTTGGCCGAGCAGCTCGACGTTCCCTTCTTGGGTGAGCTACCCTTGGTCCAATCCATTCGCGAGGCCGGAGACGTGGGCCGACCCGCCGCACTCCAGCAAGACGGCAGCGTGCGCGATGCCTTCATCGAACTCGCGCGCAACGTAGTTTCTTCGCTTGCAGACCGCGTTTCGAACCTTCCGCCCACCGAGGCAGTGCGAATTACTACCATGGCTGGATGCCAAACCAAAAAGCGCCAAGTATGACCCTTCAAGAACGCATTGAGCGGGCATTGGCCGAGGTGAGGCCCTACCTCGAGAGCGACGGAGGCGGCATTGAATTGGTGCGAATCGAACCTCCTCGGGTCTACGTGCGCCTGCTCGGAGCCTGCCAGGACTGCAGCGTGAAACATACCACCATGAAGCTCGGGGTTGAAAACAGCATTCGAAGCCATGCTCCCGAAATTGAAGAAGTTGTTGCCCTAGACTATGGAGCCTAGCGTCGTTGTTTTGCTTGCGGGCGATTCGGGCGACGGAATTCAGTTGCTCGGCGGAGAACTGGTCCGTGCTGTGGCGCAGTCGGGCCGCGACGTGCGGACTTTCTCCGATTTTCCGGCCGAAATCCGCGCTCCACAGGGCACTTTGAGCGGCGTTTCGGGCTTTCAGTTTCGAATTGCTTCCGAAACCATTCACGAGCCCGGCAGTTCGGCAGACTGCTTGGTCGCCTTCAACGCTGCGGCCTATGTGAAGTACCGAGACCGACTCAAACCAGGCGGCTTGCTCGTTGCGGCCCAAGAGGGATTCGATGCGCGGAGTTTGGCTCTGGCGAAGCTTGCTGCAGGCCGTGACCTTCTTGCCGAGGCGGCCGAACAGTTTCGTGTGCTTAATCTGCCTGTAAAGGACCTAACCCTGGGTGCTCTGCGTGAGCTTAAGCTAGGACAGCGCGACGCGATGCAATCCCGCAATATGCTGGTTCTGGGCGTTCTCGTTTGGATGTATGGCATTTCTGCCGAAGCGGTCGAGGCCGAGCTGCGCAGCCGATTCAAAAACAATCAAGGCAATCTTCTGGCCTACCGCGCAGGCTTGAATTTTGCAGAAACCCTTGAGGTTCAGGACTACCGTGTGGCCCTTCCCGTCCAATCGGTGGAACGCGGAACCTTTAAAACAATCAACGGCTCTCAGGCTCTTGCCCTTGGGCTCGCGGCGGCGGCACACCAGCTTGGCCGGCCGATGCTCTACGCGAGCTACCCGATCACGCCGGCCTCTGAAATTCTGCACGAACTGGCCAGGCTGCAGCCCCAATTCATTACCCTCTTTCAGGCCGAAGACGAGATTTCGGCGGTAACCTCGGCCATCGGGGCCTCCTTCGCAGGCGGACTCGGCGTCACGGCGTCCTCAGGGCCCGGGCTTAGCCTAAAGTCCGAGGGACTGGGCCTCGCGGTAATGACCGAGCTGCCCTTGGTTCTTATTGACGTTCAGCGGGGCGGACCCTCCACAGGCCTGCCTACCAAGACCGAGCAAAGCGATTTGAATCAGGCACTGCATGGCCGTCACGGCGAAGCACCCTTGCCCGTCTTGGCTGCTCGAAGCTCAGCCGATGCCTTTGACGCTGCAATCCTTGCCGCCAAGATTGCCGTGGAGTGCATGACTCCCGTAATTCTGCTGTCG
>JABMNC010000073.1 GCA_013205365.1 Cryomorphaceae bacterium | reverse complement strand
GTCTACAGCTCGTTGGTGCGTCCGCCTGGCAACGCCTACAACTACCTCAACATTCGGGTGCACGGAATCCAGCCTGAGGAAACGCGCAATTCCCCTACGTTTGAGGACGTATGGCCCGACATCGCCGCCTACTTCGCCCACACCGTGTGGGCGCACAACGCGCCCTTTGACTTCGGATGCCTGACCGCGACGTTGGAGCATTATTACGTGCCGGTTCCGACCTGGAAGAAGGGCTGCACCTACCGCGAAACCCGCATGGGACTCAAGAGGGCCTGTGAACACTACGGAATCATTTTGCTCAACCACCACGACGCTCTAGCCGATGCCACTGCCTGTGGCGAGGTCCTGCGCCGGCTGCGCATGGAACGGACTCCGGAGGGTTTGAGGTAAACCAGTAACAATTTGTTAGCGAATGGTTTATGCCGTCGCACAGGCTAAAGAGTTAAATCTCAAGGGGGGTTACTGGTGTCGGTGTGTTTGATTTTCGATCAATATTTGGTCGGATAATCAAACATGTGGACTTTTGTGGTATGAAGAAACCACTTTTACCCGTGCTCAGTCCGACCCAGTTGGGGGATCGATTAGCTCAAGTTCGCAGGAAGTTAGGGTTGACGCAAGTACAGTTTGCCGAGTCATTGGGAATGCCACGGTCTGCGTTTACTCAGGTAGAATTGGGGAATCGGAGTTTGAAGCTCGAAGAACTTACGCGGTTGGCGCCCCATTTGCCTGGGACCCTGAATCAATTTCTCGACCCCAGCTCGTCCTTTCTTGAGGGTCACAATCCTTATTCACGCTATCAAAAAGGGTCCTCAGCAGACCTGAAAGAACCGGTGCTGGAGTACGAAGTAGTGCAACGCAATCCTGTTCCGGTTTTGAGTTCAGACAAGCTGGATCAGGTGCTGAAGTACTTCGTCCATCATGCAGAGAATGCGCGCGATGCCGATTATTCCTTGCTCGGATTATTGGTTTATTTCTCTGAATTTCAGCACTATGAACAGTATGAATCTCATTTTTGCGGCCTAAACTTCGTGAAGGTGCCGCACGGGTTTGTGGTAGCTGATGTCGCCTCTGCTCTTGATGAGTTGGCCATGGAGTTGGGATCGAAAATGCTAGGTCGGGATGCCCTAAGTAAGCCTGATTTGCGCAGTTTTAACGGTGCGGAACTTGAAATTTTACAGGGAGTGTGCAGCCGATATGGGCAATTTGATTCCCACAATTTGGGCTTGCTAGTGCAGCGTGATATTCCGTGGTTGGCAACGGCTGACGGCGAAGAAGTTGACTACGAATTGGCAATGTACCGGGAGTTTCCTTTTTCGGCGAGAATTCCTTGCTAGTTAGAATCGGCAGAGGTTTTCCCCTGAAAAAACTCCGCAATGGAGTTAGCCAGGGGCCGCAGGACCTCAGCTTCAAAGGCATCTAGGTCTGCGCGGGTGAGCAAACTTCGCTTGGCGATGCTGAACCAAAGAACCGGGTCGTGGGGGCGGCGCATGGGGGCGATTCCGACCTGGAATTCACGGGCTTCGGGGTAGTGTTGGCCGAGCATCCAGGCGTAGGTCATGAGCTGAAGTCCTTTGGCCTTGCTCGGTTTTTGGAGTTCAGACCATTCGTTTTTGCAGCGTGCGCTGCCCTCGTCGACGGCTCCCGTTTTGAGGTCTACGACGACCAGGCGCCCGTCGGACCATCGCTCGATTCGGTCGGCGGTTCCGCGCAGGGGGACCGGGCCAAAGTCGAGCTGCAGCGGGGCCTCCAGCATTTCTTCGACGCCGATGATTTCAAAGGCGAGTTCGCGGTCGTCTTCGTTGCGCTGGCCTTCGGCCTCGGCCCAGGCTTGGGCCATGTGCAGGGCGATTTGGCGAGTGAGCAGCGGGTAGCCGGTGTCGAGCGACGAAGGCATTTCTTTATTTACGCCCTCATGGGTCCAAGCCTCGACGCGGTCCAGAGCCCAGGTTTTATGGTCGCGGAGGGTCTTGTAAAGTTGCTCGTGCACGAAGTGCAGCGCGGTTCCTAGGGCGTCGGCGGCTACGCGGTCGTGGGTGCGCGATTCTTCGCGGATCTCGAGCACATTGCGGACCAAGAAGAGGTAGGGGTCCTCGAGGAAGCGCTGGAATCCGGTCGGGCTAAGGCCTTTGCGCAGCAGGGCTTCGGCTACCATCGGCCATACTTCGGGGCCACTAGGAACGTCGGCCCCTGCGGGCTGAAACTGGTCGGGTCGCAGCGGCCAGGTAAGCCGGCGGTCGGTCACGGTGACCCCAGGGTAGCTAGCAAGTTCAAGCTGGGCCTGGCGAACCCAGCGGCTGGGCTCGCCCTTGCCGAGGCCGTCAGGCTCGCTGTTGACGACCATTACGACGGTTTCGGCGCGTTGCATCAGGCGGTACAGGTGGTAGGCCGCTACCGACTCTCGGTCTTGGGGCAGCGGAAGCCCGTAGGCTTTGCGCAGGTCAAAGGGCAGAAAGCTGGAGGTGCTTCGGCCTTGAGGGAGAACGCCCTCGTTCAGGGGGGCTATGATGAGCCGCTTAAAATCCAGGGCGCGGGTCTCGAGCAAGCCCATGATTTGCAGTCCGTTGAAGGGCTCGCCAAAAAAGGCGACGGGCGATTCGGTGGCGAGCGATCGGTAGAGGCGCAGGAGGCTTCCGACGCCCAGCACCTCTTCGGGCAGCATGCCTTGCAGCCGCTCGAGGATTTGCAGCACGGCGCGGGCAGGTTCGCCTTCCCAGGCGGGGCGCGGAACCGACAACCAATGCGCGGTGCGCTTTGCCAGGTCTTGAATCAGGCTGCGGGGGTCAGGAGCAGGCCGCCAAAGGCTGGATTCCGAGCCAAGAAGGGCTTCGACTTGGGCTGCGGACCAGTGGGAACGACGGGCTTTACGAAGTTCGAATTGGGCGCGAATCAGAAGCCCCGGTTCGCTCACCATCATGGCCGAAAAGGGGTGGATCAGGGTGGCTTCAAGCAGCCGTCGCGGGTAGCTTCCTCGGTTTTGCTCGCGAGCTTCGTGCAGCTGCAGAAAGACCTCGACCCCCGCATAGGGCAGGGTGAGATTCAGGGGCAGACCCATGGTGACGTTGGCTTCTTCGATGCCTTCGGGCAGGGCTTGCAGCACGGGTACCAAGAGGCTTTCGTCGCCCAGAACCACGGCGGTCTGGCGCGCCTCTTCAGGACCCCATTCTTCGAGCAATGCACCAACGGTCTGTGCGACTCCAAGGTGACGGCTGGCCGAAATCACCTCAATATGCTGGCTGCTGGTGGCCCAGTGGGCGGGTGCGTTGCTAAGGTCGCCCGTAAGGCCTTCGGGAAGCCTCTGCAGCAGGTCGCGCAGGGCTTCGCCGGCTTCGTGCACCTTGAGGTCGAGGTAGTGGCGGTCGGCATCCCACAGGGCCTGGGCTTCAAGGTGCAGGTGGGCCGAGCGCAGAAGGGCTTCTTCGGGTGGGGTTAGGGCGTTGAATCCGGCAAAAAAGAGGCGGTCGACTCCATGCTTTGCGCACCATGCGGACCACGCGGCTTCGCTAGGTCCTGCCCCCGGCGGCGAGGCTCTGCGAAACTGCATGCCCGGTGTGGTGAGGCCGTCGGCGCTTAGGGTTTCGTGGTAGCTGGTGTAGAGTTCGGGGAGCTGGCGCCAAAGGGTTAGGCGTCGGCTCATCAGTTCGGTAGGCTGGTCCAAGCCCCATTCGCCAAGTGCCTCGATTTCGCGCAGCTCGCGCAGGGCAGCCAGGGTATCGGCTCCGTGCCGGTCGAGCTCGCCAAAATCCCGAAGTATGGTTGGAGCCCATCGCAAAAACTCATCAAGGGGGTCGGCATGGGCCCCCGCAACCCTGCGGTGGGCGCTAAAAAGAGCCAGCAGCTGTTCGGTTGGGCTAGCCGCGGCGACTCCAGCCAAGTCAGCCATTACCTCTTCGATGGCCCAAACGCTAGGACTAAGAACCGGCTGACCCTGACCCCAATGGCGCCTCAGGCTGCGTTCTGCCCTCCTTGTGGGGAGCACTATACCAACTCGGTGCAGGGGAACCCCGCAGGAGGTCGCTGCCTCGGCGACGCGCTGCAGGAAGGGAATCATAGGGACTTATCGGTAGAGGCCATGCTCTCGAATATACGCCGCAACATCAGGCGGAAGGTCTTCAAGAGCTTCACCGCCCGCACCTACGGCTTGGCGCACGGAGCTGCTGCTGCGGGTCATTTGCAGGTCCTCAACGCGGACCACCCTTGGGTGACGAAGCCAGGGTGAATTGGCGTCGAGCCCTGATTCGGGGCGAGGGTAGACCATCAGACGCGCAAGTTCCAGTATGCGCTCGGGCTCGCGCCATTGGCTGAATCCGGCCAGATTGTCTTCGCCCATAAGCAGCACGAATTCATGCTTTGGGTAGCGGGCTACCAGCATTTCAAGCGTTTGCACGGTGTAGTTGGGCTGGGGCATGGCAAGCTCGGCGTCGCTTGCGATCAGGCCCTGGTGGCCCTTAACCGCGAGCTGAAGCATCTCGAAACGCTGCGCGTCGCTCACGAGGTTTTCGCCCTGCTTAAAGGGGCTTCGAGGACTTAAAACCAGCCAGACTTCGTTGAGTTGGCTGTGCCGTTGAAGCCGTTCCGCAACCAGTAAGTGGCTGAGGTGAACCGGATTATAGGTGCCAAAAAGCAGTCCTACGCGCAACGGGGGTCAAAGGCTTTAATGACTTCGAGGGCTTCGGCCGTGGCGCGATCCAGGTCGTCGTTCACCAGCACATGGTCAAAATCGGGAGCCTGGGTCAGTTCCCACTGGGCCTTGGTCAGGCGCAGGGCGATTTGTTCTTCGGTTTCGGTTCCCCGGTTGCGCAGGCGTTGGCCTAAAACTTCGAGGCTCGTGGGCGCTACAAAAAGTGCGAGCGCGTCCTGGCCAAATTGCTTTTTGAGGTTCAGTCCGCCCACTACGTCGATGTCAAAAACCACGACTTTTCCCTCGGACCAAAGCCGCTCGACCTCGCTTTTTAGCGTTCCGTAGTAGCGGCCAGGGTAGACCTCCTCCCATTCAAGGAAATCGCCGCGGTCGACGCGTTCCAAGAAGGCTTCGGTGCTCAGAAAGTGGTAGTCCACCTCGTCTTCTTCGCTGCCGCGCGGAGCCCTTGTGGTGGCCGAGATGCTGAATGCGAGTATGGGAAGTCGGGCCATAATTCGGCGCGACAGGGTGGTTTTGCCCGCGCCCGAAGGAGCCGAAAGGATTAGGAGTTTGCCCGCTGCGCTTGACACGTTCAATTAGTTATAGTACGTTGAGCACCTGCTCTTTAATTTTTTCGAGGTCCTCCTTCATTTGCACTACTTGGCGCTGCATGCCAACGTGGTGTGCTTTGTTGCCCAGGGTATTGATTTCGCGGCCAAGTTCTTGGGCCAAAAATCCAAGTTTGCGTCCTTCGCCGGCCGAGAGGGCCTCGTGAAAGTGCTTGATGTGTGCTTTAAGGCGAACTTTTTCTTCGTTGATGTCAATTTTCTCAACATAAAACAGCAGTTCCTGTTCCCAGCGCTGCGGGTCCATGGGTTGGTCGTCGGCGGCCTTTACGGCGGCTTTGGTCAGGCGGCCCTTGAGGTGCTCCAAGCGTTCTGGCTCTGCCGATTCAATGACGGGAATACCCCCTTCGATGGCGGCCAGGTTGGCTTCGAGGTCGCGGGCGAGGGCGGACCCTTCGTGGCTGCGAAAGGTTTGAAATGCCTTTATTGCGCTGCGAATGAGGTCTTCTACCAAGGCTGCTTCGGCCGGATCCAGTTCGGCTGCAGGTCCCTGCTCGGTCGGAACGCGCAGGGCCATTGACAGGGCCTCCGCCGGAGTCAAGCTTCCGCCCGCAATGCGTTGAAGGTCTTCCATGGTTTGGCGCAGGTGGGCTTCGTGGAGCCCGTTGCTGCGGCCTTCTGCTTGTTCGCGGTTGATGCTGACGTCGACTTTGCCGCGCTGCACCGCGTCTCCAATCATTTTGCGCCACGTCAAGTCGCGCTCACGGTAGCGGTGCGGCATGCGCAGGTTGAGGTCGAGGCCGCGGCTATTTAGCGAGCGGATTTCTACCGAGATGCGCTGGCCTTCGTGGGTGGCGCTGGCCTGCCCGAAGCCCGTCATGGATTGAATCATAGCTGCAAAGGTAGGAAGTTGGCTGCCGCCACCTCGCCTCTGGCGAGACTGGCTGGCCCGCGCGCCCGCCAGTCGTCAATCAGCTCGGTTGGGGTACAGGCTTCCGGGCGGTCGCGCAGGCCCAGGCCCTGGGCCAGGAGGCCCAGGGCCTGGGCAGCCTCCAAACCAGAACTCCGAATGCCCACCGAACCGTGCCGCTTGCTCAAACGCTGCCCGTCGGAACCCATCCAAAG
>JABMNC010000072.1 GCA_013205365.1 Cryomorphaceae bacterium | reverse complement strand
GCGATTCATTTTGTGTTCGGCCATCAGGTCGAGGTAGCGCTTGACGAAGTCCACATCAAAAAAGTGGCGGCAGACGTCCAGGTGCATTCCACGGTAGGCAAAGGCGGGTTGGTCGCGCACGGTCATGGCAGGCAGCGTCTTGGTGCCGTTCTCGGCCTGGATTAAGGTCTGGATTCCGTAAAACACGGCGGCGGCGGAGCCTCCGGCCACGACGATTTTACCAGGCGAAACCTTGAGCGCGTATTCCTCGGCCGGCACCCCATCAATAATGCGGAGTTCCGCCGATACCGAGCCACCCTTCGCGCCCTGGGACGTTGCCTTCCACCAGGTGCGCAGCAGGTCCGCCTCGCCTTGGACGGCCGGCGTGGCTACCACGTAGAGGTTGCCGGCCACCGCGATGGGCTTGCCTGCAACTTCCACCGAAACGGGCTTAGGAATCACCTGCAAGGTCTGGGCAAAGCCCAAGTAACCAGTTGCGAGCAACCAGCAGCTGGCGAGCCACTTCACGGCGTGCGGCGGTACTGCGTGACTTCGACGATGCGTCCGTCCTTCCACTCAAAGAACTCGGCGAGGTGCTCGTCAAATACGCGCCCGTCGGCATAACTGCGCTTCTCCTGACCTCTGACGACCACGACGTCCTTGCCGTCGGTGTGCCCGACGTAGTCAATGCTAGAGATGTCCCAGCTGAACTCGGGAGTTTCGGTCAAAAAAGCATTCAATCCTTGTCGGGTGACCCAAACGTGGCGGCCGTCGGCAGCATGCACCAGGATGGAGTCGACCACGGCCTGGCCCACAGTGGCGGTGTCTCGTTCGACGTAGGCGCTGGTCCATGCTTCCATTTTCATGACCAATTCGTCTTCGGGCGAGGTAACGGGGACGGCCTCGTCGGAGGCGGAGGTGCAGGCCATCAAAACGGCCGAAGCAAGGGCACCATAGAGAACTAAGTATTTCATTATGTTAAAGTACGCAGAATCAAGCGGCCCCACTAGTCTCTCCCTCCTTCTTCAGGCTCCAGCCCGTCGAGAAAGCGCTTCATGGCTCCGCCCGTAGTGGGCGTAAGCTGGTAGAAGGGAAGGCCGTCTTTGGAGGGCAGCGAGCGCTTCTTGGGGTCCACCTTGGTCAGGGCTTCCATAAGGCTGCGATCGCTGGAATAGAAGCGCATATTCCCCTTTTTGTAGGTCAAGAAGTACTCGTTAGAGGGTGCTAGGTGTAGGGTGAACTCGTCGCCTCCGCGGCGCTTGCGTAGCTCAAGAGTTCCGTCTGCAAAGCGGTGAACAGGATCCCCGGAGATGGAACCGATGCCGACCCCGTCCTTGCTGCGAAAGGCGCGAATGTTGGGCTTCCAGTCCAGGTCGACCTCATCAAGAACCAAGGTTTGACGGAATTCCTTGGGCATGCGGTCGTTGAGCCCTGACTCGTAGTAGCGCTTGAGGTCTTTGGCATCGAGCTTGCGGCGAAGAGCCTCGCCGAGCACCTCGTTGGCCGGGTCGGTGGGTCCGCCCGAGGCAGAAAGAAGGGCGGTCTTAAGGGGTTTCGTTAACTCTTCGGGCATTAAAAAGTCCAAGGTCAAGGCCACCTTGGCACTCATTCGGCCAGATCGAAGCCGGTGCTCGATGCGTCCGTAGGCCGACATTTCGACCCGACCCATTTTAGCGCCTAGCGACATTTGCCCATAGCCTGTGACGGCACAAGACTGGGTGTTGAGCTCCAGCCAATTGTCGGGAGCCTCTGGGTCAGCCACACGGCGCAGGCTGCTCACAATGTAGGACTTACTGCTCTCGTCGTAGTAGAGCACCCCATTAGTCCTAAACAGCTCCACCGCGACGTTGGGGTTGTTGCGCCGCACAAAAGCCGTGTAGGGCGTGATGGAATCCTGCATAAGGTAGATTCCGTTGTACACGGTTTGCGCGGGGCGGGCCGTATCGGGGTCGGGCAAGGCTACCAAAATATCCATGGGATCGATTCGCGTGCGCGTAATAATCCAGTCGGTCTCCAAGGCCGGGCATTCGGCGGTTATGCGAATGCGGCCGTCCATTTCTAGCTGGGGGTCTTGCGCCTCCATACGCACGATTCCGTAGTACCTAAAATAGGGACTCAAAAAAAAGTCGTCTTGAATTCCGAGTTCACCCTGAGCCACCATTTGGTCGGAACTATCTACGTCAATGCGGCCCATGGGAATGCGCCAGCTCTTGTTGTTCTGGTCGAGGTAGCGGTAAATACCACTGCCGTATAGGTCTAAGCGGCCCTGAATCTTTAATTCTGCGGAATCTATTTTGTGGTAGGCCCCTACCCTGCTGGCCAAAATACGGGCATTGTGAAGGGGCTGCATGTCGGCGAGTTCCTTGATGGTCGCACGGCCGGAGTCGGGAACAACCCTGCTGTCTGCAATGTCAATATGGGGCACACCATAGGCCTCCAAGCGACTCGGAATCAACCAAAACTTAGCACGACCCGCCAAAAAAGTGAGTCCGTCTTGGCCGGGGTGGGTACTGGTCATGCGGGAATCCAGACCGTTGCCTTTTTGAAGGCTGATGCTCTTCTCGAGGATGTCCCAACTGGCCCTGTCCATCTCGGCCTGGTACTGGTTGCGCGGAAAGTCCACAGTGCGGTCGCCGTCGAGCAGAGAAAATTTACCTTTTTCGGTCACGAAATCTACATCAGCACTTGCATTCTTTAGGCTGAAGCCCCATTGGGCCTCAGGCTCGCCCTTAACCCTGAAGTCTGCCATGCCGCTCTGGATCCACTTGTGGTGAAGCTTGAGGTCTGCGCCACTGAGTTCTGCGAGGTTAAAGGCTGCGGTTCCCTTGAGGCTCAATCGGTCGGGCTGGTAAGTTAGGCGGCCGCTGGCCGTGGCGGGGCGGGCGGAATAGGTAGCCATGGGCGCTCCCAAGGTGGTGGCGTACCATGTTTTAGCGTAGGGATGCCAGTTGCTGCGCACGTCGGCTCCCTGGGCCGAGGGGTGGCCCGCTCCACGCGCTGCACCGGCCAACTCCTGAAGATCAAAGGTTCCGCGGCCCTTGGTCGAGTCCGGATAAAGACGAAATTCATCGGAACTTGCCCGGGCCCTCTGGTAGGTCAGGTCGCCCTTGAATCGGAATCCGCTCAAGGACAGCTGAACGCTGCCTCGGACCCTGCCCGCGTCAGAATCCATCGAGGGGTAGGCCGCCCAACCCTCCGGGCCGGTTTCTTCGATGAATCCGAGGGAATAATCGCGCTGAACCTTAATGACTTGGCGACGGGTGGCAAAGATTCCGGCGCTAAAGAAGGTTGACTCAAAACCAAGGCTCTCGGTGCGTGCGTTGTCGAGCGAATCAATGGTAAATGCATCGAGGTCCACATAAAACCGGGACCGTGCATAGACGCCCTTCTCGACCTTGTCGTAGTATATTTTGGCGCCCTTGCCCGACTTAAAAATGGGGTATTCTGGGCTTAAAAGGGTGCTTGACTTGTTGTCGGGCCGGTCAATATAAAGGTCGCCCGAAATATCCTGCAGCGTAT
>JABMNC010000071.1 GCA_013205365.1 Cryomorphaceae bacterium | reverse complement strand
GGGACTCACCTTCACCAACAAGGCGGCGCATGAGATGAAGGAGCGAGTTCTGCGCACCCTTCAGAATGTGGTGCAAGATGCAGATGCTTTAAAGGACCCCATTGCCAAGGAGATGGCCAGGCTTTTGGATGTGGACGGCGAGGAGCTTCGGCGCCGCGCTGCGGCAGTGCTGAGCGAAATGCTTCACGATTACGGTTCGGTCTCGCTTGGTACCCTGGACCAGTTCACCCACCGTCTGGTGCGGACTTTTGCCATTGAATTGGGCTTGCCCAGCCAGTTTGAGGTGGAGCTCGACGACGACTACCTGCTCGACTTGGCTGTTTTTGAGTTGATGGCGGATTTGGGAACCGATTCTGCCCTGACTTCGCTCGTGCTGGATTTTGCGCGAGCCAACCTGGAGGACGATCGGCAGGGTGACGTGTTTGACGCGCTTAAATCCATGGCGAAGCACTTGAGCAAGGAGGCCTCTAACCAGGCCGTTGCGGCCTTGCGAGAATGGGATTTGCAGCGCCATCAGACGCTGCAGCTGAGCCTTCGGGCGAAGGCCTTGGATCTGCGCAAGCAAATGAGGTCCGCATCGCCGCAGCTCATTAAGCTGCTGGCAGAGCTGCCGTCGGAGTCGGTGAATCGCCCCGACTACTATGCCAGCTATTTTAAGAAGTTGCGCAAGGCCGACTCCAAGCTTTGGGTGCCGGGCACCCATGTGAGCAAGTCATTGATGGGAGACCCGGTTGCCATTCTCAAGGTGGCGGGGCAAAAAGATTCCGCACTAAGGGCGCAGGCGGAGGATGTTGTGGGCAGAATGAAGGCCCTGCTTGGCGACCCGCTGGAGACGGCCCTTGACGGGGTGGTTTTGGACATGCTGCGCCGGCACGACCGAAGCGCTTCGGTGCTGAGTGAGCTTGCTCGACGCCTCGAGGACGTGCTCGACCGACTGCGTGTGCAGCCAATTTGGAAGTTTCAGCCCCTGATTCACCACGAGCTGCGCAACCAGCCAGCCAGCTATCTTTTTGAGCGATTGGGCGAGCGCTACAGCCGCTTTTTGGTGGATGAAGCTCAAGACACGTCACGCATGCAGTGGGCCAATTTATGGCCGCTTATGGAGCATGCCTTGACCGGCCGCGAGGCGGGTGCTGGGGCCATGCTGGTGGGCGATGGCAAGCAAAGTATTTACCGATGGCGGGGGTCGGATGCCGAAGAATTTTTGGATCTGGTCGCTCGCGCCAAATTGGGGCAGAGTCCGTCGGATGAATTCCCGGGCTTAGAGGGAATGTCTGGATTTGTTCCCTTGGCAGACAACTGGCGCAGCCGGCGCGAAATTGTGGAGTTCAACAATCGGCTCTTTACCTCGCTTGCGGACCGCATGGGCCAAGAAGACCATCGAAGTGCTTATGCCGAGGCGGCTCAGACCCCAAAGGGTGCCGAGGGCGGCTTCGTTCAGCTTCGTGCCTTGGAGGGCGAGGACCGTACCGAACTCGATGCCTTGGTGCTCGATGCCTTAGTCGCCGACGTAAAGAATCGCCGCGCAGCGGGTTGGGATTGGGGATCTATGGCGGTACTAATGCGCCGTAGGGCTGAGGGTCGAATGGTTGCGGAGCGGTTTGCTGCAGAAGGAATTCCGATTTTGTCGTCGGAGCTGCTGGCCGTGACGGGCTCTGCATCGGTTCAGTTGATGGTGGCCCTGTTTCGCTGGATGCTTCGCCCGGGTGAGCCAGAGCGCGAGTGGGAGGTGCTGCGCGGGCTTCGCCGTGCCGGCGTCTGGAAGGTAGGAGTCCAGGAGTGGCTTCAAACCGGCCAATCCCGGCGGGTGGTCTCGGGGATTCCGCGGCCCGAACCCTTTGAAAACCTACTTAAACGCTTGATTCCGAATTGGCATCCCGCGGTGGCCTGGCGGCTAAGCCTTTATGAAATGGGAGCCTACACCTCAAGGGTGCTGGGCTTTAATGCCGACGCGGACGCTTTCGTGATGCGCATGCTGGACGCCATGCTGGACTTCTCCAAACGCCAAGTGAATCGTTTAGAAGCGTTTATGGAGGAGTTTGAACGGCGCGCGGACACTTGGAGCGTTTCGGCTCCTGCGGGCGCAGACGCGGTGGAGTTGCTGACCATCCACAAGGCCAAGGGATTGGAGTTCCCCCTAGTCTTTGTTCCTTGGGCTCAGCTGGATAACCCAAGGCTTGACCCGGTTTGGTTGGATCCGCGCGGAGTGCTGGGCAATGGAATTGATTTACCGCCCTCGTCGTTGGTTTCGCTTTCTAAATTCAGCAGCAACGACGGACTTCTTGATGCGGTGGCGCAGCGGTGGCCGGCCTATGGCGCGAGCGTTCAGCAGGCCGTGGAGCGGGCATCCTTTGACGATGCCAACCTTCTTTATGTGGCCACCACAAGGGCGGTAGACGAGCTTTGGATTTATTTTGACCCCAAGAAGGGCTACGGAAGCTGGTGGAAGGACTATGCCGCCTCCGAGCTTCAGTCTGGCCAGGCCCGGCAGCCCGACGAGGGACTGTGGGCTTGGGGCAGCAGCCCGGTTCCGGGCGAGAGAGGGCTCCCGGCAGCGAGTTGGAATCAGTCCATTGTGCGCAACCGAGACTGGACCAGCACCGTGCGGCTTGCACGAGCCCGGGACGAGGAGCCCGAGCAGCGCTTTGGCAACGCCCTGCACGC
>JABMNC010000070.1 GCA_013205365.1 Cryomorphaceae bacterium | reverse complement strand
TGTAGGCTACCAAGCTCGCAAGGGAGCCCTGGGGTGAACCAGGAAAACTTCGGTTGACGTCTTTTCCGTCGGGAACATCCCGGCTAAAAAAGAGGAATCCGTAGACATTAATAATGGGAAGGGCTATTATTGAGCCGCATTCGAGGTTGTCAAAAAGCCCCAGAGACATCATGCGACGCACGGCTTCGATGCCGTTGACCTCGTCGCCGTGAAGACCGCCGCTGAGCAGCACCGTTGGGCCCGGGCGGTCGCTGCGAAAGACATGCACCGGCATGTGAATAAGGGTTCCTGAGAGAAGCCGGGCAATCTGCAGGTCTACGGTTTTGGTAGAGCCCGAAGGAATGACGGTTTCGCCCAAAACCATCGGCGCAACCTCCGGATACTTCATTGCCCGGTGTAGTTCGAGGGAGTCAGCGAGCGAAGCTCTGCCTTGACTTCTTCGCTAACCGCCAATCCTTCAATGAAGGCTGCAATGACGTCGGAGGTAACCCTTCCCGAAGTGCGCGTAAGTGCTTTAAGCGCTTCATAGGGTTTGGGATAGCCTTCACGCCGCAGAATGGTTTGAAGACCTTCTGCGACCACTTCCCAATGGTTCTCGAGGTCGGCCGCGATGGCGGCCTCGTGTACTACCAACTTACCGAGTCCGCGCTGAAGGCTGGAGTAGGCGAGCAGCATGTGGCCAAGGGGCATGCCCACGTTGCGCAAGACCGTAGAATCGGTGAGGTCGCGCTGCAGCCGGCTGATGGGCAGCTTGGCCGCCAGGTGCTCAAGCCAGGCGTTGGCAATACCAAAGTTGCCCTCGGCATTTTCAAAGTCTATGGGGTTGACCTTATGCGGCATCGCAGAGGATCCCACTTCGTTGGGATTAATGCGCTGCTTGAAGTAGTCCATAGAGATGTACTGCCAGGCGTCGCGCGCCAAGTCAATCATGATGGTGTTCAGGCGCTTGAGTGCGTCGCAGTAGGCTGCTAAATAGTCGTAGTGCTCAATTTGCGTCGTGGGATGGCTGCGCAGCAAGCCCAGCTCATCGCGCAAAAAACCCGAAGCAAAGTGGTGCCAATCCACTCCGGGGTAGGCCACGCTGTGGGCGTTAAAGTTGCCGGTAGCTCCGCCAAACTTGCCTGCGAAGGGAAGACCGTCCAGAAGCTGAAGCTGCTGGCTGAGGCGTTCGCGAAATACGCGCCATTCCTTGCCCAGTCGGGTAGGGGAGGCAGGCTGGCCGTGGGTGCGGGCAAGCATGGGAAGTTGGTCCCACTCGGATGCCTGAGACTCCAAACGGTCCATAAGTTCGACCAAGGCCGGCCGAAGCACGTCGCGATGGGCCTCGAGAAGGGAGAGCGGAATCGCGGTGTTGTTGACGTCTTGGGAGGTGAGTCCGAAGTGAATAAATTCCACTCGGTCGCCCATTCCCAGGGCTTCAAAGCGTTCTTTGAGAAAGTACTCGACGGCCTTGACGTCGTGGTTAATGGTCGCCTCAATTTCTTTGATTTGCAGAGCGTCGGACTCTTTAAAGTCGGAGTAAATGAGGTGGAGCTCGGCGGTTTGTGCAGTGTTTAGAGAAGGTAATCCCTTGAGGTTCAGTGCCGATAGAGCAATAAAGTAGCGGACCTCGACCAAAACACGGTAGCGAATAAGGCCAAATTCCGAGAAGTAGGGGCGCAGCGGGGCAGCATTCTTTTGATAGCGGCCGTCGAGGGGCGAGAGCGCGTGCAGGGCTTGGTTCATGGTGCGTTCCTAAAGTGCAAAGGTACCAAATGCAGGCAGGATGGCCGGTCTTTCTTGGCCGTCTGAAGAAAAAAATCGACCGCTCTGCCCGTTGGTCAACCAGCCCCATGGTGCCTCGAGCGGCAGGTTGTAGCGCATCCATTGCTGGCACACCGCGTCGTTCAATGGCTGGCTTGCCGCCTTGCATTCAATGAGCAACCAGGGTTTTCCTTGGCAAAAAACCACGGCGTCAAAACGCTTTCGTTGCCCGTGCACCAAGAGTCCGCGCTCAACGGCAATCGACTCCGGGGGGTAATGGCCTTCTAAAATTAGGCGCTGCAAAAAATGCTGGCGCACGAATTCTTCGGGCGTTCCGGCAACCCATTTGCGGCGCAAGGCATCCCAAAGCCTCCCTTGAGGGTCTGGTTGCAGGTTGGTATTTGGCCAATTATCGAAATCCACTTGGCAAAGGTGATGTAGATTTGCCCAATTGATGAAGAAGATTCGGCGACTTCCCTACCGCGATCCTTTTGGCAATCCATTGTGGGCCAAGCGCATGGTAATATTTTGCTTCGGCACTGTTACCTGGTACCGCTTGAACCATATTCACCGCACCAAGGTGGAGGGAATGGAACACCTCAAAAACCTGCCGAACCAAAACGTACTTTTTGTGAGCAATCACCAAACGTACTTTATGGACGTTGCTTCGATGTTTTTGGTTTTTATGCACCTTCGAAACGGGATGCCTAACCGCGTAAACCGTTGGTGGCCAGTGATGAATCCCCGTATGAACCTGTTTTTTATTGCGGCTAAAGAAACGATGAAGTCGGGCCCCCTCCCTCGTTTGCTTGCCTTGGCAGGCTCGGTGAGCATTAAGCGGACCTGGCGCGAGGCGGGCCAAGAAATCAATCGAGGGGTGGATCCTAAGGACCTCGAGGGCATTCGCAAGGCCATTCAGGCCGGATGGGTAATCACCTTCCCTCAGGGTACTACCAAACCCTATGCCCCAGGTCGGCGTGGCACGGCCCATCTTATAAAGGATCTGAATCCCATAGTGGTTCCTGTGGTGGTAGACGGCTTTCGTCGAGGGTTTGACAAAAAGGGGCTGAGGGTTAAAAAGCGGCGCACTGAGCTTACCATTCGCTTCAAGGAGCCCTTGCAGTTTGCCGAAGATGCTACTCCGCAGCAGATTTTAGAGCAGGTGATGGCGGCCATTGAGCAAGTGCCGCCGCCAGAGTCACTAGTAAATGCGTAATTTTATCTTATGAAGAATGTTTGGTTTGCCGCGCTTGCGGCCCTGGTATTGGTTGGTTGCGAGGCTACGTTTGTCGATCCACCTGCCCCGATGGAGGAGCGAAACATTGTGCTTCGCCACTTCTTCTACTTCAAAAACAAATTGATTGATACCAATCAAGTGTTTGCTTTAGACCTGAGCGGGACCCAAATACGCTTTAAGAATGTAGAAATCGGAATGGGATTCTACCATTTTGAGAACCACCTGGGCGACACCGTCTTCCCGGTCAAGGGCGACAGTTCTGACTTTGTTTTGACTACGACTTCTTCTCTTTTTGGCGGATATACCCCGATTTACAAAATCCCAACAGGCACCTACTCAGGCCGGCACTTTTGGCGCATCGGCCTCGACAGTGCCCAAAACGCGATTCCAACGAATTCTTGGTCTCCAGAGAGCGCCATGAACCGACTCGCGCGGCCCAATGGTGGCTACAATGCCGTGGTTATTGAGGGCTGGTGGAAGCTGCCTACAGACACCACCAGTGATAAGCCCTACAAGCCCTTTAAGTACACCATCAGCTCTGAAGCGCTCAACGAGCTTGTCGACTACCAAAGCCAGTTCACCGTGCGCAAGGGACGCGACGTCAACATCAATGTCCTGGTCAAGGTAAACCTGCTTTTGGAAGGTGCTGATCCAGCCGTAGTGGATGCTGTCGACGTGGATCCGAGCAATCCGCTGTTCTTCCCCTTGCTGCCCTCGTTTCGCCTCAATTTACTGAAGGCATACCAGATACAGCTCTAAGGGCGCATGAATCTTCATTTTATCGCCATTGGCGGAAGCGCGATGCACAGCCTCGCGCTAGCCCTCTCGACCCGTGAGGGAACCCGGGTAACGGGCAGCGACGACGCAATTTTTGAACCCAGTCGCAGCCACTTGGCTGCAGCCGGTCTTTTGCCAGAGGCAGAAGGGTGGTTCCCAGGCCGCATCCATGCAGCGCTCGACGCCGTGGTCCTAGGAATGCACGCTCGAAAGGACAATCCTGAGCTCCTTCGCGCCCAAGAACTGGGCATACCGGTGTACTCCTATCCGGAATTCGTTCAAAAGGCCTGCGAGGCTCAGACCCGGGTGGTCGTGGGCGGATCCCACGGCAAAACCACTACAACCTCAATGCTGCTGCATGTGCTGCAGTACTGGGATCGCCTCCCAGACTATCTTGTCGGGGCTCAGGTTCCGGGCCTAGAAGCCTCCGTTCGCCTCCAGGGCCAGGGCGACTGGGCCGTTTTTGAGGGCGACGAGTACCTTGCATCGCCCTTGGATCCGCGGCCAAAGTTTCACCTGTACAAGGCTCATATAGGCTTGATAACGGGAATGGCTTGGGACCATGTCAATGTTTTTGAAAGCCAGGAGTCCTATTCTGAAGCGTTTCGCGGATTTTTGGCTTCTATGGAGCCGGGCGGAACCCTTTTGTATTTTGAAGAAGACGAAGCTTTAGCGGCACTAGTGCTCGCCGACTCTTCGCCCTTGCGCAAGATTCCCTACCGGGTACCGCAGCACCGGCACGAAGGAACCCAGTGGTATTGGATTACCTCCATGGGGGAGGTGCCCATGAGTGTGATGGGCAGGCACAACCTCGCCAACGCCGAAGGGGCCCGATGGCTCGCGCAAGAGATGGGAGTCCAAGAGGCGGACTTTTATGAGGCCATTGCCTCGTTTCAGGGTGCGCAGCGCCGGCTCGAGCGCCTCGCCCAGTCATCACGCAGGGACGTTTATTTGGACTTTGCCCATGCTCCGTCTAAGGTTGCGGCCACGACGGCCGCTTTTTCGGAGAGTTTTGGCAGCCGCCCAGTTTGGGGATTGCTGGAGCTGCATACCTTCAGCAGCTTGAATCCCGCATTTTTGCCGGGTTACGCAGGCTCACTCCAAGGATTGGACCGTGCCTTAGTGCTTTTTGATCCGGATGCCGTAGCGCACAAGAACCTCCCTCCGCTTGCCCCAGAAGCGGTCTTAGCGGCCTTTGGTCCCGGGGTTGAGGTTTTTACTGATGCCATGGCCCTAAAGGAGCTGATCGAGCGCGAATCGCCCGACGAGCTCAACCTACTCATCATGTCTTCGGGCAACCTTGGCGGATGGGATGTGCGCACCTGGGCTCCAGACTTTGTGTAGCGCTGGGCTGCTGCCTGCCAACTAGGCATTAGACTTTAGGATAGGCGAGGCGGAGGCCTTAATTAGGCGTCGCCGTCGAGCAGCTGCCGTTCCATGTCTTCCATGCCAAAGTAGTCTTCGGCTTCGGGGTAGGTAGGGACTATGGCGAGGTCTTCGTCAAAGAGCTGCATCAAGGATTGACGCACTACGAAAATGAAGGAGAACGTTTGGTCCATGCGTGCGGCCTGAAGGTCTTGAAGGTCCTGGATTCCTATAAATTCCTCTACCGAGAGAAAGTTAATGATCATGTGGTCCTCGGGGTACTTGGCAATAAGCAGCTTTAATTCTTGAATCCCGTCTGCGCCAAAGGAATCGAGTCCCCAACGGAGGCTCAAGAAGTCGGGCTTGATCTCGAGCTTAAACGACATTTTGCGGTGCGGATTGCGAGGCGAGAAGGTAGAGGACAGCCATGCGCACGGCAACTCCGTTTTCAACTTGGTTCAAGATGGCCGCATAGGGCGAGTCTGCAACTTCTGAGGTCAATTCTACCCCGCGGTTGATCGGGCCGGGGTGAAGAATAAGGGGAACCTGCTTTAAACGGTTCAAACGCTCCATGGTAATGCCGTAGCGCTTGTGGTATTCGCGAATCGACGGGAAGAAGGCTCGGTCCATCCGCTCGTGCTGCACCCGAAGTACGTTGGCTACGTCGGCCCACTCGAGCGCGTCGTCTAGGTGGTCAATCACTTCGACTCCAAGCTCGCTAATGGCCCTTGGAATGAGCGTAGAAGGGCCAGACACGGCAACATGAACTCCGAGTTTCTGAAGTCCAAAAATGTTGCTTAGGGCAACTCTGGAGTGCAGTATGTCTCCGACAATCACGACTTTTTTACCCTCGAGGCTGCCAATGCGCTCCTGCATGGTGAATGCATCGAGGAGTGCTTGGGTGGGGTGCTCGTGCGTTCCGTCTCCGGCATTGACGATGTGCGCGGGTACGCGGTCCGCCAAAAAGTGGGCAACGCCGGCCTCGGAATGGCGAATAACTACGAGGTCCACCTTCATGGCCAAAATGTTGCTAACGGTGTCGTTGAGCGTTTCGCCTTTTTTGACCGACGAGGTAGAGGCAGAGAAATTAACGACATCGGCCGAGAGGCGCTTCTCGGCTAATTCAAAACTGAGGCGAGTCCGCGTAGAATTTTCAAAAAATAGGTTGGCGACGGTTAGGTCTCGAAGCGAGGGTACCCGTTTAATCGGGCGGTTAATAACTTCTTTAAAGTGCCCTGCCCAGTGCAGAATTAATTGGATGTCTTCGGCGGGAACATGCTGAAGGCCCAATAGATGGCGCGACTGCAACTTAGCGTTCTGGGGCATAGTCAGGGGATTCGAGCAAAACGGATTCAAGGGTGGGGCCGTTCCAGTTGAGGCGTACGCGCTCGTGGTTCAGTGCGTCAACCCTTCGCCCTGAGTAGTCTGGCTGAATGGGGAGTTCGCGAGAGAAGCGGCGGTCGATGAGCACACAAAGTTCTACGCGCTCCGGGCGTCCGAAGTCTCCGAGGGCGTCGAGGGCTGCCCGCACCGACCTTCCCGTATAGAGCACGTCGTCGATGATGATAACTCGCTTGCCTTCGATGAGAACATTCATTTCAGTAGGGCTGGCGGTAAGAGGTTCCTCACGGCGGCGAAAGTCGTCTCGATGAAAGGTGATGTCCAAAAGGCCATTGGCGACCGGGCCTGTAGCAAATTCCGCCTCGAGTTGGGCCACTAGGGCCCTGAGCAGCTTGGCTCCGCGGGGCTGAAGGCCAACCAATACAGTGCGGTCCCAGGGCACGTGCACCTCATTAATTTGGTGGCACAGGCGGCTGATGGTAACCGCGCATTCGCGCTGATTCAGAAGCGTCTTTGGTGCCATTTCAAACGCAAAATTAGGGCTTTTTTGCGTGTGGACTGCGGACGATGTTTGAAGGACTAGACTTTTCACGCATCTGCTGGCACATTTTGGTCGCCCGGTGGCGGCCTTGATGCAGCATTAGCTGTTCATCGAAACCAGGAACTCCTCGTTGTTTCGTGTCTTGTTGATGCGGTCTTCCATGAATTCCATGGCTTCCACCGGCGTCATGTCGGCAAGGTGGCGGCGCAGAATGTACATGCGGTTGAGTACTTCAGGGCGAAGCAGCATGTCCTCTTTGCGCGTTCCAGAAGCGATTAAGTCAATGGCCGGCCAGATGCGGCGGTTGGCTATGCGGCGATCGAGCTGCATCTCCATGTTGCCGGTTCCTTTGAATTCTTCAAAGATGACCTCGTCCATCTTAGACCCAGTATCAATAAGTGCAGTGGCTAAAATGGTTAAAGATCCGCCGTTTTCAATGTTGCGGGCCGCGCCGAAGAAGCGCTTGGGCTTGTGCAGTGCGTTGGAGTCCACTCCGCCCGAGAGCACCTTGCCCGAGGCAGGACTCACGGTATTGTAGGCACGGGCAAGCCTTGTGATGGAGTCGAGTAAAATGACCACATCGTGGCCGCTTTCTACCAGGCGTTTGGCTTTTTCGAGCACAATGTTGGCCACGCGCACGTGGCGTTCTGCGGGCTCGTCAAAGGTTGACGCGACCACTTCTGCATTGACGCTGCGCGCCATGTCGGTTACTTCTTCTGGGCGCTCGTCGATAAGCAGAATAATCATGTAGACCTCGGGGTGGTTCGCGGCGATGGCGTTGGCCACCTCTTTGAGCAAGGTAGTTTTACCCGTTTTTGGCTGGGCTACGATAAGGCCGCGCTGGCCTTTGCCGATAGGCGAAACCAGGTCGATAATGCGGGTACTGACGGTTGCCTTGCGGCCCGTTAGGTCAAACTTCTCTTCAGGGAAGAGTGGAGTAAGGTGTTCAAAAGCGACGCGGTCTCGAATGAAATCGGGGTCTTTGCCGTTGATCAAATGCACTTTAGTGAGCGGAAAAAACTTTTCGCTTTCGCGCGGTGGGCGCACTTCGCCTCGAACGGTATCGCCAGTTTTGAGTCCAAAATGCTTGATTTGCTGCTGGGTTAGCAGCACGTCGTCGGGCGAGTTCAGGTAGTTGTAGTCGCTTGAACGCAGGAATCCAAAGCCCTCGGGCATGATTTCGACTACGCCTTCGGTCGGAATTATTCCCTCAAATTCAAATATGGGTTCTTGAATGCGCGGTGGGCGGGGTTCTCTGGGTTCCCTCGGTTCCCAGCCGTCTCTGCGGGGTCGGTCTTCGCGCGGACCACGGTCGTCTCTTGGTCCACGATCGTCGCGCGGACCACGGTCGTCTCTTGGTCCACGATCGTCGCGCGGTCCACGGTCGTCTCTTGGACCACGGTCGTCTCTTGGTCCACGGTCGTCTCTTGGTCCACGGTCGTCTCTTGGTCCACGGTCGTCTCTTGGTCCACGGTCTTCGCGCGGAGCGCGGTCGTCTCTTGGTCCACGGTCGTCTCTTGGTCCACGGTCTTCGCGCGGAGCGCGTTCTTCTCTTGGGCCACGGTCGTCTCTTGGTCCACGGTCTTCTCTTGGTCCACGGTCTTCGCGCGGAGCGCGTTCTTCTCGTGGGCCGCGGTCGTCTCTTGGTCCTCGGTCTTCGCGTGGTCCACGGTCTTCGCGGGGAGCACGGTCGTCTCTTGGTCCTCGGTCTTCGCGCGGGGCGCGTTCTTCGCGCACCGGAGCATCGCCACCCGACTGACCTTCGTCGCCCGAGGGAGAAGAAGTCGCAGAATTACTCAAGCCTTGAATGGCCTCTAAAAGTTCGGGTTTGCGCAAGTATCGCGCTTTAGGAATACCCATTGATTCCGCTAATTCTTTGAGCTCGGGCAATTTGCGGTCCGAGAAATCAGGCATAGTTGCCATACCAATAAATGTATAAGGGACTAAAAAACAGTAACGTACGGTTGGTGACAGGCTAAAATATCGCCTTTTGTCGCAGCAAATATACACTAACCATCGCAATGCAAGACCTTTGCAGTCTATGTGGCAACGAATTCAAACTCTATACATGGCCCTTGCGGCCCTATGCTTATTTATTGTTGGTGCAGCCAACGAGACCGCCTGGACCTCGCTAATTGCGGGACTGGGCGTGGCTTTATTCACCGCCAATACCACCTACTTTAGGTACAGGCAGCGTCAATTTGTGGTCAATCGCATCGGAATAATCGTTGCCTTCGCCCTTGAGGCGGTCTACCTTATTCCTGTTTTTAACGCGGACTTGGAATCTCAAACTCAAAAGCCCTGGGCCCTTGCCCTACCTCTGGTCGCTGTTGTTTTGGCCTCAATGGCAAACCGAGCCATTCAGGTCGACGAAGCCAAGGTTCGGGAGGCAGATCGCTTTCGCCCAAAGGCTAAAAAGAAGTAGTCAGGGCTGGAGTGCACCACGTGCGCCGAGCTCTATAACCGACAAGTTCTCGACCTTGCCTTCCTGAATCGTGAAGCGAAGCATGGTCCGCACCTTATGAAAGCCATGCACACCGCATGCCCCTGGGTTCATACACAAAACCCCGGAGGCGTCTTGACCAACGCGCAGAATATGAGAGTGTCCGCAAACCAGCAGATCGACCGGATCCGCCTTTAAACCGGCCTTAATGTCTTTGGGCAGGCGACCCGCGGGCCCGGCGATGTGGGTGATCCAGACGCGCAACCCGCCCGCAGTAAACCGTTGGTTCAGCGGCCAGGTTCTTCGCAAAGCGGCATCGTCGATGTTGCCATAAACGCCGCGCAGCACTTTAGAAGCGGAAGCCAGGCGATCAACAACGTCGAGCGATCCAACGTCTCCGGCATGCCAGACCTCGTCGGCCTCGGCAGCATGGGCGAGGATTCGGTCGTCGAGATGGCCGTGGCTGTCGGAGAGTACGAGGATTTTTAAGGCCCTACCTTTGGTATTCATGTCGCCTCAAAGTTCGTTCACCCATCGTTATGCAATGCGCTTGTCCTACCACGGCGCGAAATTTCTTGGCTGGCAGCGGCAGGCTGCAGGCCGCACGGTACAAGAGAGTCTGGAGTCCGCACTGGCCACATGGCTGCGGTCCGAGGTCGAAGTTCTGGGCGTAGGCCGCACAGATTCTGGGGTGCATGCGCTCAACTACATTGCTCATTTTGATACCAATTCGGTGGTGGACTGCTCCGAAATGGTCTACCGCATGAATCGGTTTTTGCCCGACGACCTGGTCCTGTTTGAAGCGGTACCGGTTACCATGGATTTTCATGCTCGATTTAGTGCAGTGTCGAGGTCCTATCAATACCGAATTCAGCGCACTAAGGTGGTTTTTGGCCGCGATACCGCTTGGCAACTTGATCGAACCTTGAATGTGCAGCTGCTGCATCAAATGGCTGAGAGTATTGTCGGTACGCACCATTTTGGTGCATTTGAGCGAAGCGGGAGCGCTCCGACCAATGGAATGTGCAGCATAAGCCATGCCCAGTGGAATGTTTTGGGTGATGACTTACTATTTGAAATTGAGGGATCTAGATTTTTGCGAAACATGGTCCGCGCCTTGGTCGGAACCATGATCGAGCAGGCCATAGCCGACCGGGGAATAGACGCTTGGGAGACCCTGTGCCAAGGCCAAAAAAGGACGGATTCGGGCCCGTCTGCGCCTGCCCAGGGACTTACCTTTGCGGGCGCGGCTTTTGCCGAGTGCCTGTTCGATGGCCGAGAAAAACCCCAATTCATCCCCAAGCGTTAGCGGCAAAGTCTTTGACTGGGCGGTGCTGCGCAGGGTTTTGAAGTTTGCCAAACCCTACCGATTCCTGCTTCGCGCTGCAGCGGTTCTGAGCATTGCATTAGGGGCCGTTACGACCCTGAGGCCCTATTTGGTCAAGGTTGCGGTAGACTATGCGGTTGAGGAGCAGAATCTAACCATGCTGCACTGGAGCATTGCCTTGCTGGTCAGCGCCTTGGTTGTGGAGGCCATCGGTCAATGGTTTTTTGTACTGGCTACCAATGAACTTGGTCAGAGGGTAATCCGCGACGTGCGCGTGCGTTTGTTTGGGCAGTTGCTGCATTTTAATACGTCTTTTTTTGACAGCACTCCCGTGGGTCAGTTGGTCACGCGGACGGTGAGCGACGTGGAGACCATGGCCGATATTTTTGCCGAAGGCTTGCTGGTAATTTTTGGGGATCTCTTTAAAATTTTCTTAATGATTGCTGCGATGTTCCTGCTCTTTGACGCGGGAATGGTGGCCGTCAGCCTGTCGGTAATTCCAATTCTTTTTTTGGCGACCCGTTGGTTTCAAAAAAGCATTAAGTCTGCTTTTACCGACGTCAGAAACCAAGTAGCAGCGCTCAACACCTTTGTTCAGGAGCGGATTACTGGCATTGCCGTCGTACAGCTTTTTGGCCGCGAAGGCAAGGAGGCCAGTCGTTTTGAGGCCATAAACCAGCGGCATCGCGACGCCAACATTAAAAGTATATGGTACTTTTCTTTGTTTTTGCCCATAATTGACATGCTGTCGGCCCTGTCTATTGGTCTGGCAATTTGGTACGGAGGCTGGCGCTCGCTGGTTGATCCGGGCAGCGTAAGCATTGGTGATTTAACAGCCCTAACCCTGTTCATCAACATGCTTTACCGTCCGCTTCGGCAGCTTGCAGACCGCTTTAATACGCTTCAAATGGGTATGGTGGCAAGCGATCGGGTGCTCAAGCTCGTGGAGCGCGACGACCAACTGGAGCGGCCTGGCGCACACCGCGGGTCCAAGGTCATGGGCAGTGTAGAATTCGATAGGGTGTCTTTTGCCTATCAAGAGGGTCAGCCTGTGCTCCATGAGGTTAGCCTGTCGGCGAAGCCCGGAGAAATGCTCGCCCTAGTAGGCTCTACCGGCAGCGGGAAGTCCACCTTGATAGCCCTTTTGGCGGGCATGTACCATCCCAATTCGGGTGAAGTTCGAGTGGACGGGGTAGCAGTTAAGGACTGGAATTTTGCCGACCTCCGAAGCCGATATGCCCTGGTGCAGCAGGACGTTTTTCTGTTTAGCGATACAGTTCGCAACAACGTAACGCTGTACCGACCCATTCCCGATTCCGATATTATGACCGCCGCGGAGGCCATGGGCATCAAGGATTTCTTGCAAAGCCTACCCGGCGGCCTCGACTACGACGTCAAGGAGCGCGGCGGCATGCTCTCTACGGGGCAGCGCCAGCTTTTGGCTTTTTTGAGGGCCTATTTGGTAAACCCCGACGTGCTGATTTTAGACGAGGCGACCTCCTCGGTGGATTCACAGTCCGAGGCCTGGATTCAAAAGGCCACTGAAACCATTACCGCAGGCCGCACGTCCATTGTGGTTGCGCACCGCTTTGCTACTGTTCTTCATGCCGACCGCATCGCGGTGCTCGAGCATGGACGGGTAGTAGAACAGGGCAGCCATAACGCCCTGCTAAAGGAAGGAGGGACTTATGCAAACCTATACGCCAAGCAGTTTTTTGGGTCTCAAGAGGCCTAGGGTATCCGTTCGACGGAGATTCCGCGCTGCTCGAGTGCGTCCAAAACTGTATTCCATTCCTCGGATTTTGTGATTTGAAAGGCTACGGTAGGCGCATTCTGTCTAACGAAAAAGGCGTACATGCCTTCTTCAAAGGCATATGCAATAACGCGCCCCTCGCGCTTCCAGCCCTTAATGCGCACTCCATAGCCCATATAGTCACCCATGGGGTCCACCTTAGCATGGTAAATTCGAAGCACTTGAGACCATGGTACCTTCTTAGGTCCGACATTGAAAGGACGGTATCGGATGCTTAGACCGTCGGCGTTTGCCTCTATGCGGCAGGGCCTCATAATTAGCCAGCCGGTAAAAACCTGAATGCCTAGGGTTGCGGCTATGGCCCAAGCTACTTCGGCGCTCCAGCCCGTCTTGCTCGAGACGGCTACCATCATAACCGTTGAGGTAAAGGTGGTTATTCCGATTACCCATAAAAAGCCTTTCGGAATGCGGAATTCGTCGCGGTACATCTCCGCCAAATATACTAATCCAGGAGGTCCTTAAAGGCAGCAGATAGAGTGCTGAATCGGTACTTGAATCCGATGGTATTCCATTTTTGCGCCGAACAATGGGTGCTCATAATAGCAATTTGTGCCATTTCTCCCAAAACTAGCTTGAGGATCCATACCGGCGGCGCGGGCAACCATAATGGACGCTTCACTGCCTGGGCAAGGGCAGTACTAAAGTCACGATTGGTGGCAGATTCTGGTCCAGTACCGTTCCAGGTGCCTTGAAGCGTGGGGTCGGTCGCCAGTCGAGCAATCATGGCAGCGAGGTCGTCAACGTGAATCCAGGGCAACCACTGCTTGCCATTGCCCAGGGCGCTGCCCAAACCAAGCCTAAAAATCGGCAGCAGCATCTTCAGAATGCCGTTATTGCGGCCTAAGACAATTCCAATGCGGACTTTAGCCACACGAATCCCGAGGGATTCAAAGCGGTCGGACTGCGCCTCCCACTCCCGAACTACGTCGCCCAGAAAACCCCTGGCGCCTCCGTCGAGCTCGGTGTACACTCGGTCGAGGCTGCTCGGGTATATACCCACAGCCGAAGCTCCAACAAATACTTCGGGTCGGGTCGCCATGGCTTCTATGCCGCCGTAAAGGGTTTGAGCACCCTGAATTCGGCTATTCATTATGGCCCTTTTATGGCTTGCCGTCCATCGGGACGAGACCGAAGCTCCGGCCAGATGAACAATGCCATGAGCCCCATCCAAGGCGGCCGGATCCAACGTTTGCTGCGAAGGATCCCAGGAATACTCACCCTCACGACGGGGATTGCGACTGAGAATCCTTACAGTATGTCCTTGATCGATAAGGGCTTGCTTGACGGCGCGGCCAACGAGACCGGTTCCTCCGGTGATGCAGTAAATCATAGTTTCTAAACACGAACTTAGCGCCTCAGTTCGCAACTACAATGCATTCCATTCAGCCCCATAGTGCCTGGCGCAGCCGATACATCGCATCCGAAGATTCGCGCAGTCCATTTTTTTTGAACCAGGGCGCACCTTCAAACGGAATCTACCACCAGATGTACGACTACGTCATCAACCCCGAATGGGACGACATCGGATGCGAAACGCTTTTTATGAAGGTTTTATTTGTGGATTACGCCGAGGGCTGCGCCATAATTGAGCTCATCGGCGAATGGAACGATGCCCTTCACAACGACATTATGGAGGTCAAAAGGAGGGTAATCGACCCCATGCTCCTAGAGGGCATTCAGCGCTTTGTGCTCATCGGAGACAACCTTCTCAACCTGCACGCCGGCAGCGAGGAATATTATGCAGAGTGGGCCGAGGAGGTTGAAGAAGAGGGCGGTTGGGTGGTCGGGCTCAACTTTCGCCAGCACGTTTTTGAGGAGCTGGCGCAGGCAAGAATCAGCCGATACCTTTGGTCGGGGGAGCGGTTTCGCCTAAGTACATGGCGAGTTAAAGACCCCCTGAGCCTCTGCCAGGCGGTAGAAATAATGGTGCAGAAGCGCCTTGGAATGTAGCTATCAGCGCAGGGCTACGCGGTGCATCCAGCCGTGGCTATCCTCAAGCCGTCCGTATCGAATGTCGCTAAGTGCGGCGCGCATGCGGGCTGCAATTCCGTCCTCGGGAACCGGCACCGAATAGAGTTTATCATCCATTCCAAAGGCCTCAATGGGGCTCACCACCGCAGCAGTTCCCATTCCAAAAGCCTCCTGGAGCTCTCCTGACAGGGAAGCATCGATAATTTCTGTTACCGTAATTGGGCGTTCCTCCACGGGAATACCCCAGTCCTTGCAAAGGGTCAAAATGGAGTCACGAGTAATACCCGCCAAAATCCGGTCGCTTAAGGCCGGGGTAACAAGGGTTCCGCGAACAACGAAGGCGACGTTCATGGTTCCGGCCTCTTCGAAGTACTCGTGGTTGTGGTGGTCGGTCCAAAGAACCTGCTGGTAGCCTTGCTGTACGGCCTCTCGGGTGGCTAAAAAAGCCCCTCCGTAGTTGCCTGCGGCCTTTGCGAATCCCACTCCGCCCTCGGTGGCGCGGGTAAACTGACGTTCGACTTTAACTCTAACGGGTTTGGTGTAAAGCTCTCCTGACGGGCTGGTTACGATACCGAAGGTGTAGTCTTCGGAGGGGCGAGCCGTAATAAATTCACTGCTGCCAAACAAAAAAGGACGCAGGTAGAGCGATTGGTTGTCGCCATAAGGCACCCAGTTTTGGTCGACCGCGATAAGGGCATCAAGACCGTTCATGAAGAGTTCTTCGGGCAGTTCCGGAATCATCATTCGCGCACCACTGCGGTTAAGTCGCTTCGCGTTGTCGCGCGGACGAAATA
Organism: Cryomorphaceae bacterium; assembly: GCA_013205365.1. Taxonomy (GTDB): domain Bacteria; phylum Bacteroidota; class Bacteroidia; order Flavobacteriales; family Schleiferiaceae; genus TMED14. The sequence goes on along the minus strand of JABMNC010000070.1, from coordinate 20,015 downwards.
CGGCTATGCCTCCGTCGACTTGGCGGTAGGCCTTTTGGCCTTCAAAAACAGCTTGACCGTAGTGCAGTGCATGCAGTGCAAGGCCCTGCTTTAGTGGACCATAAGGTTCAACACGACCCTCATCCCAGTTGCCGTTGGAGTATTCACTGAGAAAGGTGTGGTCAGAAAGGCCCGTACCGAATTCGAGGTTGGCAAAGTCAACTTCACTAATGCGGGATTGGGTGGTGCGGATAATCTTCATTGAGGCAAGATTGGGTTGTGGCTTGACGTCCGCGCCAAAGCAGTGCAAAGGTACGTATTTTTGCATTCTTATAACCCTATAATGAGAACCTACTCTACCTTCTTAGCTGCCAGCATCCTAATGGCATCCTGTACCCAAAGCCCCACCGAAGAGGCTGTTGTTTTTGATTACTTTGGCGATTCAAGCCTCATTGCCAGCGAGGTGCTCACGGGCGCCCAGGTTCTTGAAGCACTGGAGTCCAGCGACTCCGTTTGGGTCACCTTTGAGGCTCCCATTCAGGCCGTTTGCCAGACTAAAGGCTGCTGGATGGAGGTTGCGCTTGACTCCAACGTCACCGGATTGGTCCGGTTCAAAGACTACGCATTTTTTGTTCCCATGGATGCCAGCGGAGAGCTTGCACGCATTGCGGGTTCCGTTCAAAAAAAGGAGTTAAGCGTAGAGTGGCTGCAGGAGCAGGCTCGCGACGCCAACGAACCAGACAGTGTGGTCGCTGCGATTACCAAGCCTGAGGTACGTCTGACCATCACGGCCTCTGGCGTAGCACTTCCTCAAAAAGAAGCGACTACCGATAAGGTAGAGGAATCCGAAGCAAAATAGTTGGAGACCCATGCTTAAGCTAACCCTTGCCCTCGCGGCTCTTGCCCTCGCGGCGTCCTGCAATCAGGAGCCCAGTGCGCCAAAGAGGAATCCGCGCTTGCCCGAGCCCAGTGCCCTAGCGGCGACCATGCAGGCAATGACTGCCGACATGGAGGCGCTCAAAATCAAGGCACAGGAAGGAACGCTGACCCTCGCTGACGTGGAATCCTTGCGGATGGCTCACGAGTCCATTAAGACCGACCAGCCTACCAAACCTGAAGACATTAAAGAGAGCTTCCCGGGTTTTGCCGAGGCCTACCTCGCCAACCTCGACAACCTCTATCAGGCAATTAAAAATCAAGGAGATGTGGAGGCCCAAATCGAGGCCTTCAACGCGGTAATTTCAACCTGCGAGTCTTGCCACCAGCAGCACTGCCCTGGGCCGCTCGAGCGCATTGGCGGCATCAAGGCTGCCACTCTCGCTTCTTAAGCACGCCGTCATTGTGCTTCAAAATTATAGGTGTCGATGAGCTTGCGCACCCTAAGGGTCTATGGATTTCTTGAGGATGATCAAGGAAGAGTCTTGGTCAGTGCGGAACGCTTCAGGGGAATGCCCCTCGTTAAGTACCCTGGCGGCGGAGTAGAGTGGGGTGAGGGCCTTCGAGAGGCTCTTGCACGTGAGTTTCAAGAAGAGCTAGGGCTCGAGATAAGCATTGGCGACCTGGTTTTCTTTAACGAGTTCCCCGTCATTTCGGCCTTTGATTCGCAGTACCAAGTCTTTAGTTTTTTCTACCGAGTGACCGCCTTGGGCCCCTTGGACTTTGCAACCTCTGCCGAGGTGGAGGTTCCAGAGAACGACGGCGAACGACCGGTTTGGGTTACCAAGTCGAAACTCATGAAGGTTCCGTTCACCCATAAGATTGAGCAAGAAGCCACTAAGGCCTATTTGCAAAGCAAGTAGCTAGTAACGAGTTACTGGTTTCTGGCTTGGAGCCAGCTGCCCATAACTTCCCTAATGGGCTGCCATGCGCCTTTAGTCTGGGCCACGCTGTCGAGAAAGCGTCCTCCTTGTAGCTGGCGAGCCTCTTGGAGCCTAAGGCGTTCCCAGCCTGATCCTTGGTCGGCATAAACGTGCATTCGTCCAAGCCAGTCGATGCCAAATTGGTCTCCCAATGCGCGCAGTGCAGCCATTCGGCTGTCGATGCTGCACCCGCTGGCGGCGGTACGGGCTTCGTCGGCGGCTAGGGCCACTACGCGCTGTTCGACGAGCTGGAATCCAGCAAACACTGGGGCACCGTGGGCGCCCCAAGCGTGGCAAAGTGATTGAAGCCCCTCACGCAGCTGCAGCTCTTCGTCGGCCGTCCATGGGCGGTCGGCCACGAAGCACCAAAAGCGCGATTCCGAAGGGAGTTCGTTCCAGTCGACTAGCGGCATGGCCTAAAGGTCGTTTGCGGTGGCGATGGCTTCGGCGATGTCGAGGACCTGAACCTGGCCTTCTTTGCCGTGGTGGGTGACGCCGTCGGTGAGCATTAGCTTGCAAAAGGGGCAGGCCACGGCGATAATGTCTGCTCCGGTTGCTAGGGCTTCTTCGGCCCGCACGTGGTGAATTTCTGCGTCACCAGACTCGGGTTCCTTAAAGATTTGTGCGCCGCCGGCTCCGCAGCAGAGGCCGTTTTTTTTGCTTCGCTTCATTTCGTGGATTTCGGCGTCGAGTTGTGCTAATAAGACCCGCGGTGCCTCGTATTCTCCGTTGGCTCGCCCCAGGTAGCAAGGGTCGTGAAAGACAATTCGCTTGCCCTTGAAGCTGCCGCCCTCTACACGCAATCGCCCGTCGCGCAGGAGCTGCTCGATGAATTGGCTGTGGTGAAACACCTCGTAGGTTCCGCCCAATTGCGGATATTCGTTTTTAAGCGTGTTAAAGCAGTGGGGGCAGGCGGCAACTATTTTCTGCACGCTGTAGCCGTTGAGGATTTCGATGTTTTGAAGCGCCTGCATCTGAAATAGAAACTCGTTGCCAGCGCGCCGTGCAGGGTCGCCGGTGCAGCTTTCTTCAGCGCCGAGCACGGCAAACGACACTCCGGCCTGGTTCAGCAACTTGGCCACCGCTTTAGTGACTTTTTTGGCACGCTCGTCAAAGCTCCCGGCGCATCCAACCCAAAATAGGACTTCTGCGGTTTCACCTCGGGCGGCCAGCTCGGCCATGGTGGGTACATTCAAACTCATAGTGGGTCGTTAAATACTTCAACCGTTGCTGCGCGCTTGACCAAGGGACTAAAAGTGCCAGTGTATCGGGTGGCCCTCACGATATGGTTATCAATCCAATGGTAGTTGCCTCCGCGGGGTTTGCCCATAAGCAGCCCGTGGTAGGGGAATCCATGGTCCGCGAGCCATTGCTCGGTAACCGCTCGGTGTTCTTCAGTGCGGCTCGTGAAAAAGGTGATGATGTGTCCTTCGGTATGCCACGCTTTAATCGTTTCAAGCGCGTCAGGGTACACGTTGGCGGTCGCCATGCGCTCTGGTTCCTCGTTAGGAATATCGTCGCAAACGGTTCCGTCAATGTCGATGAGGTAGTTTTTGATGTGCTCTGGCAGCACGGGGCTTACCACCTCACCGTTAACGACAGTTTGCTGAAGTTGGTTCATGAATTAATCCAGTTGCCGCGGTCTGCTTGGGGGTAGGCCCAGGGAGCTGCGTTGTTTTCGATGTTGCCCATTGCGACGTTGACCGTCGAAGGGGCTGCGGACTCCTCCATGACGAGGTACTGGCGCATTTGCATGATGATGTCCATGGGGTCAATGTTCAAGGGGCAGGCTTCGACACAGGCATTGCAGGTGGTACAGGCCCAGAGCTCTTCGCGCGAAATCCAATCGTCGAGCAGGCTCCTGGTTTCGGCTCCTTGGCCCCCAGTCAAGACCTCTTCAACGCGGTCGCGGGTGGCCATCATGATGCGGCGAGGGGAGAGTTTCTTGCCCGTTTGGTTTGCGGGGCATTCGCTGGTGCACCGCCCGCACTCGGTGCAGCTGTAAGCGTTCAGCAGGTTGGCAAAGTGCAGATCATGAACGTCCTTGGCTCCAAACCGTGCAGGCGGAGCTGCGTTGGGGTCTGTCACGAAGCTCGGGTCAAGCATGGACTTGATTTCGGTAGTCACGGACTCCATGGCCGGAATTTGTCCGCGCGGAGTCAATTTGCTGTACCAAACGTTGGGGAAGGCCAAGATGATGTGAAAGTGCTTGCTTCGAGGCAGGTAGTTTAAAAAAGCCAAAATGCCAACAAAGTGAAGCCACCACATGCTCTGGGTAAAAACCTCGAGGTTCGAAACCCTCCAACCCTCAAAAAGGGGCTGAAAAAGGCCACTAATAAGCCAGGGAGTTTGTTGGTTTGCGGAGTTTAATCCTTGATTAACTGCAGCGAATTCTGATGCATTCATGAGCAGGAGGGCTAGCATCAGAACGACTTCAATGACCAAAATATTCAGGGCATCTTTCTGGGGCCATCCCGTTAGGTCGGGGTGGTTCAAGCGCTTGGGCCCAAGCCGCAACCGACGAACCAAGAATACTACAATGGCGATAATTACCAAGGCACCCAGTACCTCAAAAAAGCTCATGAGGACGTCGTAGAGTCCGCCAAGCGGAGCCCGAAACAGGCGGTGGGTTCCCAGGATTCCGTCCAAGATGATTTCGAGGACTTCGATATTGATCAATACAAAGCCTACGTACACAATGAAGTGCATTAGGGCAGCCAACCGGCGGGGTTCCATTTGGCTTTGACCCATGGCCACCCTGGTCATAATTGCCCAGCGCTCCTTGCGGCGGTCGTGGCGACCCGACGGGCGAGCAAGGGCCAAACCTCGGCGCAGTCGACGCACCTGAAGGGTAAAACCTGTTATGCCCGCAGCGAGCAGCGCAACAAAGACTAGGCTCGAAATCATTCTTCGTCTATGCGGCTGGGTTTACGGCCAAAAACAGACAGGCGCACATAGCGCTCGGGATGGTAGCGCAGGTCGAGAAGCAGGCGGTCAAGGGACGTCATCGTGTCTTGAATCTGCGTGTATAGAGAATCCTGAGTACTTAGCTTACCAAGACTTCCTTCTCCGGCTGCGATGCGTCCGGTTACCAGGTCTAAATTATTGGCCGTTCGCTCTAATGCAATCATAGTCTGTCCTACGTTGGCTTTACCAAGAGAGTCCGAAATATTGGCAAAATTCGTAAACACCCGATCGAGCTCGTCTTTGTTGTCGGCGAGGGTCTTAGAAAGCCGCTCGAAGTTTTGCGTAGCGCGGCCCAGGGACTCCCGATTCTCGTTCATGTAGGTCGAAAGCTCGGTGGTGATTTCATTCAAGTTAATCAAGGACTGATTGACGTTGCTGAAGGAGGATCGGAAGTCTTTTTCTACTCCGCCCTGTAGGAAGCCCGTCAGGGCCTGTACCACCGTGTCGAGCGAGGCAATAAGCTGCTCGGCCTTAATCTTCACGGGCAGCACTTCTTTGTTGATGGCATCGCCTAAAGATTCCTCGATGGCGCTGCGAAGGGTATCTCCGTCTTCGATGAGTACTTTGCCTGATCCAATTTGAAGCGAAATTTCTTTGGCCCCCAGCAAGTCGCTGGATTTAATCAGCGCGAGGCTGTTGACCGGTATGGGGTAGTCGGAGTCAATGCGCATTGAGACCACTACTCGCCCCGACTGATCCGGGTGAAAATCGATGGATTCAATCCGTCCGACGGAGAGTCCGTTGATGTTGACCGGTTGCGAACCAATAAGGCCGTCAACACGCTCGTAGACGGAGTAAATGGTGATGCCTTTGTCGAGCAGCGTACTGTTTTTGAGGTAGGAAATCCCAAAGTATAGTATTAGTCCTGCCAATAGCACGACCAGACCAGTTTTTAATTCGCGACTGAACATAGACTACAAGTTAGGGTTTTAGGGCTTGATCTGCCTCATCGAGGGTAATGCGAGCCAGCCCTCGGTAGGCAACAACAAAAGCATCAGCAAATCCACTCTTTCGCGCGGATTCAAGGGCACTTATCGCTTCGGTACGGCTGCGGTACCTTCCTTGAAGGTAGCGGAACAGGCGACCGTCCTTAGCGACAAATACGTCAGTAAGGGCCGAGAAGGGCTCTTCGGTAGGGCTTTTTTGGATTCCGCTTACGCTGAGCTGGATGCTAAAAAATACTTCTTGATTGGCCAAGCTGGAGGCGCCTGGTGCTGGCGCTGGCTTGTTTTCGGCCATGGCAGGTTCTGCCTTGGGCTCCACCTTGGGCTGCACGGTAAGCGCCGTTGGCTCGGCGGCAGGTTCCACCTTCAGCTCCACCTTCGGCTCGGCGGCAGGCTCCACCTTCGGCTCCACCTTCGGCTCAGCGGCAGAAGAGGAACCTCCCTCGCGCCGCAGTTTGTACTGCCCAAAAGAGCGCGCAATGGAACGCGCCATTTCGTCCTGGCCTTGATCGGTAATAAGGTAATCCTCCTCGGCGCTGTTGGTCAAAAATCCGAGCTCAATAAGAATTGCAGGCATCGCAGAACGGCTCGTCACATAAAGCGGCTGCTGCTTCACCCCGCGGTCCTTGCGACCCACATCGTCCCTAAAGGAATTCTGTACCTGCTGCGCCAGTTCCACACTTTGCTGGATGAAGGCATACTGAAACATGGTAAGCATGATGTAGGACTCCGGCTTGGTCGGGTCAAAGCCCTCATAAACGTCTTGGTTGTCTTCTTGAAGTATAACGGAATTTTCGCGCATGGCAACGCGGTTCTCGTCGTCGTGGTCCTTACCCATTACATAGGTCGATGAGCCATAGGCGGAGCGGTTCTCGGCCGCGTCGCAGTGAATCGAAATAAAGACATCACCCTGCGCCCGATTGGCAATGACCGTGCGCTCGTGCAGCGTCGGGTAGGAATCGTCTCGTCGGGTCATGACCACCTTGATGTTGGGATGGCGCTCCAAAATATACTTCTCGACCAACAAGGCAACCGCGAGTGAAACGTCTTTCTCTGTTTTTTTGTAACGGCGGGTGCCCAAATTCCCAGGGTCTTTGCCGCCGTGGCCGGCATCGATAACTACGGTGCGAATCTCATTGCTCATGCGAGCCGCAGGCTGAAATCCCGCATGCGGAATTGCCAATAGGGCAATCAAAAGCCAAGCTAGGCGTTGGTAGGTACTACTTTTGGTCACTGATTTCATGAATGTCGCTTCAAAGGTAAACTCTTACGCCGCAATACTCGCGGCAATTATGTGGTATACGGCCCCAGCTCAGAGCGTTCTCGACGGCGATGGAATCCGCTATGCCTCAGAAAAGCAGGGTGTCCTACGCCCCGGGAGCAATACCCTAAATCTTCAGGGCAAGGCACGTGCCGAATCCTCGGACTTCATCCTCGAGGCCGAGTACATTATAATTGATTGGAAGTTGCGCGAAATCAAGTCCTTTGGGGCGAAGCAAGCAGACGGAACCTACATTGGCCGACCCATTTTTACCCAAGGTGAACGGCGCATTGGAGCAGACACGCTTCGCTACAACTACGGAACTCAAAAAGGCTGGGTCTATCAATCGACCAGTCAAGAGGGCGGAGGATTTCTCTCTGGGGGGCAGGTTAAAATGATCACGGACTCCAGCTACTACATCGGATCGACGCGCTTCACCACCTGCAACCACGTGGATCCGCACTTTGCCATTGTCGCTCCCCGGGCGCGCTTGGATGTGGGCAAGCGCATCGTCACAGGCCCTGCCTACCTCGAACTGATCCATTTGCCCACGCCTTTGGCTCTTCCCTTCGGATTTTTTCCGGTAATGGAGAAGCGCGCCTCGGGATACATTTTGCCCAATTTTGCCGACCGTCGGGAATGGGGTCTGGGTCTGACCGGATTTGGACACTATTGGGCGCTCAACGACCACGTCGACTTGAAGGTTACCGGCGACCTTTATACACGCGGTTCATGGGGCATTCAAGCGCAGTCTAACTACCGCTATCGCTATCGTTTTTCGGGCGGATTTACGGTTCAGACCAACCGAACGCGCTATGGAGACCCCCGCTACGCGGACTATGGTCAGTTTTATGATTCCCGAGACTACCGCATATCGTGGAACCACAGCCAAGACCCCAAGGCACACCCTTCGCGCACCTTCTCAGCGCGCGTTGAGCTGGCCACCGGCAGTTTTTTTAAGAACACCACGACCAACCCCGAAGACTTTTTAAAGAACGACCTATCCTCATCCATCAGTGTGGTTCAGCGATTCCCCGGAACTCCCTTCACCTTCACTGGAGCGTTGCGGCACCGTCAAAGCAACCAGCAGGGTACCATTGCCCTTTCGCTCCCAGAATTCACCCTGGGAATGGCAAGGGTACAGCCCTTTGCCCGCAAAGTCCGCAGCGGTGCCCCTAAATGGTATGAGGGAATTGGCCTCACCTACGCCATGAACGGCCGCAACGAAACCCAGGGCCTTTTGGAGGAACTCCAGGATCCTGCCCAGCTCTTTGACCCGACTCGGCTGCGAAGCGGGGTACAGCACGCGGCATCGCTCAGTACCAACCTCAAGGTTTTAAAGTTTATCACTTTAAATCCCAGTGCCGATTGGGCCGAGAAATGGTACCCAACGGCGCTTGACTACCGATGGGATACCCTCACCGAGAAGGTGACGTCTGACACGGTTCAGGGCTTTTTTGCGGCACGGGAATTTCGCGCATCTGCTTCGGCAAATACCACGCTTTATGGCTTGTTTCGCTTTAAGCGCGGACCCTTGTCTGCACTAAGGCACGTTATGTACCCGTCGCTAACGGCTATTGCTCGCCCGGATTTCGCCAATCCCCAGTGGAACATTTATCAAGAAATCCAGTCCGATACTCTTGGCGGTCTAAAGCGCTTCAATCGTTTTGAAGGCTATACCTACGGCTCGCCGGGCCCCGGTCAGTTGGGAGCAATGCGCCTGCGCCTTCGAAACACCATAGATGCCAAGCTTCGCGCTCGGGGCGATTCCGGAACCGAGCAGAAGATTAACCTAATCGACGACCTAAGCCTTGAAACGGGCTATAACGCAGCTGCCTTAAGCCATCCTTTTGAGAATATGGCTATTAGGGCATCTTCTTCATGGGGTAAAGGGGCCTATCGAGTGAGCTATCAGGGCCTTTTTGATTGGTACGGCATCGATTCCACCGGCCAGCGCAGCCTGGATTTTTCGGCGGCGCTTGGTCAGGGCCTAATTCGTCCAACGATGCATCAGTTTAGCGCTGATCTTCGGTTGCGTGGCGGAAGTGCCGCGGGCCGACGCGGCCCAAAGATCAACGACCTTGGCCTAGAAGAGAACTATTTTACCGACTACTATTCCCCCATTGACTATGCAAAATGGGCGGCCCCCTGGAGTCTGAATGCAGGCTATTCCTTGCGGCGCTTTGCGTCGGGAACAACCTACAAGACCGTCCATTCGCTCCGCGTTGACGGCAGCTGGGATCCAACCCAAAACTGGAAGATTCGCTTCTCAAGCGGCTACGATTTGGAGAGCGCGAGCATCACCTTCACCTCTTTTGACGTGGTCCGCACGATTCACTGCTGGCAGATGAACCTGCGCTGGGTTCCGTTGGGCTACGCCCGCAGCTACTCGATCAGTATGGGTGTTACGGCGCCCTTGCTCAATGCCCTTAAGGTGCAACGTCGGCGCGGCTTGGGTGACTATTAACAAGCAGAGCCCAGTACTCCAGCAGCTTCTTGCCCAAGGGGGTCAAAACACTTTCTGGATGAAACTGAAGGCCCCAAACGGCTTCCGTTCGGTGGCGAATGGCGGCAGGAAGTCCTTCGTGGTCGGTGGCGAGGAGCGTCCATTCCACGGGAATGCTGCTGGCCTTGACCGCCCAAGAATGATAGTATCCAACCTGCATTGCTATCGGAAGGCCTTGGTTCAGGGCATCTTCGTGCAGCCAGGTTATGGTTCTCGCAATGCCGTGTCGTGGACTGCCAGTATGCTGGAGTTGTCCGCCCCGAAATTCAGCCAAGGCCTGCATTCCCAAGCACACTCCTAGGATGGGCCTGCGGCCCCAATGCCGCGCAATGACCTGCATGAGCGCGCCCGATTCCTGAGGTAGGCCTGGTCCTGGCGACAGCACTAATGCATCGCAGGCTTCGAAGCCTTCTAGGGCTTCAGGGTCGTCGCAGCGCAGCACAATGACCTCGCTAAAATAGGGTTCGAGCAGGTGCACCAAGTTGAAGGTGAACGAGTCGCGGTTGTCGAGTACGCCTAAGACCATTGGGCCAAAGGTAGTATTAGCCCAGGCCCTAACTTTAGAGTATGATACGACCAGTTTACACTGCCAATGCCCCTGCGCCAATCGGACCCTACAGCCAAGCGGTTTGGTCCGGCTCCCATCTTTTTATCTCGGGCATGATTGCCCTTAGTCCCGACGGGACCTTTTTAAACGACAGTTTAGAGTCAGAGGTCAGGATGGCCCTAACCAACCTAAAATCACTGCTTGAGAGCCAGGGTTTGGGATTCATGCATGTGGCAAAATGCAGCTTGTTTTTGCGCGACATGGCGGATTTTGCAGCGGTTAACGCGATTTATGCGGAATTCATGGGCGATGCCAAGCCGGCGCGTGAAACCGTCGCGGTTTTAGGCCTTCCCATGAATGCGCGCTTCGAAATTTCTGCAGTGGCCTGCCTACCTTTGTAGCTATGGAATACGATGTTTTGGTATTGGGCTCGGGCCCGGGCGGTTATGTAGCCGCGATTCGCGCCAGCCAACTAGGCTTAAAAACGGCAGTTGTTGAAAAAGAAAGCCTCGGCGGAGTTTGCTTGAATTGGGGATGCATTCCCACCAAGGCCTTGATCAAGAGTGCGCAGGTATTTGAATACATACAGCATGCCGAGGAATACGGAATCACCGTTAAGGATGCCAAGCACGATTTTGGCAAAGTGGTTGCCCGCAGCCGTGATATCGCAGGCGGAATGTCTAAGGGCATTCAGTTTTTAATGAAGAAGAACAAGATTGACGTGCACATGGGGCAGGGAACCCTCATGCCCGGCCGCAAGGTCGAGGTCAAGGGCGATTCTGGAACTCAAGTCATCAGTGCCAAGCACATCATTATTGCTACAGGCGGACGCAGCCGCGTTTTACCCAATCTGCCCCAAGACGGCAAAAAAATCATGGGCTACCGCGAGGCTATGGTTCTTGCAGAGCAGCCCAAGAGTATGGTAATTGCCGGCTCGGGAGCCATTGGGGTAGAGTTCGCTTATGTTTATAATGCCATGGGGACCAAGGTCACCATTGTAGAGTATTTACCGCGTATTGTGCCCAATGAAGACGAAGAGGTGAGCAAGACCCTAGAACAGGTATTCAAGAAGAAGGGCATCGATATTATAACGAGTGCTGAGGTTAAGTCGGTCGATACCAAGGGCAAGGGCTGCAAAGTCACCTATGCTGACGCCAAGGGCGAGCATGTTTTGGAGTGCGACGTGGTTTTGAGTGCGGTCGGGGTGAGTCCGAACATTGAAAACATCGGCCTCGAGAGCGTCGGCATTTCGGTTGACAAGGGGCGCATTGCGGTTGACGAGTTTTACCGCACGAGCATTCCAGGCTACTACGCCATCGGAGACGTTGTCAAGGGGCAAGCTCTGGCGCACGTGGCCTCTGCCGAGGGCATTATTTGCGTGGAGTCTATTGCGGGCCACCATCCCCAGGCGATGGACTACAATAATATTCCCGGATGCACCTACTGCTCTCCGGAGATTGCCAGTGTGGGCTACACCGAAAAAGCGGCCATAGAAGCCGGTTTTGAGGTTAAGGTTGGTAAGTTTCCCTTTAGTGCCTCCGGCAAGGCTTCGGCCTCGGGAGCCAAGGAAGGTTTTGTCAAGATGGTCTACGACGCGAAATACGGTGAACTGCTTGGTGCCCACATGATTGGCTCCAATGTTACCGAGATGATTGCCGAGGTCGTAACGGCCCGAAAGCTCGAAACCACGGGAATGGAGCTTCTCAAAGCGGTGCATCCGCACCCGACCATGTCTGAGGCGGTCATGGAGGCTACGGCCGCGGCCTACGGCGAGGTGATCCACCTCTAAACGTGGCCCGATCCACTGCGCTGCGCGCACAAGGTTTGTGCCTGGCTCGGGGCTCATTTTTGCTTGATATACCATTTTGGTCGGTGGAAGCCGGTCAGGTTGTGGCGCTCTACGGCCCTTCGGGTTCGGGCAAGTCCACGCTTCTCTCGGTTATTGCAGGTGAAGTTTTTGCGGACTCAGGAGAATCTTGGGTCGGGTCTGCGCGACCAAACCGCGACCGCCTGATTGCAGGGCATCCCGGGGTGGTTTGGGTCAAGCAGGACTTTGGCCTATCTCCCTACCGAAGCTTGCGCGACAACCTGCTTGATTTGGTGCATGGGCGGCTTGAGGACCAAGAAGATCGCATCGTTCGCCGAATCATGCGGACCCTTCATTTAGGCATGGACCCTTCACGTCTTGCCAACAGCCTGTCGGGCGGAGAACAGCAGCGCCTCTCTATTGGCCGAGCGCTTTTAGGCCGCCCTAAGGTGCTTTTGCTCGACGAACCATTCAGCCATGTAGACGGATTCCTCAAGGAGCGCCTGATTCAGTTGCTCAAGGCCTGGCAGCACAAAACAAAGGCGACCGTAGTATTTGTAGCGCACGACGCCCGAGATGCCATGCGATGGGCCGACCGAATCGACGTTATGCAGCAGGGACAAATCGTAGAATCGGGACCTTCAGACCAAATCTATGCTGCGCCCAAAACGAAACCCATGGCCTACGCTTGGGGCCCACTCAATGACTTCGTGCTGTCTAGGGTTCCCGACGGCCTTCGCGGCCATAAGAATGCCTTTCGGCAGGGGCGAAGGTGGTTCCTAAGGCCGGAACACCTCAGCCGAACCGAACTTGAATTCCACTGTGGCCCATGCCGCGAGTTAGAACGCTGGTCCGAAGGGTCGGCCAACATGGTGCGGCTGGTGTCGGCATCAGGGCAGCCTTGGATTCTGAGGCTCCCTTAAAAGGCCACCCTGAAATCATCAAATCCCTTGAGTGGTATTCAATACAAAGAAGACCAAGGAACCACCTGCGTGGTCCAAGGTCTTCTATAAAGTCGTTAAGGATCTACTTTACTCGGTCAACAACCGACTTGAACGCCTCCGGATGGTTCATGGCCAGGTCGGCCAAAACCTTGCGGTTGAGTTCAATGCTGTTGGCGTGAAGCTTGCCCATCAGCTGGCTGTAGGACATTCCATGAATGCGTGCACCAGCGTTGATGCGGGTAATCCAAAGGGCGCGAAAGTTGCGCTTCTTAGCACGGCGGTCACGGTAGGCGTAACCCAGGGCTTTTTCAACGGCGTTTTTGGCGACCGTCCAAACATTTTTACGGCGGCCAAAGTAGCCTCTGGCCATTTTTAGCACGCGCTTGCGGCGTGCACGAGAAGCTACATTATTTACTGAACGAGGCATATTTACTAGATTTTTGGTAGCGCGGACTGCTTCAGTTTATAAGACTTGGCAGACTCTTAGGGGCGCTTACGCAGGGTTAATTAAACCAGATAACAAAACAAAAAACTACATTACGAGCATCTCCTTTACCGAATTCATGTCGGAGGCGTGCACCAACGTTGAATGGGTAAGGCGGCGCTTGCGGTCCGTAGCTTTTTTGGTAAGAATGTGGCTCTTGAAAGCGTGTTTGCGCTTGATTTGACCAGTGCCCGTAAGCTTGAATCGCTTCTTGGCGCTGGATTTGGTCTTCATCTTAGGCATGGTACAGATCTTTTATTGGGGCTACTATTTCTTTTTGGTTGGAGCGATAAGAATGAACATTCGCTTCCCTTCGAGGTGGGGTAGGGCTTCTACTTTACCCAAATCGGCAACGTCTTGTGCCAATCGGAGCAGCAGCAGTTCGCCTTGCTCTTTATAGATGATGGAGCGTCCACGGAAGAATACAAAACTCTTCAACTTGGCTCCTTCCTCTAGAAACTTACGGGCGTGCCTGAGTTTGAACTCGTAATCGTGGTCGTCAGTTTGCGGTCCGAAACGGATCTCTTTGACAACCACTTTTTGTGCTCTGGCGGCGATTTCTTTCTGCTTCTTCTTTTGATCGTACAAGAACTTCTTGTAGTCTATTATTTTGCAGACAGGGGGATCGGCGTTCTCGGCAATCATCACCAAATCAAGCTCGTCTGCTTCGGCCAAGGCCTGGGCTTCTCGCACTGATAAGACGACGGGTTCTTGCTCATCCCTCAAGAGGCGGACTGTCGAAACACGAATGTGTTCGTTAATCTTGTGGAGTGCTTCCGGCTCGCGGTAGCCTCGCCCTTGACGGGGACCCGAAGGTTTATTGTTCCTCAGAAGGTTCAGTATTTAAATTCATTAAACGGCTCAAAGAGCGCTTAGCCGTTGGGCAACCTCGGCACGAATGCGCTCCACAAATTCTGCGGGCGACTCTGCTCCGAGGTCTCCTTCTCCATGGCGGCGAACCGACACAGTTTGAGATTCCTGCTCTTTCTCGCCGACCACTAGCATGAAGGGGACCTTACGCATTTCCGCATCGCGGATTTTGCGACCAACCTTTTCATTCCGGTCGTCAACGAGGGCGCGAATATCGGACATTTCGAGCAGACTCACAACCTGTTGCGCATACTCGTTGAAACGTTCCGATACCGGGAGAACCACCGCCTGCTCTGGGGTCAGCCAAAGGGGGAAGTTTCCGCCGCAATGCTCGATGAGAACGGCTACAAAACGCTCCATGGATCCAAAGGGCGCTCTGTGAATCATGACCGGGCGGTGCATCTCGTTGTCAGCTCCCTTGTACTCGAGCTCAAAGCGCTCCGGAAGGTTGTAGTCCACTTGTATGGTTCCGAGTTGCCATTCACGGCCGATGGCATCGCGCACCATAAAGTCGAGCTTAGGGCCATAAAATGCGGCTTCTCCGTACTCAATAACGTGCGGAAGCTCCTTGATTTTCGCGGCCTCCAAAATGGCATTCTCGGCCTTTTCCCAGTTTTCGGCACTGCCGATATACTTGCTCGGGTTGTTCGGGTCACGCAGGCTTACTTGCGCCTTAAACGACGGGAAATCAAGGGTTTTAAAGATGTAAAGCACCAAGTCAATGACCTTCAAGAACTCGTCAAGGAGCTGGTCTGGGGTGCAAAACAGGTGGGCATCGTCTTGGGTGAATCCGCGCACCCTGGTCAGGCCGTGAAGCTCGCCACTTTGCTCGTAGCGGTACACCGTTCCAAACTCTGCAAAGCGAAGCGGCAGGTCGCGGTAGGACCGAGGCTGAGACTTATAAATTTCGCAGTGGTGCGGGCAATTCATTGGCTTGAGCAGGTACTCTTCGCCTTCTTCAGGGGTGTGAATAGGCTGAAAGGAATCCTTGCCGTACTTCTCATAGTGGCCCGAAAGCACATAAAGCTCCTTGCTCCCAATGTGGGGCGTGATTACGGGCAGGTAGCCCGCCTTTTTTTGTGCAGCCTTCAAAAAGTTCTCCAATCGCTCGCGCAGGGCGGCACCTTTGGGCAACCACAGGGGCAGTCCTGGGCCAACTTTTTGACTAAAAGTGAAAAGCTCTAGCTCGCGCCCTAGTTTGCGGTGGTCGCGTTTTTTGGCCTCTTCGAGCAGGGCGAGGTGCTCCTCGAGCATGCTGGCCTTTGGGAACGACACGCCATAGACTCGAGTGAGCTGGGGATTCTTGTCGTTGGCACGCCAGTAGGCGCCAGCCACCTTCATAATTTTTATAGCCTTGATTAGGCCTGTGTTGGGAATATGCCCTCCACGGCATAGGTCGGTGAAGTCCGCGTGGTCGCAGAACGTGATGCTGCCGTCTTCTAGGTTCTCTATAAGCTCGGTTTTAAACGGATTTTGGGCATAGGCAGTCAAAGCCTCAGCCTTAGTAACCGACCGCTTCGAGAACGCTGATTTTTCGCGAGCGAATTCGAGCATCTGCTTATCGAGCTTTTCAAAATCCCCTTCGCCAAATGCAGCTCCGCGAAAGTCCACGTCGTAGTAAAATCCGTTCTCAATAGCGGGACCAATGGTGAGCAGTGCATCGGGGTAAAAGTGCAGAATGCTCTGCGCCAGCACGTGGGCTGAGGAGTGCCAAAATGCTGTTTTGCCTTCGGGCTGGTCCCAGGTGAAGAAGACGAGCGATCCGCTGCCGCTTAGAGCCTCATGGAGTTCTAGGCTTTCCCCGTTCCACTTGGCAGTGAGGGCGTTTTGCGCGAGCCCGCGGCTTATGGATTCGGCAACCTGAAGGGCGGTTGAACCGTCGGGATAGGAGCGGACAGAGCCGTCGGGGAGGGTTATGGTAAGCATTGCTTCGCTACGACTGAAGTTAAGAGGCAAAGGTATAGTCGGTGCCTATCTTTACGGGCCATGACGCACACTGAAATTTTGGCCGAACTGAACCGCCGCCGCGAGGGTACGTTGATGCAGACCCTCGGGATCGAATACATGGCCATGACCGAGTCCTCACTGACCGTTCGCATGCCGGTAACTGCTGGGCACATGCAGCCCCTCGGACTGCTGCACGGCGGAGCCACGGTGGCCCTTGCGGAGACTGCTGGCAGTGCAGCATCGCAGATTTTTTTGGACGACCCGCAGAATTTTGTAGCCGTTGGACTCGAGATAGCGGCCAACCACGTGCGCAGTGCACGAGCCGGGTTTGTACACGGAACAGCCACTTTTTTGCACCGCGGGCGCAGTACCCATGTGCTTGAAATTCGGGTTGTGGACGATGCGGGCAAGCTTGTTACGTTTGTAAAAATGACCAACGCGATTGTGCCGCGGGTGCACAAGCAGCACGAGTGAGCGGGCTTGCCTTGATTCGCGAGTCAGGTTCTGCACCGAAGGCTTGGGAACTTCGACCCTCCGACAGCGGCAACTTTGGCATCGCCCAGTTTAGCGGACTTCTGCAACGGTTTGAGGCCATTCCTCGGGGCGAAGGCCCAGAGGGTCGTCGTTGGATCGCGGGGGCGTTAGAGCGCAGTCCGCTGCCTGCGATTGCTCCTCAGGACTCCCACAGCGAAGAAGACTACCGGCATCTTGTCGAGCAGGCGCGTCAGGCCTGCTTAGACGGCGTGGTGGAGAAGGTTGTCTTGTCTCGAACTCGGGCCTACCCGAGCAGTTCGGTGCAGCCCCTCGAGGCCTTTGAGCGCCTCTCTGAGGCCTACCCCAGAGCCACTGTTTTTTTGCTCCGTGCCCCGGGAGCAAGCATTTGGATGGGTGCAACTCCAGAGTGCCTGACCGAGGTTCAGGGCCAGGTTGTGCGAACCATGTCTCTGGCTGGTACCCGTCTGCTCGGAAGTAAAGGCGTTTGGGGCCTCAAGGAGCGGGAGGAACAGCACGTGGTCACCAAAGACATCGTTCAAATGCTTCAAGCGCTCGGGCTGCAGTCCCTCGAAATCGATGGACCTACAGTACTGCAGGCAGGCCCCGTAGAGCATTTGTGCAGCCACATTACCGGAGTCCATTCGACCATTAGTGCCTGGGAAGTCGCATTGGCCCTGCACCCAACTCCCGCGGTGGGCGGCCTTCCGCGGGCTCAGTCGCAGGCCTTCATTCGCCTTCATGAGGGCTACAACCGTCGTAATTATTCGGGCTATTTTGGCTGGTCAGGCCCAGAACGGTCGGTTTTTTATGTCACCTTGCGCTGCGTAGAATGGGGTTCCGACGGACTTCTTGGCTATGCCGGCGGCGGAATTACCGCCAAGTCTGACCCCGAAGGAGAGTGGGTAGAAACCGAGCAAAAACTTCGCACGCTCGAAAGCGTTCTTATTGGGTGAAAACTTCTTCTGCCCAAATAGCGGGAATGCTCCGCGATCGCTTTGCCCGCCATGATTGGGCTGGGTGGGTGGCCTCGCCAGGCAGCCGTTGCGCGCCCTTAGTTCTAGCCTTTAAGGAGCTTGAGGCTCCAAACCAGGTGCTGCTTGACGAGCGCAGTGCCGCGCATTGGGCCCTCGGAGCCGCCATTGCCACGGGCAAGCCTGCCTTTGCCGTCTGCACCAGCGGTACGGCGGCCCTGAATTTTGCGCCAGCGGTTGCAGAAGCATTCTACCAGCAGGTTGCGCTGCTTGTTGTTACGGCTGACCGGCCTGCTGCTTTAATCGACAACGGTCAGGGTCAGAGCATTCGCCAAGAGCGGATTTTTGACGACCATCTTGTCGGCAAAGGCCTGCTTAACCTGAACCAGACCTTAGAATGGAATGCTGCGGTGGTGGATCAAGCCCTTGCCTCGCTAAGGTTTGGGCCGGTTCACTTGAACGTTCCGATGGCTGAGCCGCTCTATGAAGCCATCGCGCCTCTAGCTGCTGGGCCCTTAGGCGATCAACCTTTGGCAGTCGAGCCTTTGAACCTTGAGCTCCCCGATTTTGTGCACCACGCCAAGCGCCCGTTGCTGGTGGTCGGTCAGTGGAACCCGTCGTGGGGCGATCCCGAACCCGCGGTGCGTGAACTGGCTCGCAAGGGTTGGATGATTGCGGCGGAGCCCCTAAGCCAACTGCCCAGCGACGCGGCGGAGCAGCTCGAAGACACTCTGGAGTTGGGTATTCCTGACTTCGATGCAGTGGTGAGTCTCGGAGGCGCTTGGGTGGCCAAAAATGCCAAGGCCAAGCTCAAAGGCTGCAAGCATTGGGTTTTCGGCCCGCGCGACCCCCTGCCTGACCTGTTTGGCTCGGTGCTGTCTCGCAGCTATGCCCATCCCTACGACGCACTCAAGGTTTTGGCTGCCGAGGCACCCGACTTGGGTTCGCCTTGGGCGCCACGCCGCCGCAGTGCTCCGGCATCAGAGGGCTGGCAGGACATGGCTGTACATCGGGCCATCGCCCAAAAAATTAGCTCGGGTTGGGACCTGCATTGGGGCAACTCTACGCCCATACGCTATGCCAACTTTTTATGGGGTCAGGGCCTCTTCGCCCCGGGCATTCGGCATTTTGGCAACCGCGGCGTCAGCGGCATCGACGGCATTACCTCTACTGCCTTGGGGGCCATGTGGGCCTCCGAGCGTCCCACCATCTTGGTCACCGGCGAATTGTCGTTTTTATACGACGGCGGGGCAGGCCTGGCATATGATGCACTCCCGGCCCTCAAGGTAGTAGTGGTCAACAACCAGGGTGGGCAAATTTTTCAATGGATCGAGGGTCCCCGGGCAAGCGGACTCTTGGACCGCAATTTCGGCTTTCGCCACCGACGAAGCGTAGGTGCATCCGCGGAGAATCAAGGATTTAGCTACCGAAGCGCGAGCAATCTGGATGAATTAGAGGCTGCTTGGCCCTTGTTCATTAGTGATTCCGGCGCGACCGTATTGGAACTTTTTACCGACCCGGATGCTTCAGAAAAAGCCTGGAGGGGGCGTTTTGGAGCCTAATTTTGATCCCATTATGAAAAACATCGCCTGGACCCCAATCAAGGACTATTCCGACATCAAATTTGAATTTTTTGAGGGCATAGCCAAGGTTACCATCAACCGTCCGCAGGTTTATAACGCCTTTAGGCCAGAGACCAATTCGCAGATGATTGAGGCCTTTGATATTTGCCGTGAGCGCAGCGACGTCCGCGTGGTGGTTCTCACGGGCGAAGGCGACAAGGCTTTTTGCAGCGGAGGAGACCAAAACGTCAAAGGGCTTGGAGGCTACGTCGGCGAAGACGGCGTTCCGCGCCTAAATGTACTCGACCTTCACAAGCGCATTCGCGAAATTCCCAAGCCGGTACTTGCCATGGTCAACGGTTACGCAATCGGTGGGGGCCATGTGCTGCACGTGGTTTGCGACCTTACGGTGGCTTCAGACAATGCTCGATTTGGCCAGACCGGTCCGCGGGTGGGTAGTTTTGATGCGGGTTTTGGCTCGAGCTACTTGGCGCGGCACGTGGGTCAAAAGAAGGCACGCGAAATTTGGTTTCTTTGCCAACAGTACACCGCCCAAGAGGCCTTTGACATGGGCATGGTGAACAAAGTGGTTCCGCTCAAAGACCTCGAAGCCACAGTGATAGACTGGTGCCGCCAGATGATGATGCTCTCCCCAATGGCTCTGCGAATGATTAAGCGCGGGCTCAATGCAGAGCTCGACGGGCAGCGCGGACTCATGGAGTTTGCCGGAGACGCCACCTTGATGTACTACCTCATGGAGGAGGCGCAAGAGGGCAAAAAAGCCTTTTTAGAGAAGCGCGATCCCGACTTTGGGAAGTTTCCAATGTTTCCATGAGTCCATGGATTGGGGCTCTGAGGCCCCGAACCCTTCC
>JABMNC010000069.1 GCA_013205365.1 Cryomorphaceae bacterium | reverse complement strand
TCTGGAGCTTCGGAAGCCTCTGGAGCTTCGGAAGCTTCTGGAGCCACCTCTGCAATAGCAGCAGCTAACGGCGCCTTAGAAACTTCCTCGTCAGAAGCCTTGCTGCGGCCACGTCGGGTTGACTTCTTAACTTCCTTCTTGGCGTTGCTGTAAATCTCATTGAAATCAACCAACTCAATCATGGCCATCTCTGCATTGTCACCCAGGCGGTGGCCTGTCTTGATAATGCGCGTGTAACCCCCTGGGCGATCACCGACCTTAACCGACACCTCGCGAAACAGTTCCGTAACTGCTTCCTTGCTTTGCAGGTAGGAGAACACCATACGTCGGTTGTGCGTGCTGTCTGACTTGGAACGGGTCACCAAAGGCTCCACGTACTTCTTTAGTTCCTTCGCTTTGGCGAGGGTTGTGTTAATCCGCTTGTGCTGAATCAAAGACGCCGCCATATTGCTGAGCATCGCCTTTCGGTGCGACGCTGTGCGGCCTAAGTGATTAAATTTCTTACCGTGACGCATGACTTATTCTTTATCGAGTTTGTACTTGATCATATCCATTCCAAAAGTCAGGCCCAGACGCGCAACCAGCTCCTCAAGCTCGGTTAGCGACTTTTTGCCAAAATTGCGGAACTTCATCAAATCCTGCTTAGTGTAGGATACCAGATCCGAAACCAGCTCCACCTCAGCGGCCTTCAAGCAGTTCAGTGCGCGTACGCTCAACTCTAATTCCGTCAACGGACGAAGCAAAAGCTTGCGCATTTCGAGAACCTCGTCGTCGTATGCCTCGACCTCCACAGAAACCTCCGTCTCGGCAAGCATACGCTCGTCGGTGAAGAGCAGGAAGTGCTGAATAAGAATGTGCGCAGACTCCGTCAAAGCGTCCACTGGCGTGATGGAACCGTCGGTTTCAATATTGAGAATGAGCTTTTCGAAGTCGGTCTTCTGCTCAACGCGGAAGTTCTCCACCTCAAAACTTACATTTTTCATTGGTGTGTAAATCGAGTCCATAAAGATGGTGCCTAGGTTGGCCTCCAGCTTCTTGTTCTCCTCAGCCGGAACGTATCCACGACCCTTCTCAATGGTGAACTCCATTTCTAACTTAATGGACGCATCCATATTGCAAATCACCAAGTCGGGATTCAGAATCTGAAAGTTGGTCAAAAAGGCAGACAGGTCTCCTGCCTTGAAGGCGTCCTTACCCGAAATAACAACCTTAACGGTCTCTCCCTCCATGCCCTCGATTTGGCGCTTGAAGCGAACCTGCTTAAGGTTCAAAATCATTTCGGTTACGTCTTCAACGACACCCTTAATGGTTGAGAATTCATGCTCCACTCCCGTGATGCGAACGCTGGTAAAGGCAAAACCTTCAAGAGAATTCAGGAGAACACGGCGCATGGCGTTCCCCACCGTAAGACCGAAACCGGGCTCAAGTGGACGGAACTCAAACTGTCCAAGATTTTCTGACGTCGTAATGACGTGGACTTTATCAGGCTTTTGAAAGGTGAGAATTGGCATAGCTTATTTCGAGTAGAGTTCTACAATTAATTGTTCCTTGATGTTCTCAGGAATCATATCACGCGTTGGGACATTGATCATTTTGCCGCTCATTATTGCGGAATTCCATTGTACCCATGGGTATTGGTCAGAACGGTTGGTCCCAAGACTGTTCGCAACAACTTCAAGCGACTTAGAACGCTCGCGAACTGCGATGACGTCGTTAAGCGTAACCGAGTACGAAGGAATGTTCAAAACCTCACCGTTCACCGTAATGTGGCAATGCGTCACAAGCTGGCGCGCCGCACGGCGAGTTGGGGCAATACCGAGGCGGTAGACTACGTTGTCAAGGCGACGCTCGCAAAGCTGGAGCAATACCTCACCGGTGATTCCCTTTGACCGGGAAGCATGGTCAAACATGATGCGGAACTGGCGCTCCAGAATTCCGTAGGTGTATTTTGCCTTTTGCTTTTCAGCAAGCTGCACAGAATATTCGCTTTTCTTGCCGCGCTTGCGCTGGAAGCCATGCTGCCCCGGGGGGTAGTTACGCTTATCCAAAGCTCGGTCTGGACCAAAGATGGGTTCGCCAAAACGACGGGCGATTTTTGTAAGTGGACCTCGGTAACGTGCCATATCTAACTGTTCTTCTATTTACTATTTATTATACTCGGCGGCGCTTGGGCGGACGGCAACCATTGTGAGGGGTTGGCGTAATGTCAATGATCTCGGTAACCTCGATGCCCGTATTGGACAAGCTTCGGATGGCGCTCTCACGACCGTTACCTGGACCTTTCACATAAACCTTGACCTTGCGAAGGCCAGCCTCCATGGCCACTCCTGCAGCCTGTTCTGCAGCTACCTGAGCCGCATAGGGAGTGTTCTTTTTGGAACCACGAAAGCCCATCTTACCCGCAGAAGACCAGGAAATTACCTGTCCCTGCGTGTTAGTCAGCGCAATGATGATGTTATTGAACGTAGTGCTGATGTGGGCTTCGCCCGTCGACTCTACGATAACCTTCCGCTTTTTAGTGGTCTTCGTGGATTTAGAATTCTGTTTTGCCATCGCTTCTAATGCTCAGTTCTTATTTAGTTACTTTCTTCTTGTTTGCAACAGTCTTGCGCTTACCCTTGCGAGTACGGCTGTTATTCTTGGTGCGCTGACCGCGCAAGGGAAGACCCAAACGGTGGCGAATGCCTCGCTGGCAGCCAATATCCATTAGTCGCTTGATGCTCATCGATACCTCTGAGCGAAGCTCGCCTTCAACCTTCATGCTTCCCGTAATGAAATCGCGGATGAGCTGAAGCTGATCGTCGTTCCAATCCTGAACCTTGATGTTTACATCAACGCCAATCTTGGTCAAAATCAACTTAGCCTTCGACCGACCGATTCCGTAGATATAGGTCAAGCCAATTTCACCGCGCTTGTTTTTGGGGAGGTCAATACCTGCAATACGTGCCATTCTTCTTTTATATTGGATTAACCCTGACGCTGCTTAAGCTTCGGATTTTTCTTGTTAATGATGTACAAGCGGCCTTTACGGCGAACAATTTTGCAGTCCACACTGCGCTTTTTAAGGGAAACTCTAACTTTCATCGGTTGCGATTAAATCATTGATTTAGTAACGGTAAACAATTCTTGCCTTAGACAAATCATAAGGAGACAACTCCAGCTTCACGCGATCTCCTGGCAAAAGCTTGATGTAGTGCATCCGCATTTTTCCTGAGATGTGCGCCGTCACGACGTGACCATTCTCCAGCTCCACGCGAAACATCGCATTGGATAGGTTCTCGGTGATCGTACCGTCTTGAGTAATTGCATCCTGCTTTGACATCGACTACAGAGATTCGGCGTTTCGACCGCGAATGCGGCCTCCATCCATCAAGCCATCGTAGTGGCGATTCAACAAATAACTTTCGACCTGCATGAGCGTGTCCAAGACCACGCCAACAATAATTAATAAAGAGGTTCCGCCATAAAACTGAGCCCAGGTCATGCTTACTCCGAAATTCATGAGAATAGCGGGCAAAATTGCAATTGCAGAGAGCAAAAGCGCACCCGGAAGGGTAATCTTAGCAAGAACATCATCAATGAACTTAGCCGTGTCTCCCCCTGGCTTTACTCCAGGAACAAAGCCACCATTGCGCATAAGATCGTCAGAAATTTGGGTGGTATTAATTTGAATGGCGGTGTAGAAGTAGGTGAACACCAAAATCAACAGAACAAAAACAAAATTGTACCAGAATCCTTGAATATCTCCAAACATAGTAACCATCCAGGTACTGCCCTCGCCAGTCATCCCAGCATACTGAACCACCGTAAGGGGAATGAACATAAGTGCCTGGGCAAAAATGATGGGCATAACTCCAGAGGCATTGACTCGCACTGGCAAGTAACTCCGACCCAAAGACTTTGAACTCCCTCCTGCCACGCGCTTGGCGTATTCAAGAGGAATCTGCCTGACCGCCTGGGTCATCGCAATGGCAAACAGAATCACCAAGTAGAGTGCAACCATCTCCAGCAAGAAGACAATCCAACCTCCACCCGATGGGCTTAGCTGCGACACCAATTCCTGCAAAAAGGACTGAGGAAACGATGCAATAATACCGATCATAATGAGCAGTGAAATACCGTTGCCAATGCCTTTGTCGGTGATTTTCTCACCCAACCACATGGCGAAAATGGTGCCCGCGATAAGCGTAATCCAGGCAGTAAACCAAAACAGCGAAGTCGGGAGGGTAATTTCAACCCCTTGGTACATTAGGTTGGTGATGTATCCAGGTGCTTGGGCGGCAACTACCAAAATGGTGAGGTATCGCGTGATTTGATTCAGCTTTCTGCGGCCGGACTCCCCCTCTTTTTGCATTTTGCTAATGGCCGGAATGGCTAAACCTGCAAGTTGCATAAAGATGGAAGCCGATATGTAGGGCATAATGCCCAATGCCAGTACCGAAGCATTCGCGAAGGCACCACCCGAAAAAGCATTGATCAAACCAACAAGTCCTTCTGAGGCCTGGTTCTGCAATTGATCAAGGCTGCTTGGATCAATGCCCGGAAGCACCACATTCGATCCCAATCGATAAACCAAAATCAATCCGGCAGTTAACGTGATTTTATCACGCAACTCCTGGATGGCCCAGATATTCTTAAAGGTTTCGATGAGCTTTTTCATTATTCCTTAGCTCCCTGTAGTAGGCTTACGCTACCGCCCGCAGCTGCAATAGCTGCAGCAGCAGTTTGGCTCACCTTGTGAACACGAAGGGTCAATGCGGTAGTTACCTGACCGCGACCTAAAATTTTGATGAGGTCGTTCTTACCGGCTAGTCCAAACTGCTGGAATTCGAGAGGGCCAATAGAGGTGATTCCGTGGGTCGTTGCAAGCTGCTCGATAACATCCAAATTAATCGCACGAAACTCTACGCGATTCGGATTGGTAAAACCAAACTTGGGCACGCGGCGCTGAAGGGGCATTTGACCACCCTCAAAACCAATCTTTTTGCTATAGCCAGTACGAGCTTTTTGACCCTTATGGCCAGCTCCGGCGGTGCCGCCTGAGCCGGTACCTTCTCCGCGCCCAAGGCGCTTTTTTGTTTTAACTGAGCCTGGTGCGGGCTTGAGTTCGTGTAATGCTGCCATGACTTTTAGGCGTTTAGTTCTTCGACTTTAATTAAGTGGCTCACGGCGCGAACCATACCCAGAATTTGGGGGGTCGCCTCGTGCTCCACACACTGGTTCATCTTGCGAAGACCCAGGGCGACCATAGTGGCTTTTTGATAGGGCGGACGATCAATCGTGCTACGAACCTTTGTGACTTTAATGCGTGGCATGGGCTTGTAGATTAACCGTTGAATACTTTAGAAAGTGCGATACCGCGTGTTTTAGCAATCTGCTGAGCATCACGCATCAAGTGCAATGCCTCAAAAGTCGCCTTAACTAGATTGTGGGGGTTCGACGACCCCTTGCTCTTAGCAAGCACGTCATGCACTCCAACACACTCTAGAACCGCGCGCATGGCACCACCTGCAATTACGCCAGTTCCGCTTGAAGCAGGGCGAAGGAATACGCGGGCACCACCGAACTTACCGTCTTGCTCATGGGGCACAGTGCCTTTGAGAATGGGGAATTTGTAGAGGTTCTTTTTAGCATCCTCAATGCCCTTAGTGACAGCCTCGCTGACCTCCTTAGACTTCCCTAGACCATAGCCTCCGATGCTGGCTTCGTCTCCAACAACGACAATCGCTGTGAAACTAAACGTACGTCCGCCTTTGGTAGTCTTGGTTACGCGCTGGACCCCTACTAGGCGATCCACCAACTCTAAGCCACTGGGCTTAACTTTTTTTGATGCAGTTTCTTTCATAACAGTCTTAGAAATTCAGGCCGCCTTTGCGAGCGCCCTCAGCCAATGATTTTACACGTCCGTGGTACAAGAATCCACCGCGATCAAACGAAACCGACTCAATACCGTTGGCCTTGGCCAGTTCCGCAATCTTGATGCCTACCTGAAGTGCTTGCTCCAATTTGGAACCGCTCACCTCACGCACACCCAACTTTAGGGACGATGCCGCACAAATGGTTTTGCCCGAATGGTCGTCAATAACTTGAGCATAAATTTCTTTGCTCGAGCGGAATACCGCCAAACGAGGACGGACAGCCGTTCCCTCAACAATCTTGCGCACACGGTAGTGGATGCGCTCACGACGGGTTAATGATTTTGTTGCCATAGTTTATTACTTCTTAGCTCCTGATTTACCTGCCTTACGGCGAACAATTTCTCCTACGTAGCGAACTCCTTTGCCTTTGAAAGGCTCTGGCTTGCGCAGGCTGCGAATTTTAGAGGCGATCGCACCAAGAAGTTGCTTATCAAACGAAGCAAGTTCAATGATGGGGTTCTTTCCCTTCTCTGAAATGGTGTTCAGATTAACCTCATTGGGAATCTGCATCACAAAAATGTGCGAGTAACCTAATGAAAGCTCAAGATTCTGTCCCTGATGAGAGGCACGGTAGCCTACTCCAACCAACTCCAAATTCTTAGCGAATCCGGTTGAAACTCCAGTGATCATGTTTTGAATCAAGGCACGGTACAAACCATGCTGGGAGCGATGCTCCTTAAGGTCCGTTGGGCGCACTACAGTAAGTACATCACCCTCGCGCTCAATGGCAATATCTTGATTGATTTCTTGGGTCAAAGTACCAAGCTTTCCTTTGACCGTTACGACATTCCCATTGATCGATAAATCGATACCTGCAGGAATGGTGATGGGGGATTTACCAACTCGTGACATGACTTAACCTTAGTAAACTAAACAAACTACTTCTCCGCCCACATTTTGGGCACGGGCTTCTTTGTCGGTCATGATGCCGTGCGAAGTACTCACAATGGCAATACCCAAACCGTTCTTGATGCGTGGGATTTCGCTTGAACCGGCAAAATTGCGCAATCCAGGACGAGAAACACGATCAATTCCGCGGATAACCGAGCGCTTCGAAATCTTATCGTACTTCAAAGCAACTTTCAATAGTCCCTGAGGACCAATTTCATCAACCTTATAGCCCTTAATAAAGCCTTGGTCCATAAGAATGCGAGCGATTTCAGCCTTCATCTTGCTATTGGGCACCTCCACAACTGCGTGGCCAGCTTTGGCTCCGTTGCGAATGCGCGTCAAAAAATCTGCGATGGGATCAGTGTACATAACGTAATAGTTCTATTGTTGGGTTACCAGCTACTCTTCTTAACACCTGGGATCAAGCCGTTCAGGGCCATATCACGAAACGTTACG
Organism: Cryomorphaceae bacterium; assembly: GCA_013205365.1. Lineage (GTDB taxonomy): Bacteria > Bacteroidota > Bacteroidia > Flavobacteriales > Schleiferiaceae > TMED14. The sequence continues at coordinate 21,011 of JABMNC010000069.1, read as the reverse complement.
CGAGAAATTCCAAACTGACGCATGTATCCGCGAGGACGACCCGTTAGTTTGCAGCGGTTGTGAAGACGCACTGGACTTGCGTTCTTTGGTATCTTTTGCAGTGCGAGGTAGTCGCCTGCTGCCTTTAGGGCCGCGCGCTTAGCAGCATACTTAGCTACTAGAGCTTCACGCTTGCGCTCGCGCGCTTTCATTGATTCTTTTGCCATGGCTTACTTCTTAAAAGGCATTCCGAAACTCTGAAGGAGGGACTTGCTCTCCTTGTCTGTGTTTGCCGAGGTTACGAACGTTATGTCCATCCCTGAAATACGATTGACCTTATCAATCTCAATTTCTGGAAAAATAATTTGCTCGGTAATACCGAAGGTGTAGTTTCCACGACCATCAAAACCATCCTTGAGACCCTGAAAGTCGCGGATACGTGGTAATGAAGAAACCAAAAGGCGGTCGAAGAATTCGTACATGCGCTCGCCGCGGAGGGTTACGCGAACTCCAATGGGCATACCCTTACGGAGTTTAAAGTTGGAAATGTCCTTCTTCGATTTCGTTGCAACAGCACGCTGTCCTGCAATAGTCGACATCTCTTCAATAGCGTACTCGATAAGCTTCTTATCGGCAACCGCTGCTCCAAGACCTTGGTTTAGAACAATCTTTTGGATGCGGGGAACCTGCATCTGGTTGGTGTAGGAAAACAATTCCATCATGGCCGGAACGACCTGATCGAAATACTTCTTTTTGAGATTTGGTTCCATTACTTAATTACTTCACCGGTTTTTTTAGCGACACGAACTTTCACCCCATTGGCCTCAAAACGGATTCCCGTTCGGGTTGCAACGCCTTTACTATCTAGGAGCATAAGGTTTGAAATGTGAAGTGGCGCTTCAACTTTCTGAAGCCCACCTTGGGGACTGGTTGCACTAGGCTTAATGTGCTTCGTTACTAGGTTTACCCCTTCTACAATAGCGCGATGCTGCTTTGGTATCATGCGTACAATCTTACCTTGCTCGCCCTTGTGCGAACCCGCGATCACCACAACGGTGTCTCCGGTTTTAATGTGAAATTTTGCCATCGTCTTAGGCGATTAAAGCACCTCAGGTGCTAGTGAGACAATCTTCATGTACTGCTTGTCGCGTAGCTCACGGGCCACAGGACCAAAGACGCGGGTACCGCGCATTTCGCCGTTGGCATTAAGCAAAACACAAGCGTTGTCGTCGAAGCGGATGTAGGATCCGTCAGGACGGCGAATTTCTTTAGTAGTGCGAACTACTACCGCCTTAGAAACGGTACCTTTTTTGGCGTTTCCAGAAGGTGCGGCATCTTTAACAGTGACCACTATGGTGTCACCAACAGATGCGTAGCGACGACGTGTGCCACCTAGCACACGAATCACCAACACTTCTTTGGCACCAGTATTGTCCGCAACGCGGAGACGGGATTCAGTTTGTAGCATGATTAATTACTTAGCGCGCTCAATGATTTCAACAACGCGCCACTTCTTCGTTTTAGAAAGAGGGCGGACTTCCATGATGCGAACCGTGTCTCCTTGGTTGCAGTCATTGGTTTCATCGTGAGCGTGAAACTTATTAGAGAAGGTGACAAACTTGCCATACATCTCGTGCTTAACGCGGCGCGAAACATTAACGGTTACGGTCTTATCCATAGCCGAGGAGGTTACTACCCCGACGCGCTCTTTGCGCAGATTTCGTTGGTTTTCCATCGTATTAATTCTTAGAGCGCTGAGTCATTTCTGTTGCAAAGCGAGCAACGTCCTTTCGGAGTGCAGCAATGCGCATTGGATTTTCAAGCGGGCTCAAGCGATGCTTGCGCTTTAGATCGAACAATTCCGTCTTGATAGACTGGTAGCGGGTACCAACCTCCTCGGTGCTCATTTTTTTAAGTTCAGCAGTAGTCATGGTTTTCTATGGCTTAAGCGTTAACTAAATCGCGACGAACCACAAGCTTCGTCTTAACGGGAAGCTTTTGAGCTGCAAGACGCAGTGCCTCGCGCGCCACTTCTTCCGTAACTCCATCGAGTTCAAAAAGCATGCGACCCGGACGAACTACTGCGGCCCAGTATTCTACCGCACCCTTACCCTTACCCATACGTACCTCAAGAGGTTTCTTGGTAATCGGCTTGTCTGGGAAGATGCGAATCCAAAGTTGGCCTTCGCGCTTCATGTAGCGGGTTGCCGCAATACGCGCGGCTTCAATCTGGCGAGCGGTCATCCAAACCTCTTCGAGTGACTTAATTCCGTACGAACCAAAGGCCAATGTGGCACCACGCTGAGCGTTGCCCTTCATTTTACCCTTGAACATTTTGCGGTACTTAGTCTTTTTCGGCTGAAGCATGACGATTACGCTTTACGGTTGTTGTTATTATTGCTATTGGGGCGGCCTCCGGTATTAGGCTTGCGGCGATCGCGATCGCGATCACGACTGCCTCCGCGGTCGTTGCCTCCAGAGGGAGCGCCCGCACTTGGATTTGCTCCAGTACCCGCACCCACACCGGCGCGCTTGGTCACACCAAGTACGTTGCTGAGGTCACGCTTACCAAATACTTCACCCTTCATGATCCAAACCTTAATGCCAATACGGCCGTAGGTTGTATGTGCTTCTGATAGAAAGTAATCAATATCTGCTCTAAAAGTGTGCAGGGGCGTACGGCCATCCTTAAACTTCTCAGAGCGAGCAATCTCAGCACCGTTCAAACGGCCACTGACCTGTACTTTGATACCTTCGGCTCCCATACGCATGGTGCTGCCAATGGACATCTTAACTGCACGACGAAACGAAATACGTCCTTCAATCTGGCGAGCAATGCTGTCTGCAACAAGTTTTGCGTCGAGTTCCGGGCGCTTGATTTCATGGATGTTCAGCTGAACTTCCTTCTTCGTTAGTTTGCGCAACTCCTCACGAAGCTTGTCTACTTCTTGTCCACCCTTACCAATGATGACACCAGGACGGGCCGTCGCGATGGTAACTGTTACCAACTTGAGCGTCCGCTCAATAATGATGCGAGCTACGTTAGCGCGACTCAATCGTGCATAGAGGTATTTTCTGATGGCGGCATCTTCGGCAAGCTTGTCACCGTAGTTCCTTCCTCCGTACCAATTGGAATCCCAACCGCGGATGTAGCCTAGGCGATTGCCAATAGGATTTGCTTTTTGTCCCATGATTAGGCGTTTTCAGAACTTGGTGAAACTTCTTCGGCAATGCGACCCACAATAAGGGTTACATGGTTAGAGCGCTTGCGCACTCGGTGGGCACGACCCTGGGGAGCGGGCTGAATGCGCTTTAGCATACGGCCTCCGTCTACAGAGATGCTCTGAACCACAAGGCCAGCATCAACCGACGAGTCAGGATTTTTAGTTTGCCAGTTACTCAAAGCAGAAATAAGAAGCTTCTCAAGGCGAATGGACGCCTCTTTACTGCTGTGCTTCAGCACATAGAGTGCCTTGGCTACTTCCATTCCACGAATGAGGTCGGCCATCAAACGCATCTTGCGCGGTGATGTTGGACAGTCATTTAAGGATGCCATAGCCACAGTGCGGCGGGCCTCCTTGATCGCATTAGCGCTGTTTTTTTTACGAGCTCCCATCGATTCTTACTTTTTGCCTTTGTCTTTTTTGCCAGAGTGGCCACGGAATACACGGGTGGGCGAAAACTCTCCCAACTTGTGCCCAACCATGTTCTCAGTAACGTACACAGGAACAAACGTTTTACCGTTATACACTGCGATGGTCTGTCCAACAAAATCTGGACTGATCATTGAAGCCCGTGACCAAGTTTTGATAACAGTCTTTTTACCTGCCTCCACGTTCTCCATAACTCGCTTCTCGAGCTTGAAATGGATGTATGGACCTTTTTTAAGCGAACGTGACATGATTACTTCTTGCGTTTTTCAATGATATAACGATTGCTTGCCTTCTTAGGAGTACGTGTTTTGTATCCTTTGGCCGGAATCCCTTTGCGTGAACGTGGGTGTCCGCCTGAAGCGCGTCCCTCACCACCACCCATAGGGTGATCTACAGGGTTCATTGCAACACCGCGAGTTCGAGGACGGCGACCGAGCCAACGGCTGCGACCTGCCTTTCCACTGTCGACCTGAGAATGGTCTGCGTTCGAGACCGTTCCTATAGTTGCCATGCACTCCGTAAGAATCAAACGACTCTCCCCGGAAGGCATGCGTAGCGTAGCGTATTTACCGTCGCGGGCTGCAAGCTGGGCAAATGCACCGGCAGAGCGGGCAATGATTCCACCCTGACCAGGACGAAGCTCCACATTGTGAACAATCGTACCCAAAGGCATATCCGAAAGCTTCATGGCGTTGCCAACCTCTGGAGCGACACCAGGTCCGCTGAGCAAAGTCTGCCCTGCTACCAATCCGTTAGGCGCAATGATGTAGCGCTTCTCTCCGTCGGCATAAACCAATAAGGCGATAAAAGCGGTGCGGTTCGGATCGTACTCAATGCTTTTAACGGTGGCAGGAATATTGAACTTCTCACGCTTAAAATCAACGATACGGTAGCGCTGCTTGGCGCCACCACCGACGTACCGCATGGTCATCTTACCAGTATTGTTTCGTCCGCCGGAACGCCTGTTAGGTACCGTTAGGCTTTTTTCTGGAGCCACAGAGCTCAGCACTGCGAAATCGTTTACTGAACGATGACGCTGTCCTGGCGTGGTCGGTTTGAGTTTACGTACACCCATGACTTAGAGGTTAGCGTAGATATCTATGGTTTCACCAGCGCGAACTTCAATCACCGCTTTCTTTACAGAAGGCTTACGTCCCTTAAGAACGCCCGACTTAGTGTTGCGCACAATACTCTTGGCAGGCGCAATCATGGTGCGAACGTTTTCTACGTTCACCTTGTAGGCTTGCTCTACTGCTTTTTTAATTTCAACCTTATTGGCCTTTTTATCTACTACAAACGTGTAGCGATTCGCTGTCTCTGCTGAGGCAGTCGCTTTTTCGGTAAGTACCGGGCGAATTAGAATCTGTTCCATCACAATTTGGCCGTTAAGGCGGTTTCAATTTTCGCAATCGAGGGCTCAACTAAAACTAGAGTGCCACCATTCAAAATAGAATAAGTACTTAATTCTGAAGCAATTACCACTTTTGAACCCTCAAAATTGCGGGACGACAAATATATGGAATTATTCGCTTCGGCCAATACTACAGTGGATTTCTTGCCGTCGAGACCTAAGGCTTTAAGAATCACTGCGTAATCCTTAGTCTTGGCTGCCGTCATAGAGATCTGATCCACTACTAAAATCTGGTTTGACGCAGCGAGCTGGCTTAAAGCAGACTTGCGGGCGACCAATTTCAATTTTTTATTGAGCTTGAAGCCGTACTCGTGAGGAACTGGTCCAAAAACACGACCTCCACCACGAAACAGTGGCGATTTCATGCTGCCATGTCGCGCGCCGCCCGTACCCTTTTGCTTGTGAAGCTTTTTGGTAGTACGAGCAATCTCAGCACGCTGCTTGGACTTGTGCGTACCCTGACGCTGGTTGGCTAGGTACTGCTTTACGTCGAGGTACATCGCGTGGTCGTTGGGAGTGACTCCAAAAACCTCGTCGTTTAGCTGGACCATACGGCCAGTCTCCGCACCTTGTTGGTTGAGAATTCGAATTTCCATTATCTCTCTACAATTACAAGCGATTGCTTCGCTCCGGGAATGGATCCTTTAACAACGAGCAGATTCTTCTCTGCATCGACCTTCAAAATTTGAAGGTTTTGAATTTTAATACGGTCATTGCCCATACGGCCACCCATGCGCATACCCTTGAATACGCGGCTAGGGTCAGAACCCGCACCGATAGAACCGGGTGCGCGTCCGCGGTTATGCTGTCCGTGGGTTGATTCGCCGACACCGCTAAAGCCGTGACGCCTTACAACACCTTGGAAGCCTTTACCTTTTGACTGTCCTACGATGTCTACAAATTCGCCTTCCGCAAACATAGCCACGGTAAGAACTTCGCCTAAAGACACGGGGGTCCCGAAATCACGAAATTCAACATACTTTGACTTTGCTGTGGTGTTGGCCTTTGCAGCATGACCGGAGGCAGGCGATATGGCGTTTTTCTTTTCGCCAAAACCGATCTGCACGGCTTCGTAACCATCGACATCGTTCGACTTGAGCTGGGTGACCACGCAGGGCCCCAACTCAATTACAGTACACGGAAAATTCTTTCCGTCACCGTCGAAGATGCTGGTCATTCCAATTTTTTTGCCAATTAATCCAGGCATAATGAGGAATTCTTAGGGGGTTATTATACTTTGATCTCTACCTCAACACCACTCGGAAGCTCAAGCTTCATAAGGGCGTCGATAGTTTTGCTGGACGACGAATAGATGTCAAGCAAACGCTTGTAGCTTGACAACTCAAACTGCTCACGCGCCTTTTTATTGACGTGCGGGCTACGCAGCACCGTATAGATGCGCTTATTGGTGGGCAAGGGAATCGGGCCATTGACCACAGCTCCGGTACTCTTTACCGTCTTAACAATTTTCTCTGCACTTTTGTCTACGAGATTGTGATCGTAGGACTTAAGCTTGATACGAATTTTCTGGCTCATCGATCCTATTTTTTACCTTTTACTTTTTCTATAACTGCCTCAGCAATGTTTTGCGGAGTCTCTGAGAAGTGGCTGAATTCCATGCTCGAGGAACCACGACCAGAGGTCAAGGTCCGAAGAGTGGTCACGTAACCAAACATTTCGCTCAAAGGCACTTTGGCGCGGACAAGGCTATCGCCATCCTTAGCATCCATACCCTCGACCATTCCACGACGCTTATTGAGGTCGCCAACGACATCACCCATGTTAATCTCGGGCATAACCACTTCCATCTTCATGATGGGTTCAAGAATAACGGGGCGGGCCTTGCGGGCTGCCTCGCGGTAGCCAACTTTAGCGGCAAGCTCAAAAGAAAGGGAATCCGAGTCAACCGGGTGGAAGGAACCGTCTGAAAGAACAACCTTCATCGTATCCATTCCGTATCCTGCCAAGGGACCATTCTTCATTGCTTCCTTAAAGCCTTTCTCAATAGACGGTACATATTCCTTAGGAATGTTTCCGCCCTTAATTTCATTGACGAACTGAAGTCCGCTAAGATGACCCTCGTCTGCGGGCCCGATTGTGAAGACAATGTCGGCGAACTTACCGCGACCACCAGTCTGCTTCTTGTACACCTCACGGTGGTTGATAGTCGTGGTCAAGGCTTCTTTGTACTGAACCTGAGGAGCTCCCTGATTGCATTCCACCTTAAACTCACGCTTTAAGCGGTCAACAATAATCTCAAGGTGAAGCTCACCCATACCAGAGATAATGGTCTGGCCTGTCTCTTCGTCGGTGTGCACACGGAAGGTTGGATCCTCTTCGGCCAACTTGGCAAGAGACATTCCCAATTTATCGATATCAGCTTGGGTCTTTGGCTCTACCGCGAGTCCGATAACCGGCTCAGGGAAGCTCATTGATTCAAGGACGATTGGCTTTTTCTCGTCGCATAGGGTATCTCCGGTGCGAATGTCTTTAAAACCAACGCCTGCTCCAATGTCACCGGCTTCGATTACGTCAATCGGATTTTGCTTGTTAGCATGCATCTGAAAAATACGGCTGATGCGCTCCTTGTTGTCGGTACGCATGTTTTTGACGTAGGACCCTGCATTGATTTTACCCGAATACACGCGGAAGAAGCACAGGCGACCCACAAAAGGATCGGTCGCAATCTTGAATGCAAGGGCTGCAAATGGCTCCGAAGAATCCGGCTTGCGAGTTTCTACTTCGTCGGTATCAGGATTGATGCCCGAGATTGCCTCCACATCAAGCGGAGAAGGAAGGTATTCCATAACCGCGTCGAGCATGGTCTGAACACCCTTGTTTTTGAATGCAGACCCACAAAGTACCGGAGTAATCTTCATGGCAATAACTGCTTTGCGAATGGCCCCAGTCAATTCCTCGCGGGTAATACTCGCGGGATCGTCAAAAAACTTCTCCATAAGATTGTCGTCGAATTCCGCAACGGCTTCAACAAGCTTCTCGCGGTACTCGTCGACAACGTCTACTAAGTCAGCAGGAATGTCAATAATCTTGTAGGTCATTCCCTGGGTCTCGTCTTCCCAAATGAGGGCCTTCTTGTCGAGCAGGTCTACAATACCGCGAAACTCCGCCTCAGCACCAATGGGAATCTGAAGGGGAACGGCGTTGCCACGAAGCTTCTCGTCAATTTGGCGAACTACATTAAAGAAGTCTGCACCTGTACGATCCATTTTATTCACGAAGGCAATACGGGGAACGCTGTACTTGGTAGCCTGGCGCCACACGGTCTCGGTTTGAGGCTGTACTCCACCTACTGCACACAACAGCGCAACAGCACCGTCAAGAACACGCAAGGAACGCTCCACTTCTACCGTAAAGTCTACGTGTCCTGGAGTGTCAATAATATTAATCTTGTATTCTTCGGTCTGGCCAGCGATATCCTCGCCTTGAACGGTAGGAAAGCGCCAAAAACAAGTTGTTGCTGCCGAGGTTATGGTGATTCCGCGCTCTTGCTCCTGAACCATCCAGTCCATAGTTGCCGCGCCGTCGTGCACCTCGCCAATTTTGTGGCTCACGCCAGTGTAGTAAAGAATACGCTCCGTAGTAGTGGTCTTTCCGGCATCGATGTGTGCCATGATACCAATGTTACGGGTGAATAGTAAGTCGCGTGAAGCCATCTTGAAGTACGTAATCTATAATATTTAGAAACGGAAGTGTGAGAATGCCTTGTTGGCTTCTGCCATCTTGTGCGTATCCAAGCGCTTTTTAACGGCTGCACCTTCTTCTTTAGCCGCAGCTAAAATCTCTCCGGCAAGCTTGCCTGCCATGCTTTTTTCGTTGCGCTGGCGCGAGTATCCGATTAACCACTTAATGGCAACCGAAATCTTGCGCTCTGGGCGAATCTGCTGGGGAATCTGGAACGTAGCACCTCCTACTCGACGGCTGCGAACTTCCACATGGGGCATGACATTGGTAAGGGCTGACTTCCACTGATCAAGGCCGTTGGCCTCTCCCGTTCTTTGAGAAACCAAATCAATGGCGTCGTAAAAAATCTTGAATGCAGTAGACTTCTTACCGTCGTACATCATGTTGTTTACAAAACGAGTAACGAGGGGGTCGTTAAAACGCGGATCGGGCAATAAAGGGCGCTTCTTAGCACGAGTCTTTCTCATGATTCCTTATTAATTTTTTTTGGCCTTAGGACGCTTGGTACCGTACTTGGAACGGCGTTGCATGCGGCCGTTGACACCGGCCGTATCAAGGGCTCCACGCACAATGTGGTAGCGAACCCCTGGTAAATCCTTCACACGACCTCCGCGAACCAGCACAATGCTGTGCTCTTGCAGGTTGTGTCCTTCTCCACCAATGTATGCGTTGACCTCGTTTCCGTTGGTCAAACGCACCCGCGCAACTTTGCGCATGGCGGAATTAGGCTTTTTAGGCGTTGTGGTATAAACCCTAGTACAAACGCCACGGCGCTGAGGACAAGCGTCCAAGGCGGCCGACTTGCTCTTCTTCTCTAAGGTTACGCGTCCTTTTCGGACTAGTTGTTGGATCGTTGGCATACTCTTCTACGTGATATAACGTCGGTAGAAATATAATTTTATCCCCACTTTTTTGGGGACTGCAAATGTAGAACAAATTCTTCTCTATCCACACCCTAGCACCGAAAAGAATTTTAAAGTTTTCCACTTAGGGTGAGCATGGCGCCGCCCCAAACTACTTTTGCCACCGATCATGGAAGGACTTTTAAGCGGACTCAATTCAGCGCAGCGCAAGGCCGCAGAACACATCAAGGGTCCAGTCATGGTTATTGCAGGCGCCGGCTCGGGCAAGACTCGAGTACTGACCTACCGCATAGCACACCTTCTTGCGAATGGAGTGGACGCATTCCAAATTCTAGCGCTCACCTTCACCAACAAAGCGGCCCGTGAAATGAAGGAGCGCATTTCTAAGGTGGTGAGTCCGGACGAAGCCAAAAACGTTTGGATGGGGACCTTTCACTCCATTTTTGCGCGAATCCTAAGGGTCGAGGGCAGTCGCCTTGGCTTCCCTAGCAACTTCACCATTTATGATACCGAGGACGCTCAAAAAGTGGTGGCCAACGTCATCAAAGAACTGAACCTTGACAAAGAGATTTATAAGACAAAATCAGTTGCGTCGAGGATTTCGGCCTATAAAAACAACCTAATAACGCCCAAGACTTATGCAGCACGGGCCGACCTTCAAGAGCAGGATGCCTCGGCCAGAATGCCAAAGCTGGGAGACGTCTATAGCCAGTATATGGAGCGCTGCTTTAGGGCGGGCGCCATGGATTTTGACGACTTGCTGCTCAAGACCAATGAACTTTTTGCTCGCTTTCCAGACGCCCTGGCTAAATACCAGGAACGGTTTCGATACCTGCTGGTCGACGAGTACCAAGACACCAACCATGCCCAGTACCTTATTGTCAAGGCACTTGCCAGCCGCTTTGAGAATATTTGCGTAGTCGGCGACGACGCCCAGAGTATCTATTCGTTCAGGGGAGCCAACATCCGCAATATTTTGAATTTTCAAAATGACTACCCCGATGCGGCTCTATATAAATTGGAGCAAAACTACCGAAGCACCAAGCGCATCGTTAGTGCTGCCAACACCCTGATTTCGCACAACAAGGAGCAGCTTCAAAAGGACGTTTGGACCGAGAATCCGCTGGGCGAAAAAATCGTAGTACACCAGAGCGTCAGCGATTCTGACGAAGGCCAGTATGTGGCCCAAACCACCTGGGACTTAGTGCACCGCGAACAGCACCACTACAGCGATTTTGCCATTTTGTACCGTACGAATGCGCAATCGAGGTCCTTTGAAGACGCGCTGCGCCGTCGAAACATTCCCTACCAGATTTATGGCGGACTCTCCTTTTACCAGCGCAAGGAAATCAAGGACGTTCTGGCCTATGTGCGCTTGACGGTTAATGCTGGCGACGAAGAGGCCCTTCGTCGGGTAATCAATTTGCCAGGGCGCGGAATTGGTGAAACTACCCTGGCCCGCCTAACTATTGTGGCCAACGAGAAAAAAGTACCCGTTTGGGAGGCCGTGCGCAACGCAACGTCTTGGGATTTAGGCATTAACAGACCCACTTCAGAGCGCCTAGAGGCCTTCGCCGACCTAATCGACTCCTACCGCATTATCGCCAGCCAGCAGGACGCATTTGGAACGGTGGAGCACATCGTGCGCAGCAGCGGCCTTGTAAAGTTGCTGGCAGAAGACAAGTCGCCAGAGGGAATCAGTAGGTACGAGAACATTCAAGAATTGCTCAACGGCATCAAAGACTTTGTGGAGCAGCAAAGCCAAACCGAAGACGGGAATCCGAGCTTGGGGGCCTTTCTGCAGGATGTGGCCCTTTTTACCGACCGCGACGAGCAAGAAAGCAACGAGCCCAAGGTTACCCTCATGACGATTCACCTGGCAAAGGGATTAGAATTTCCCGTGGTTTTTGTGGTGGGCTTAGAAGACAGTCTCTTCCCGTCGATGATGGCGATGAATTCCCGCAGCGACCTCGAGGAGGAACGAAGGCTTTTTTATGTTGCTCTAACGCGCGCGGAACAGAGGGCATATTTGACGCATGCACGAGTGCGCTACCGTTGGGGCAAGCTCATGGACTGCGAACCCAGTAGGTTCCTCGACGAACTAGACGACGAGCACTTGGACGTGCATCTGCCTGAGGTTGTTAAAAATTATGGAGTGCCGAGGGAGCTGCGCGATGCCTTTGGCGACCCCGACCAACCTCAAACTTTTAGGGGGGGCGGCGCCTTTAACCGAAGCGGCTCCGCATCAAAGCCAGCGGGACCGCCGCCAGCTCCAATACGCTTTAGAAAGCCAGAAAACTTAAAGCCTTTAGGGCAGGCAAGTGCTGCGTCGGGAATTCCCGCAAACGAACTAATTTTGTCCCCAGGGGTTCGCGTGCTTCACGACCGATTTGGAGCAGGCACCGTGACCGAAGTGGAATCCGCCGCCGATGGCGGTAAAGCCACCATAAAATTTGATAACGCGGGCGAAAAGAAACTCCTTCTTAAGTTCGCTAAATTGCAGCTCCTGGCTTAGCAGGAGCACAACCATGGAAACTGCAAGTATTACCACACTGTCTCTAGACTATAACACAGACCGCCCCGAGATGACCCTTGGGGAGTACGGCCGCCTCGTTCAAACCATGCTCGAATTTTGTTTGACCCTAGACGATAAAGCCAAGCGTACCGAGTCTGCCGCGCATATTGTGGACACGGTCGGCCGCTTGAACCCGGCCATGCGAGGGCAGCCTGACTTTGCTCGCAAGGTTTGGGACCACCTTCACGTTATGTCTAAGTTTGAATTGGACGTCGACGGCCCCTACCCTGCTCCCCAGCGCGAACTGCTCGAAGCCAAGCCCGAACGAGTGCCCTACCCGGCAAAAAGCCGAAGCCATCGATACTATGGCGTGATTCTTCAAAACCTCATCAGTACGGTCGCCGAAATGGAGCCTAGCGAAGAACGTCAAGGAATTGAGTACGACATTGCCAACCAAATGAAGCGGGCCTACCTGAGTTGGAACAAAGACACCGTAGACGACGCCGTAATTTTTAACGACCTCCGGCTGCTTTCGGGTGGACGCTTGGGGCAAGAAGGCTCTGCCCTGTCAGTCGCCAAAGGAGTGGTCTCACAGAACGCGCCCTTGCATGCCAAAAACCGCAAAAAGAAGCCCATGAATTCTTCTAATTTTAACAAACGCAAAGGCGGATTTACCCGCAAGTGAGTATGGCCTCATTCAAAATTACCGGCGGAACAGCCCTCAAGGGCGAAGTGCATCCTCAGGGTGCTAAAAATGAAGTACTTCAAATAATTTGTGCCGTTCTGCTGACCGACGAGCCGGTACGCATTACCAACGTACCCGACATTATCGATGTCAATAAACTCATCGAAATCATCGGCGACTTCGGAGTGCGCGTTAGCAAAAACGGACCCGGCGATTTCACGTTTGTAGCTGATTCCGTGGATGTTGATTATTTGTTTGGCACGACCTATAAAAACAAAGGGGCCTCATTGCGCGGATCCGTTATGGTGGTTGGACCAATGCTTGGCCGCTTTGGGAAAGGCTACATTCCCAAACCCGGTGGCGATAAAATTGGACGCCGCCGACTAGACACCCACTTTGAGGGCTTCATGAAGCTCGGAGCAAAATTCATTTATGAAGAAGAGGCCTACTTCTACGGCGTGGAGGCCCCAGCCGAAGGACTCAAGGGTGCCTATATTTTGCTCGACGAACCCTCAGTAACTGGTACTGCCAACATTGTAATGGCCGCAGTACTGGCCAAGGGATTGACCACCATCTATAATGCCGCCTGTGAACCCTACCTGCAGCAACTCTGCTCGATGCTCGTTAGAATGGGTGCCAAGATTGAGGGCATTGGGAGCAACCGCCTCAGCATTACCGGGGTAGACCGATTGTCAGGCACCGAGCACCGATGCCTACCCGACATGATTGAAATTGGTTCATGGATCGGCCTGGCCGCTATGACCAAGTCTGAAATTACCATAAAAAATGCCGGTATTGCCCACCTTGGGCAAATCCCCAACGTATTCCGCAAGCTTGGAATTATCATAGAGGAGCGCGGAGACGACCTCTACATCCCGGCGCAAGAGCACTACGAAATTGGATCCTATCTTGACGGCTCCATGGTAACCATCGCCGACGGACCCTGGCCTCTTTTTACCCCCGACCTATTGAGCATTGTCTTGGTAACCGCTACCCAGGCCCGTGGCTCTATTTTGGTTCACCAAAAGATGTTTGAAAGCCGATTGTTTTTTGTAGACAACCTCATTGAAATGGGGGCCCAGATAATCCTTTGCGACCCGCACCGCGCGAGCGTGATCGGTCTGGATCGAAAGTTCAGCCTAAGGGCTACCCGAATGTCCTCGCCCGACATTCGCGCGGGAATTGCTCTTTTGATTGCCGCACTGAGTGCCGAAGGAACCTCGACCATTCACAACATTGAGCAAATTGATCGAGGCTACGAGCAGATCGACAAGCGACTCCGCGACCTCGGCGCCAAAATTGAACGTGTTCTAGACTGATTTTTGAACTTATTTTTACCCCATGAAATACATACTTTCCCTCGGCATTGTCGCCCTTCTACTGGCCGCTAGTCCTGCGAGCGTCGTAACTGCACCCGACACTTCGTCGCAACTGGCTACGGTAAACGTCGGATCTATGGCTCCCGATATTGCACTTCTCGACCCTTCGGGCAAAACCCGCAAGCTGTCAGACCTTCGGGGCAAGGTGGTCCTTCTTGACTTTTGGGCGGCCTGGTGCGGACCCTGCCGCATGGAAAACCCTAACGTAGTTAAAACCTACAACGAGTACAAGAACGCCAAGTTCAGCACCGGAAAAGGTTTTGAAGTCTACAGCGTGTCGCTCGACAATACTAAAGATCGCTGGATTGAAGCAATTGCCAAGGATGGCCTTGTTTGGACCAACCACGTCAGCGACCTCAAGGGATGGCGCTCCGAAGGAGCTGCACTTTATGGAGTGAACTCCATTCCGGCCACCTACTTGATTGACGGCAAAGGCAAGGTCATCGCCAAAAATTTACGCGGACCAGCGCTAGAGAATGCGCTTAAAGCCATGGAATCCAAGTAAGAATTTACCCCTTTCTCAAGGTCTGCCAATATGACACTAAATGGTCGTTTGGCAGGCTTTGTGTTTTAAGGCGAAGAGAAGAAGTCATTGATCAATGAAAGACAAAACAAAGAACCCCAAAGAACCCTTAGAGGCAGTGCAGGAAGAGGCCACCTCAACCCAAGCAGAGGCCGAATTTACGGAGCGCGACATAGAGGCAGAACTTCAAGAGCTCAAGGATCAAAACCTCAGACTCTATGCCGAATTTGAGAACTTTAGGCGTCGCAATGCGCGTGAACGCCTCGAGCTGATGTCGGTTGCTGGAGAAAAAGTAATTAAGTCGGTACTGCCCGTTCTGGATGACTTTGAGCGCGCCCTAAAGACCCTAGCCGAAGGCTCGGAGCGCTTGGGCTTGGAGCTCATACAAAGTAAACTCGTTAATTCACTGAAGAGTGAGGGCTTAAAGCAAATGGATTCTACGCTAGGTCAGGCCTTTGATGTGGAGCGTATGGAGGCCATTACCAACATCCCCGCCCCATCTGAAGATTTAGTGGGTTGCGTCGTGGATGAGCTTGAAAAGGGCTACCTCTTGGGCGACAAAATAATCCGATATGCCAAGGTCGTAGTAGGCCAAGGAAACTAAGAATATGAGTAAGCGCGATTACTACACCGTACTGGGAGTAGCACGAGGTACCTCGGCCGAGGAGATTAAAAAGGCATACCGCAAGCTTGCGATTCAGTTTCACCCCGACAAGAATCCAGGAGACGCAGCTGCTGAAGATAAATTCAAGGAGGCCGCCGAGGCCTATGAGGTTCTATCGAACCCCGAGAAGAAGCAGAAGTACGACCAATTTGGGCACCAGGCCTTTGGCACCGGCTCAGGCGGTGGCGGTGGTGGCGGAATGAATATGGACGACATATTCAGCCATTTTGGTGACATTTTTGGAGACTCCTTTGGCGGTGCCTTTGGAGGATTTGGAGGTCGTGGTGGCGGCGGCGCAAACCGAGGAGCCAACCTGCGTGTTCGAGTCAAGCTCACCCTTGAAGAGATTGCCAACGGTGTCGAGAAGAAGATTAAGATTCGTAGAGCCATTCCGGCAGAAGGACTTACGTTTAAAACCTGTGCTTCATGCGGAGGCTCTGGTCAGGTAACCCGTATTCAGAATACGATTCTGGGTCAGATGCGCACGGCGAGTGCATGCCCAAGCTGCCAAGGAGCCGGTAAAACCATAGACAAGAGACCCGAAGGCGTGGGAGCGGACGGACTAGAACGCCACGACGAGGTCGTAAGCGTGAAAATCCCTGCCGGCGTTCAAGACGGCATGCAACTCAGGGTGCAGTCCAAAGGAAACCACGGTCCTGCAGGTGGTGCCGCAGGAGACCTTATTGTATCCATCGAAGAAGAAGCCCACGAACTTCTGGTACGCGAAGGCAACAACCTCCACCACGAACTGCACCTGTCCTTCCCGGATGCCGCCCTGGGCACCACCGTAGAGGTCCCAACCGTATCGGGAAAGGTCCGCATGAAAATTGACCCCGGAACCCAAAGCGGCAAAACGTTAAGGCTCAAAGGCAAAGGACTACCTAGCCTCGAGGGCTACGGGCAGGGCGACCAGCTGATTCACGTAGCAGTTTGGACACCTAAGTCCTTAACCAACGACGAAAAAGAAATCCTAGAAAAGCTTAACGCAAGCGATCGATTTAAGCCTCGACCGGGCGCTGGCGACAAGAGTTTCTTTGATAAAGTCAAGGACCTGTTCCAAACCTAGAACGTAGAACCCAACAAAAAACGCGGCCTAAAAGCCGCGTTTTTTTATGACGTTGAGTGAAGGCGCGGGTCAATAAACAATAGTAACTGGACCTGAGTAGCGCAAACCGCCCGGACCGACCACAAAGAAGTAGTAGGTTCCGCTCGGCAAAAGGTTGCCGTCGAGGTCGGTACCGCCCCAGTCGTTAGCATAGGCCTCCTTCTCATAGACCCATGTGGTCCCCCAGCGATTCATAACTCTGAGGGTACAGGCGTCTCCAAACTGAACCTCGCTGAGATCCAGAACATCGTTCATGCCGTCACCATTGGGAGTTAGTACGTTCATTACATTCGACAGATCAGGACTAACCTGATCGGGAAGCCAGCTAACAAAGACCGTATCGATACCGCGGCATCCCAAGTTGTCGGTGACAATCACATAGAATGTGGTACTGTCGGACTGCATGAGAACCTGGGGATTCCGCTGCTGTGCATTATTAAAGTACACGGGCTGGTCGGCAAACCAATAGTAGGCAGAACCGCTGGTAACGTCAAGGTAGGCCGTGTCGCCACGGGCGATTTGCGTGTCTTTGGGCGAGGCCAGAACAGGATAGTACCAATCAAAAACCTGGACGGTATCCCAGAGGGTATCAGGACAGTAGGCGGACTGGATAATGCACCGAACAGGATAAATACCAGAACTATTCCAGCGCACCCCAGTCACAAGCTTCCCAGAGGCGCCAAAGGTGTTGGAACTGCTTCCAAAATCCCAGGAAATCGCGGCATCATAGGGTGCAGAACCGACTGCCTCAAAGCGGAAGTTCTGCACCTCCACGCAAGGAACCCCATTGGACTCAATGCGGTAGTCCGGGGCGTTCATAATCCGGAAAGGGACCTTGAGCGTATCGGTACAGACCAAGCCAGGATTGATGATTAGGGTAACCGTGTAGGTACCCGTATCGGGGAAGGTGTAGGTAGGGAAGGCCAGGGAACTCGTATCTGCTGTGGTTGTGGTATCACCAAAGTTCCAGAAATAGGTCAAGGCACCCGCGGTCTGTGGGGTAAAAGTCAAAGTTCTCCCGTCGCAGTAGAGTTGAGGGTCCTCGAGCTGGGTAATCATGTCTGCCACCGTATTAATGATGCAGTTAGTCACGTTGAATTGGTAGTCGCGCCGCACCACCGACAGCCTTTGACCGTTGCGGTATTCACTTACGCAAATCCCAACAACGTACTGTCCTGCAGTATTGGCTACCCCCGAAATAATGCCCGTTTGCGCATTAATGGTAAGTGCCGGAGCACCGGGAACCGGTTGGCTTGCCGTAGCTGGAGCAACAAAAGTGATGGTTGTGTACGGGGGCGCCGTCGCAGTGCCTGGACTCGCATTGCCAGGGCTTCCGCCTGTGAAGATTTCACAGAACTCGTAGAACAGAGAATCGCCGTTGGCATCGTTGGCCGAAGCATCAACATTCAATTGATCTCCAAGGCAGAGCACAATAGGAGGCACCGTAGCAAAGGCTGGACTACTGTTGCAGGCATTATCCATTGACGGAATTTGCACCGTATAAGTATTACCCTTAGAGCCCGGATTGGATACATTGGAGATGCTGGAGTTTCGGCAGCAGCGCTGGTACGAAATCGTGTATCCTCCAACCAGGGGAGGCAGGGTCAAGGTCGCTATATAGTCCGCATATTCCGTGCAAATATTGGGGGGCGTAGTAAGGCAGGGGTTCCCAGTACCCGCTGGAACAGAAACCGTAGGACCTTTTGGCACTGAAGGGTTGGTGACCAAGGTTCCGCCAAGGTTAAAAACAGAGAAATTAACGCTGTTATCAAACCCTGCACCTCCTGAGAAGCAATCACGATAGATTCGCAACCTGACCTCGTATTGGTTTGACCCAATGCAGGTGTAGGTTATCTCCCCTCCCACCAGGTGCGCTGCATGAAGCGGAGTGGCTAAGCTCAGCGCAACCACTAATATCGCAAAGAGTCGGCGCATTACTGGATGACCTTTACCCACAGCTTGCCGCTGTATTGCCCATTCAGGTTGCTTTCGCGCGCAGCAGAGGCCTCTTCATAGTTGCCAAACTTGAGCAGATATACATAAACCATGTTGTTTTTGGTATCGCGGAAGGTCCTAGACTGAACGCCCTGTGCCTTGAGTCGCTGAACCATCTTGTCTGCATTTTCTTGCTCACCATAAACACCTGCCGTAACATAGTAACCCATACTGCCCGGCGTTACATTGGTCGCATACGATTCCTTGCTGTAGCCCTTGATGGTTGAGGACCCTGCGGATCCCGCACCGGATTCTGAGGCCGAAGGAGTACTGGAACCTTGGCTGGCGGCCGAAGCGCGCACGCCGCCTCCCTGAACACCAGCTTGTTGAAGCTTGAGCGCCGTGGCCTTGGCTAATTCTTCACTTTGAGCGGCGAGCTGCTTCTTGTTGGAGGCTTCTAGCTCCTCCTTAAACTCTTCGAATTTATCGTTGATTAGCTTCTCGCCGTTTTGATCGGCTTGTCGCTGCTTGTCTTTAAGGCGCTTAATCTCCGCCTCGATGCGGTCGTTGCTCTTGTTGTCGCCAAAGCGGTAGGTCAAGATGAACTCATTGGACATGCCCAGTGAAGTTGCGTAGTCGTTGGTGCTGAAGTCGTGCGCGTAGCCGAGGGTCAGCAGAGGAGTTAGGTGAACACCAATCTGAGCCGAAGCCCCGAAATTGGAGCGGAAAAGGGCCCCGACATAGCCATACTCGGTAACATTAAACATCATGCCTGCGTCTACCTGAGGCGTTACAAAATTGGCCGCACGAACTACCACTAAAGGAGAGAGCGTCATGCGGTCTTTTTGAATAGGCAGATCGTATTGGGTTTGAATCACGTAGTGGCGAATCAAGTTAAAGGCCACCGGACCGGTGTAGTTGTTGGAGTACGTAATGGCAGGAGCCAATACCTGCGGAACAGAGAGGCCGAGCTGGAAGTTTTCAACCTTCAAATTGAGTCCGAGGTTGATGTCAAGCGTGCCGTTGGAATTTGCTGGAAAAAGAAAAGGATCACCCTCATTCTTAACCCGAATGCTTGCCATGTCGAAGGTGTTGTTAACATAACCCGCGCCGATTCCAAAACTCAAAACCGAGTTCTCCGCGAGCTGAGCGTGGTAGGCATAGTGGCCATAAATACCCGAACGACGAACAATATCTGTGGCGTCGGTAAACGCATAGACGGAATACCCAATGCGCTCTTTGTTGTTGGCACCGTTAAAAAGAAGTGCTGATGTTTCTGGAGCGCCCTCCATACCCTGCCACTGTTGGCGGTGGATGGTGACTAGCTCGCTGAAGCCTCGGGCCCCACTACGCGCAGGATTGACCATGGCCGGAGCAAAAAAGAGGTGGCTATACAGAGGGATTTGCTGGGCTTGAACACTCAAGGAGAGGCTTGCAAGGGCCACAAATAGCAATTTTGAATTCATAATCTTCGCTAAAAAAGGTTAAAGGCGTACCACGGTAATGGCACCGCGGAATCGAACAACGTCGCTGCAGGTTAAAATATAGTAGTAGGTTCCGTCGGGCAGCGGATCTCCTCCGTTGGAACGCCCGTCCCATCCCGAGATGTAGCGCTTCTGCTCAAAGGTCTTAGCCCCCCAACGGTCAAAAATCATAATGTCGCAGGAATCGGCACGAACCACTTCAGAGAGATCAAAGAAGTCATTAAAACCGTCTCCATTGGGAGTGATCACGTTCATGATCCCCGAGAGATCAGGAACCAAAGAGGCAGGATCAAACCAGTATACCATCATGGTATCGGTGTCAAAACAGCCGTAGCTGTTGAGAACCTCTACCACATACATGGTGGTATCTTGGGTCGGCACCGTCTGCGCATTGGGATTGTAGGGGTCGCTAAAGTAGGAAGGCACACTAGCATACCAGTAGTAGACTGATCCTCCAGAAGCCGCCAACTGCACCGTAGTTCCAGGCAAAATAGTCTGGTCGGGGCCAGCGTTGGCAATTACCGACAGGAAGTAAATTTTTAGGGTGTCATACGACGTGCAACCGTTGGAATTCGTGCCAGCCACGGTGTAGGTTCCTGAGGTCTTAGCATAAAAGGAGGCTCCGCTAAAGCTGCCACCCGGGAAGGTCCAGAGGTAGCTTGTACTGTTGCCCGTTACGCCAACTAAAACGGAGTCGCCGGCACAGAGCGCAAGAGAGTCCGCTGGGGCAACATTAACCAGGGGCAAATCCACTACGGTGACTAAGAGTTCGCTGGTAGTATGCCTGCAGTAGTCGTTGTCAATGACGAGTCGATACTCTGCGTCGTAGGCTACAATAGCGGTAGACACGTTAAGCTTGGATCCCGTCTCGCCTGGAATGGCGGCCCAGTTGCCGGAGCCGGCAGGGAAGCGCACCTCCCATTGGTAGGTCCAATTGCTAGAAAATGCGATGGCTGCTAACTGCGTGGAGTCGTCGGCACAGATGGTAAGGTTTGCCTGAGGCTGGCCGGGCCAAGCGAGGGCCTGAATTTCGGTATCGGGCACAGAATCTACAAAGAGCCAAAAAGCCTCGCTCGTGTCGGGACAGCCGCCGGGAAGCCAGGTGGTCTGCAG
>JABMNC010000068.1 GCA_013205365.1 Cryomorphaceae bacterium | reverse complement strand
GTCTTGGCGACTGCACTTTTCGATTTTTTGGCCTCGCCCAGTTCTGCCTTGGCCTGGTCAAACTCATTGAGCAAAAAGTGGGCATAACCCAGCTTAAACTGCACCTCAGCCCGCAAGCCCGATGCTAGATCGACCCCGTCGAGCTGCCGTAGCCAACGCTTGGCCTCCTGATACCTCCTGCGGTTGAAGGACTGCTCCGCGGCCTCGAGGATTAGGTCAATGCGTCTGGACGAGGAAGGGTAGGTTTGTAAAAATGACTCCGCGTATTCCTCGGCATCGCGGTGCAGCAGGCGAATCGAGCACAGCGCTTGATAGTACATGGACTGCTCTGACCAGTCGCTGGCCTCGGGGACCATGCTGCGAACTTGGCCAAAATGCTCGTAGGCCGAGCTGTACAGGGCGCGATCAAATCGGGCGCGCGCCTCAGCAAAGAGGGCCTCGGGCTGCTGGCCGGTAATGGGCTGCTGAGCAAAAAGGCTTGCGCTGTACAAAAGCGCGGTAAAAAACGTAATCCTCATGGTTTTCAAAAGTACATCCTGCTATTGGTTCCGCTCTCGTTACTTTGCATAAACTATGCCCATGGAACAGTCTCCCGTAATTTCGCTCCGCAAAGCCTGCATCATGCAGGGCGACCATAGAGTTCTCAGCGACGTAGATCTCGAGGTGGGCCCAGGCGAATTCGTCTACGTCATAGGCGCCACAGGCTCTGGCAAGTCTTCTTTACTCAAAACCCTTTATGCGGACCTTCCCCTGGAATCGGGAGCAGGCCAGGTTGTCGGCCACGACTTGCGGAACCTTCCCGAACGAGAAATTCCCTACCTACGCCGAAAGCTCGGCGTAGTTTTTCAGGACTTTCAGCTACTGATGGACCGCAGCGTGCGCGACAACCTGAATTTTGTGCTGCATGCCACGGGTCAAATGAACGAGGGGGAGAACAGCGACCGAATTGATGCCGTGCTTCGCCGCGTAGGCATGCCCACTAAGGGCCATAAAATGCCCCATCAACTTTCAGGCGGAGAACAGCAGCGCGTTTCCATTGCTCGCGCTCTTTTGAACGATCCTCCGCTTATTTTGGCCGACGAACCCACAGGTAACCTCGACCCGCACATGTCTGAGGAGTTAATGCACCTGCTCGAAGAAATTCGAGCGAGCGGACGCAGCATTCTCATGGCCACGCACGACTATGCGCTTCTGCTAAAGTTTCCTCATGCCACCTACCGATGCGGCAACGGAACCCTGACCTCCACGGTACAAAAAACCCTTTAAATCTTTCCTGTACTTAGGGCTTCGCCACACTTTAGGGCTGAAGTCTAGGGAGTCAAACCTTCCATGCCTGCGCGCTGCGAAGGGCTTCTTCGGCATGAGCTGCAGTCCAAGGCTCTGACTGCGCCGCTCGGATTGCTTCATAGGCCTGCGGCCAGCTGCGGTAGGTCCGCACCCTTTGACCGAGGTTTAAGCCAGCTACGGCGTCTTCGTGGGCTACGATGTGGCGGCCCTGCAGAAGGGCTTGAATCAATTTGAACTTGATTCCGAGCTGGTGCTCGGCATGCACTACCACAACCTGCGCTCGGGCATAGAGCTCGTCGAGTTCCTTATCGCTGGGGCGGTCCAGGTAGTTTTTGGTTCCGGCAGGTGCATTGTGGCCCGCAATGAGAAGGGGTTCAATGGCTGGCTGGGCAGCAAGAAGTCCGCGCAGGGCAGCGGCATTTTCTTCTACGCTGAATTTACCCACGACCAGCACCAAGGGTTCCGCGGCAGGGCCCTGGGGAATTGCCCTAACAAAGGGATGCCTCGGAGCGACGAATGCTGCCGGGGATCGCGGGCTGCGCAGGTTCCAGGCCTCGGCATCGCGGGCGGTGATGGCATGAACCGGCCCCAGCCATGAGAAAGCCAACTCCTGTTCCCAGCGGCGCAAGGCCCATGCCTCAAAGAGGTAGTAGAGCCTTTTGAATCCCCTGGATTGGTTGGCGAGGCTGCGGTAGTAGGCCGACTCTGGGTTGTGAAGGCGCAGGGT
Organism: Cryomorphaceae bacterium; assembly: GCA_013205365.1. Taxonomy (GTDB): domain Bacteria; phylum Bacteroidota; class Bacteroidia; order Flavobacteriales; family Schleiferiaceae; genus TMED14. The sequence goes on along the minus strand of JABMNC010000068.1, from coordinate 359 downwards.
GCCCGTCGGGTCGAGTGCGCTGCAATGCAGGCCATGGTAGGTACGGACTCCCCTCTGAACGGCAGCCTGATGGCGGGCAATGGGGCTAAGGCGGCTCTGCACAATCCAAGGCTTGAGGCCCCAAGGCCAGCGAGCGCGGCGAAGGACGTTGGTTTGCACCTCAACAAAGGGCTCCGGATGGGCCAAGGAGGACTTGGTAAAGGCATGCAGTACAACCTGATGCCCGGCATGGGAGGCAGCGCGCACATGGCCAAGAACCTCCAAAGTTCCGCCGTATCGGGGCGGTTCGAGGCGATCAAAACTCCAAATGTGATGGGTATTAATGCCCTCGAGGCGGTCAATTAGCCGATGCCAAACCT
>JABMNC010000067.1 GCA_013205365.1 Cryomorphaceae bacterium | reverse complement strand
GCTCCGACGGCCTCTATCGTGAGGTCTTCAAACCTGAGGTGGTCCGCCCCGTTCAGGTGCAGCGTGTGGCGTTCGTTGGTGTTGGTTGCTGCAAAACTTAGGGTGTTAAAATTGCCCTTGACCGTGATGGTATTGGTCGCGGACATACCCGGAATATCATTAATTACCAGCTGCTCAGTAAAAGTGGACGAACTCGTTAATACTTGAAACACTACAGGTCCCGCTACCCCACAGGCAGCCGCTGCGAATGCTGCGGTAAAAGTGGAATAAGTTCCGCCCGAGCCGATGGTGTAGGTTCCGGCCGCAAGGTTAGGCAGGGTGGTTACCTGCACATCATTGGAATATACTGTTGTGGCCGAGTTGCTACAGGTTACCGCACAGCGGTAAAAGGTATTGACGGTCTGCGAAACGCTCGCACTCGATGCGTTTGCGCCGGCGATTGAGGTCCAGGGACCGGCGACCGAAGACGCAGATTCCCACTGATAGGAAATGCCCGAAGCCAAGGTGGCACCCGTTAAACTCAAGGTGAAATTCTGGAGGGGGCAAACCGCCGAAAGGCTGGTGTTGGTTGTGCCTGCCGAAGGCGTTCCCACGCAGGGAGCGAGCGGAATGAAGCTCACGGATCCTGTAAAAAAGCGCGGGTTGTTTGCGCCACCGTAGCCAATGTTTCCACCACCGATCTGGGCATCGCCTACTCTGAGATTAATGCCGCTATTGCTAAAGGTGTTGGGTGAAGCCGTACCCGCTCCGGTACCGCTGTAACTAACGGTACCCGAGAGAACCAAGGCAAACCGTACGGAGCTGCCGCCCGGAACGACAACATTTAGGTTGGAAAGCACCGGATTAACACCCGTTGCCGTGATACCCGATACCGTTCCGCTTGCCGTCAACGCCCAACCCGTTGGGGGCGCAGTAGCCAGAAATGAACCTGATACGGCCCCAGCCAACGAAGTCGTGCTGCTAAATAAGTTTACGGTGTTGCTGTTGTTGGTAGTGGTTGTCCACTGGCCAACTTCGGTAATTTGAATGGGAGAGGTCGAGGTATTCTCAACTAGAAACGTAATGTAGCAAGCCCCTGTTGAGCCGGTTCCGCAGCCGTTTACCCCAGTATACCCTGTACTGCCCGTGGTGGTATTAAGCGTGATCTGCGCCCAGGATGAAGGGAAAATCAAGAGTCCGAGAAGTGCGTAGGCGATTTTATTCATGGTGGGATGGTTTAAAAAACTGACCGAAAAGATACGAAGTCATTCTTATACAAACCCGGGGAAGGTGGATCAAAAGGGTTTGATTGAATTCGAAGCGAAGGACAAAATCAAACCGACCTAATTGATTACCTTTGCAGCCCTCGGGAAGTGGCGCAGGTGGTAGCGCATCTGGTTTGGGACCAGAGGGTCGCAGGTTCGAATCCTGTCTTCCCGACGTAAAAAGGCGCCTTTTGGGCGCCTTTTTTTGTTGTATTCAGGTTTTTTGTCTACCTTTTATACATGCCCGAATTACTGACACAACAATGCACACGATGCAGATTAAACCTCAGTATTTCAAACTTTTACAAGCAAAATTGCCATAAGAATAAAATAATGACCTACTGTGCGACCTACTTTGTGCCAACTGCCATCGAATTAGGCACTATGTGAAAGAGTAGCCCCGGCAGGATTCAAACCTGCACTCGTCGCATTAGAAGTGCGATGCATTATTCAATTATGCTACGAGGCCATTTGCCTTGGCGTAATTCACCAAAACTGATCACAAAAGTACAACAAACCCGAGGTTTCGGCTACTTTTGACCCACTGTGCGCTACCTCTTACTTTTCTTCATCGCAGCGGGACCTTCACTTTGGGCCCAATCCGATTCCGCTCGAACGCCGCGCGTTTGGGGGCAGCCCGAAAAGTCCGCGATTGCAAGCGCACTGATTCCAGGAGCCGGGCAAATACTCAACAAGCAGATCTGGAAGGCCCCAATCGCACTGGGAATTATGGCTGGCAGCGGCTACTACCTCTACCTCAACCAGCAGAACTACAATCGGCTGAGCAGAGCCATTGACCTCCGGCTTGATAGCGATCCTCTGACGCTCGATGAGTTTGACGGGCAATTCTCTACTAACCAGCTTTTTTCGCTTCAGAACGACTATCGGCGACGTCGGGATTACGCCGTGCTCGGGGTTGGCGCAGGCTACCTCTTTCAGATCTTGGACGCCTACGCAGCCGGACACTTGGTTGATTTTGACGTGTCGCCGAACTTGAGTGCCCGGTTCCGCCCTGCATTTGGGCCGCAAACTACCTTTGGAGCTCAATTGACGCTGGCATGGCACTGAACATCGCACTTTTGGGCTACGGAAAAATGGGGCAAGCTATCGAGGCTGAGGCAGTAGCGCGCGGACACAGCGTGGTTGCGCGGATTCGTAGTACGGACGCATGGGATTTTGGCAAGGCCGACGTCGTCATTGAGTTCACCCAGCCTGATGCCGCCGTGGCGAACCTGCGTCGGCTGGCGGGGCTCGGCACCCCAGTGGTCTGCGGAACGACCGGCTGGTTCGAAGAACTTCCCGCCGTTGCTGAATCGT
>JABMNC010000066.1 GCA_013205365.1 Cryomorphaceae bacterium | reverse complement strand
TTTCGCAAACGAGAGCGAGCCATGCGCTACCTGCGCAACGTACTCATTGGCCTGCCAACGTGGTTTGTGATCGGCATCCTGGTCAGCTTTTGCAAGGAATTTGCCCTGAATCAGGGCATCACCGAGGCGGTTGACCCGGGGCGCGGAATCCTCTATGCCTATGCGGCTATTTCTGCCGGAGACCTCGCAAGCGGACTCCTGAGCCAGCTCCTTCGGTCGCGCAAAAAGGCGCTCTACGTGTTTTATGCAATTACCGCACTGGGCATGCTCCGGTTCTTCACGGCATCTACCGCCACCGAACTCTATTGGGGCTGCGGAATCATGGGCTTCGGAACCGGTTTTTGGGCCCTCTTTGTTACCATTGGCGCCGAAAGCTTCGGGACCAACCTTCGAGCCACCGCAGCGACCACCATCCCCAACATGATTAGGGGTTCGCTCACCGCCATATCCGCACTTTTTCTGTGGCTTACCGCCCAAACTGGCTACCTGCAGGGCGGAATTTTAACGGCCCTCATTGTCTTTGCCATCACCCTCTGGGCGGCAGCTGGACTGCGAGAAACCTTTGGTCGCGACCTGGACTTTATCGAAGAAGACTAGCGACGCTTCTTGGCCGACTGCAGCTGCAGCACCACCTCTTGGAGCGAATCACTTCTGCGGTTTGCCTTGAGCATGGCGCGTTCCGAGGCCAAACGCTCTAAACGCCAAACGTCCCGCTGGCTGGCATTCTTAAGCACGCGCTCCTGGAGCGAATCGGCGCGGACTTGCATGGCAGCAAGCTCCTGGGTTCTTAGTTCCAGTTCCTGCGCGAGCTCAATCAAAGCCTGCTCCGACTGCCCTGCCCAAGAGTCTAAGGTTGACAGGCTATCCCTGACCGCAAAAAGACGTTGGTCCGCAAGAAGGCTGTCGCTTCGCAGGCGGCTGGTCTGCATGACCTGAGCCTCATAGGCACCCTTGGGCACCCCACAGGAGGCAACAAAAACCAATATTCCGAGCAGTACTAGCGTTCGCACAGGCTAAAGGTAGGGCGCATCGTACCTTCGCTCCATGCCCATTTTTGACGTGCGAAGCCCTTCTGAATTTGCCTGCGGTCACGTGCCCAGCGCGTTTTCAGTTCCCTTGTTTAGTGACGAGGAACGTGCTGAAATCGGCACTATCTACAAGCAAAAATCGGAGGCCAAGGCCCTCCGGCTAGGCTTAAAGTACGCCGGCCTGCGCATGGCCGACCTTGTGGCCCAAGTCGATGCCATCGCCAAACGCGACCAGAGCCCTGTAGAGGTTTACTGCTGGCGGGGCGGGCAGCGAAGCGGATCCGTATCATGGTTGCTGCGCACTGCAGGCTATGAGGTTCTGCAATGGTCCGGGGGCTATAAATCATACCGGCATGCGGTGCTGGAGTCATGGGCAAGCCCTAGACCCTATGTGGTGCTGGCAGGGCAAACTGGTACGGGCAAGACCGAGGTACTTAGGGCCATGATGGCACAAGGCGCTGCCGTGCTCGACCTCGAGGGTTTGGCCAGCCATAAGGGCTCGGCCTTTGGGCAAATTGGAGAGCTTCCCCAGCCCAGCAGCGAGCAGTTTGAGAACAATGCAGCCCTTAAATTGGCAGAACTCGAGGGAATTCCGCGCATTTGGATCGAAGACGAGTCGCGATCCATCGGTCGCATTTGGCTGCAGCAAAGTTTTTTTGCCCTTAAAAAGTCCGCACCTATTGTGGTTCTGGAGCGCAGTCTTGAGGAACGCATTGACCGACTTGTTGTAGCCTATGGAGAGGCTTCAAGCGAGGAGCTGGCCGGCAACTTCCGCCAAATATCAAAGCGACTCGGGGACCAAAGCGCCCGAACGGCTATTGAGTTTGTCAATCAAGGCAATCTCGCGGATGCGGCACGAATCGCACTGCACTACTACGACCGCACCTACTCCGAGAGCTTGGCGCTCCGGCGAGGCAGCGTTATTGACACCGTGAACGGATCTGGGCTAAGCGACGAAGAAATTGCACAACGATTAATTGATAGGGTATGAAGCTGACGGAATTTAACCCCGGATCAGGCTGCGGCTGCAAACTTGGCCCTGAGGCCCTGCAGGGTATTTTGGGAGCAAGCGGCATTCGCGCCGACGATTTTTGGCCCCTACTTTGGGTGGGGCACGAGCATTCCGACGACGCAGCGGTGATTGACCTTGGCGACGGACGAGGACTGGTTCAGACGGTAGATTTTTTTACCCCCATTGTCGACGAGCCCTACGATTTTGGACGCATTGCAGCGACCAATGCATTGAGCGACGTCTATGCCATGGGCGGCCGACCCATTTCGGCCCTTGCCCTGCTGGCATGGCCCATTGAACGCCTCCCTGCTGCCCTAGCTGGTCGCGTAATTGAAGGAGCTCGTGACGTGTGCAGGGCCGCGGGAATTCCCCTTGCTGGGGGGCATAGTATTGATATTCCTGAGCCCCTTTTTGGTCTGAGCGTTAGCGGTTTGGTCGATAAGGCTGCCCTGAAGACGAATTCCAATGCCCGGGCCGGCGACCTGCTCTTTTTAACCAAGCCCTTGGGCCTCGGAATGCTTGCTACGGCAACCAAGCGAGCGACAGCGAGCGACAGCGACCGAGCTTGGGCGCTAAAAACCATGCTTCGGCTCAATGATGTTGGGCCTAAGCTGGCGGAGCTGCCCGGACTGCATAGCATGACCGACGTCACTGGATTTGGGCTTGCAGGGCACCTGCTGGAGGTGGCCAAGGCCAGCGGCCTTCGCGCGGAACTGGATCAAAGCGCAATCCCAACCTACGACATCGCGCGACTCCGCGAACTCTACGGGCAGTTTTGCTTGCCCAACCTAACCACGACCAACTATAGGGCCGTTCAGGCGGAATCAAGCCCAATGGACGGCTTTGCGATGTCGGTACTTTGCGACCCCCAAACCAGCGGCGGACTGCTGCTTTTTGTAGGGCCAGAGGACGCTGACGCCGCAGTAGAAATCCTCAAAAGCGAGGGTCTCGAGCATGCCTGCATTGGGCGAATGGCCAATTATGACAAGGACCAACCTAGGCTAACAATTGTATCGTAATATTGCAATATTGCAATACTACGTTTATGGGAAGCAGCCACACCGAATCCTTTACTGCCGAGCACCTAGCCCTGGCAAACCTCTTTAAGGCCCTAGGCCATCCCGCGCGCTTGGCCATTGTCCAGGCCCTTGCCGCCCACACCGCATGCATCTGCGGCGAATTTGTCGCCGTTACGGGGCTTTCGCAAGCTACCGTTAGCCAGCACCTCAACGAACTAAAGTCCGCCGGCCTGATTCAGGGCAGCATACAGGGTCCCAAAACATGCTATTGTTTAGCTCCGAAGGCCTTGGCCTTCCTTAGTGCGTCCATTATACAGCTTCAAAGTCCCGAAATGTTGTGCTGCTAATTCCGGCAAAAGATACCCGTGAAGCAGCCGAAGCCCTGAGTCGTGAATTGGCCAAAGGTCCGGTTCAGCTTCTTTTTGTGTGCACTCATAACTCCCGACGAAGCCAGCTTGCAGAAGCCTCTGCGGCTTGGCTCTGGCGGGGTAATCCAGCCGTTACCGTGCGCAGCTGCGGGACCGAGCGCACCGGCTGCCATTCTTCTACGGCGAGGGCTCTTGAAGATTCCGGATGGACTATAACGCCTTTGCAGGATGGGCATTATCGCATCCAAAAAGACGAGGTCGAACGCCTGCTCTACTCCAAAACCTTAGAGGATATTCCGCGCGACCTGCCCATTGTTGCCATGATGACCTGCGCCGAAGCAGACGAGGCTTGCCCAGCAATTTTTGGCGCCGTGGCACGCATTCCATGGCGCTACCCCGACCCTAAAGTTGCCGACGGAACCGCAGAGTCCGCGGCGACATACCTCCGCGTGGCCAAAGCCATTGAGGCCGACCTCCAGGATCTTGTTAACCAAACCAATTCCGCACGGTGAAATTTTTAGATAAGTACCTAACCCTTTGGATTTTTGCCGCAATGGCCCTGGGTGTCGCCTTGGGCGCATTCACCAATATCGAAACCCTATTAGACAGCCAACCAGGGAGTATTCACCCTGGCTTGGCTATCGGCCTGATTGCGATGATGATGCCTCCCTTGGCCAAGGTGAATATGAGCCAGCTCCCGCGCGTTTTCAAAAATACCCGACTGCTTGCCACCTCCCTGCTGCTTAATTGGGTCGTCGGTCCGATTTTTATGTTTGCCTTGGCTTGGATTTTTGTGCGCGACCAGCCCACCTACTTTAACGGACTCATTCTTATCGGACTCGCCCGCTGCATCGCCATGGTGGTGGTTTGGAACGACCTCGCCTGCGGAGACCGCGACTATGCGGCGGGCTTGGTCGGGCTCAACAGCCTGTTTCAAATGTTTTTTTATGCGGCCTACGCTGCCTTTTTCCTCAACGTGGTTCCTCCCTGGGTAGGAATGGCCCAGCAGTCCCTGTCGATTGACGCCATGCTTGTGGCCCATAGTGTTCTTCTTTATTTGGGCCTTCCCTTTGCGCTAGGCCAGGCCTTGCGCTGGTTGAGCATCCGCTTGTGGGGCGAAAAGTGGTTTATTGAGGTACTTGCGCCGCGCATCTCGCCGATTACCCTTATTGCCCTGCTCGCTACGATTATTCTCATGTTTTCGCTAAAAGGCGATCAG
>JABMNC010000065.1 GCA_013205365.1 Cryomorphaceae bacterium | reverse complement strand
TTGAGCAAAAGCAGCACTAGCAACTAGGGCTGCGGCAAGAGTAAGGGTTTTTTTCATGAAAATTAAAATTGGGGTTTATTAATAGCCCGGGTTTTGCTCCAGGTTTGTGTTCGCGTTTAGGTCAGCGCCCGGTAAGGGGTATAGGTTGAGGTGGCTGCCCACGGCAGTACCAAATTGCTCGCCGCCCTTAAACTGCCACAGGTAGCTCCCTGTGGTAAACTTCCCGAAGCGAATCAAGTCCTGGCGACGGTGTCCTTCCGTGTAGAGTTCGCGGCCGCGCTCGTCGAGGATCTCGTCCAGCGTCAGTGTCGAAATGTTTTGGCTGCTGTTGCCCAGGGCACGCGCGCGGACCAGGTTGAAGTAATTCACGCCTGAGGCCACATTGCTTCCGCTGCGGACGGCGGCTTCGGCATACATGAGGTGAAAGTCCGCCAAACGAAACATTGGGAAGTCAATGTCCACAAAGGTTCCGGGCTCCACGCCAGCGCTGCTGTCGCGGTTGATGTTCCTCCATTTGGTAATTCCAATACCCTGGGTAAAGGTTCCGACGTCGGCGATGGTATCCACTTGGCCGTCTCGGTACAGGTATGCACTTCGATGATCGCCGGGCAGCGTAAACTTATTGGACCAGTTAAAAGTTCCGCGGTTGCCCTGCCAACCCGAAGTAGTGCCAAAATCGGACTGGTTCATCGATCCGCCCATGTGCGAGTGAACCAAGAAGGTGGTACCTCCATAAGTACGGGTGCGGTTGCCATCAAACGTCGCCACAAAAATCATCTCGGGCGACAGGTGGTTGTCGGCCATGAAGTTGTATCCGTAGTCTGTCTCCAGACCGTAGCCTGCGTCAATGATGCGCTGGCAGTCCTCCATGGTTTGGGTCCAACGAGGGGTGCCGGTATAAACCTCAGCGTTTAAATTCATTTTGGCGCGGAGTGCCCAGAGGGCACCTTGGTCTGCACGACCGTATTCGTCCGTGCGAGCAGCGGCCAAGCTTGGCTCTATGGCGTTCAGTTCGTCCATGATCCAGTTAAAGAGGTCAGGGCGCATTATTTGCTGGGGCGGCTCCGAACCAGGACGCACGCTTTCGTCGGCAAAGGGAACGTTTCCAAAAAGATCCAAGGCATGGTAGTAGCTCAAGGCACGCAGGTATCGAGCTTCCGCATTCATTTTGCGAATCGCCAATTTGTCGGCCTCGGTAAAATCCTTGGTGGTCAAGTAGTCTTCACTCGAATAGCGAATGAACTCATTGGCCAGGCTGATTTGGTAGTAGATGCGGTAGTACATCGCGCTGACAAAGGGCGAGTTGTCGTTCCAGTCCATGGAATTGAGCTCAGGGATACCCGGGTCGGCCCATCCGCAAATCGACTCGTCGGTGGGGAGCTGCTGCAGGTTCCACATAACGCGCACGTACTGTGAGAAGCCTTCATCAATTCCACCAATATCGGGCATGCCCGCAGGGCCGTTGTTGCCAGAAATCGACAGCCCAGCATAGATTTTAGCAAGAACGTTGGAGTAGTTATTGGGGTCGCTGTAAACCTGTTCCGCAGTCAAACCATACTTAGGAGAAAGGTTTAGGTCGTCGGCACAGGAGGCTACCAGAATCGAAACACTGGTGGCAAGGGCAAGGGATTTTGCAAACTTCATGGTCGTCTTGGCTTAAAGAGTTACGTTCAATTGCAGGTTAAATACCCGTGGACGCGGGAAGATCAAGTTGTCGATTCCTCCGGCAAGCTCGGGGTCAAGACCCGAGTATCGGGTGAAGACCAAGGCGTTTTGCACCGAGAAATTAATGCTTGCTGGATACTTGCCTTGGCCAATATTACCCAAGTCGTAGGACAGGTAGAGGTTGTCCAAGCGCAGGTAGTCCGCGCGCTCCAAAAAGTAGTTGGACATCAGCTGCTCGGTGGTGTTGAACATGAATTCCGTATTCAAGAAATCACGTGACATGTTGTTTAGGTGCGGAAAGGAGCCCCCAACCGAGAACAGGTTGCCATGAAGGGAGTTGTTGTTGTTGTAGATGTAGTGGCCAAACTCACCACGCCACGTCATGCCGCCGCTCCACTTTTTGTACCTCCAGGTCGTGGTGAAACCCAAAGTCTGAATGGGTTCCGGCTGCGCGTCGTTGTAGACCAAGTCGTCGGAGTTGATGATTCCGTCGCCATTTTGATCCACATAGGCCTCGATGTCGTCAATTTTACCGTTGGCATTCTCGTCGGCGCTGGCATCAAAGCGATCGAGCTTTCCGTTGCGCTCAATGATCTTGCCATTGGCATCGTAGCGATGCTCGTAGGTGTAGAAGGTGAACATGGGGTGACCTACCTGATGAATCTGAATGGTGTTGCCCACGCCCCCATTAATGCCTCCGACGCGTATTCCCTTAGAAGTAGAATCCACTACGCGGGTAAGCTTGTCAATCCTGTTGCGGTTAATTGCACCATTGATGCCGAATTCTAAACTCGCATTCTCGTTATCGACGGCCACAAGATTCAAATTCAGTTCTGCCCCGCGGTTAGTCATTGCGCCCACGTTGGTCAAAACAAGATTCGAGAAGTTGGTGCCGGCCGCCACGGGAATCACGCCGAGCAGGTCGTAGGTATACTTTTCATAAAGATCGACGCTCGCAGTCACACGGTTTTTAAGCAAGCCGAAGTCCAGTCCGAGGTTGGTCGTGCGCGTCTTCTCCCACTCCAAAAAGTAGTCGTAGGCATCAGGGCGAAGCACGTCATAAAAATTACTGCCAAACTGGTACTGGGCCGTGCCGGTGCCGTAGGCGTAGTTGGCAATGTAGCCATAGTCATTGTTGATGTCTTGCTGGCCTGTTACCCCGACACTAGCGCGGACTTTTAGCGAAGAAACCGAGCCCTTAATGGCCTTAAAAGCCTTCTCTTCGAGCACGTTCCAGCCGAAGGCAACCGAAGGGAACAAGCCCCAACGACTCTCTGGAGAGAATCGGCTGGAACCGTCGGAACGCAGCGTGGCCGTAATCAAGTATTTGCCCAAAATATTAATGTTGCTGCGGCCAAAAAACGACATCAGTGCGTTGTCTACATCATAAGGGAAGGGATTCGCCGGAGAAAGGGTATCGCCATTAAACCGCAGGCTTGGAAGGTTCTCTGCATAAGATCGCCACTTTTGAAAGGAGTAACCCCCGGTCCAGTCGGTCTTGATTTTACCCTTAACAAGATCTTTTTTGTAGTTGAAGTAGGTCTCCAAAAGCTGGTTGCCTCGAGTATTAAAGTAGCGGTTGTTCTCGCCGCGGTTTACAAAACTCATGGCCGCGAAGTCAGGAACAACCACGGTACCCTTGTTTAAACCAAAGTCGCCTCCCAAATTCACAAATAGGTGAAGGTCCGTCTCGCTAAGGGGCTTAAAGTCAAAGAGCACATTGCCGATAAAACGGTCGTTCGTTCCGCGGTCGTCGCGCAAATCAAGCAGGCCGACCGGATTGCGGGGCGAGAGGTTGCTCAGGGCACCGTTGGGCAAGCCCCACTCAAAATACCCGCCGTACTTCGATGAATCTCCCGACAGTACCTCGCGGGTGGGGTCAAACCATACCGCAGAGCCAATGGCTCCCTGGTTCGCATACTGGTTGTAGGCACGGTAGGCCTTGGCGCTCACGTTGGCCGTGAGGTTGCGCGTGATTTTTGGGGAGGCATTTAGGGTCACGCTGTAGCGGTCCAATGCCGAAGTCTTTAGCACGCCCGTCTCCGAATAGTATCCAATACCCAAGCGATAAGGGAGGCCCTTAACGCCGCCACTCAGTGCCACGTTGATGTCTTGAGCCATTCCACGCTGGTAGATTTGGTCTTGCCATTGGGTATTGGTGGGCAGGGAATCGGTGGCAATCATCACGTCGCCTGTGCCGCCAACTTGGTAGTAGCCCTTGGCTCCTGCCAAACGTTTGCGCTGGTTGTTCGAGCCATAATCATTAATGGCAGAAACAAATTCTTCGGTGGTCAGTACGTCCATGCGGTTGCGCGTGGACCGCACCGAGGTTACGGCACTCAGTTCCACCTTCAATGGGGCGTCCTTCAGGCCTTTTTTGGTCGTGACCAGTATTACGCCGTTGGCTGCGCGCGAACCATAGATGGCCGTGGCCGACGCGTCCTTGAGCACCGTGAAGCTCTCGATGTCGTTGGGATTTATAAGACCCAGGCCCTCTGAGGGCAGGCCGTCGATAACGATAAGCGGGTCGTTGCTGGCGTTGATTGATGATCCGCCGCGAATGCGAATCCGCGCGCCTTCGCCAGGGCGACCAGACCCTGCAGTAATTCGAACGCCTGGAGTTTTACCCACAATTAACTGGGCGGGACTTGAAAATGCACCCTTTTGAAAGGACTTGGACTTCACGCTTACGAGCGAACCCGTTAGGTCCCTAGCCGTAGTGGAACCGTAGCCTACAATGACTACCTCGTCCAGCTGTTCCGCAGATTCTTCGAGGGTGAAGTTGAGGGTTGCGCTGCCGGCAACCTGAACCGTTTTTTTAAGGCTCACGTAGCCCATTAAAGCCGCCGTAAGACTGGCTGACTTAGCGGGTACCATTATGCTGTAGCGTCCGCTGGCGTCGGTTACTGCAGTGCTGCCTGAGGAGGATTCCTTAACGACGGCAGAGGGCAGTGGCTTGCCCTCGGCATCCCGGACCAAACCAGAAACTTGGCCCTGAGCCCAAACGGAAACTGATCCGAGGGAAATGGCCAAGGCCAGCAAAAATTTATGCGAATTCATCATTACGGGTTAACGTTAGGTTACCGCAATGTAGTAAAAAATGCAATTAAGTGTACAGATTACACCCTAAAGCGACGAAGATAAAAACAGGGTCCGCTGCGGCCGCATCAGGCTGTACAATGCGGAATCAGCTGCAGAACTCCTCAAAAGCTGCAGTCAGATTAGTGGCAAGGGCTTGGGCTGATCGGCCTTCAATATGATGGCGCTCAATCATGTGCACCAGCTCGCCGTCTTTAAAAAGGGCAATGGATGGCGAAGACGGGGGGAAGGGCATCATTAAACCGCGAGCCATATCTACCGAAGACTTGTCGTTCCCGGCAAAAGCAGTGACCGCACGAGTTGGCTTAGCCCCTGGGCTTGACAGGGCCATGCGCACTCCAGGGCGGCAAGAACCTGCGGCGCATCCGCAAACCGAATTAATGACTACTAGGGTGGTGCCTTCGCCGTGAATCGCGGCCTTCATCTCCTCTGCGTCGCGAAATTCTTCGAATCCAGCATTGGTGAGTTCCGCGCGCATGGGGGCAATTAAGTCTTCGGGGTACATAGCTTTCAGAATTTGAGGTTTAGAGCTTGAGCAGCAAGGATTGTGCCGAATGAGGGCGCAGTACTGTGCACTATTTAGCAAAAATACAACCTCCCTGGTGCAGATTGTGAACCGATTTGACGCGACCTTGTTGGACTATTACTCATGAAGAATACTGCCTTGCGACTGCTCGTTTTATTGCTATTGGCATCGGGCACCAAGATACTGGGCCAAAATGCAGGCGAAATCCTGTCCAAAGCCGAGAAAAATGCCATCGGAGCCTCGAGCTACAGCGAACTTTCGATGACGGCCAAGCGGGCGCGCTACACCCGCGAGCTGGAGCTCAAGACCTGGAACCACGGCAATAAGTACGCATTAATTGTGATTACCGGACCAGAACGCGACCGCGGTACCCGATACCTTCGGGCCGACAAGCAGATGTATAGCTACGTTCCGCGCAGCGGCAAGGTGGTCAAGCTGCCTCAAAGCATGCTGATGGCAGGGGGCTTCATGGGAACGGATGCCTCCCTTGACAACCTTCTTGGCCAGGCATCGCTTGCCAAGGACTTCAGCCATCAATACCTCGGAACCGAAACCGTGAATGGCCTTCTCTGCCACAAAATTAAGTGCAGCCCCAAGCCAGGAATTCCGGTAGCGGCCGACGCAGTGGTCGCTTGGGTACACACGGGAGATAAGGGATGGGTCCGCCTGAGTTTTCAAAGCAACCGCAGTGGTGAAATTCAGCGAATGGATGCCCTCGAATTCGCGCGAATGGACGGAATATATATGCCGGTCAAGCTTCAATTCAGCACCCTTGGCGGCAAGCAAAGCACCGTGATGACCATCAAAAACTACAAAAGGCAACCGCAGCTGAGTCCTGCCTGGTTTACCCCAGAACGTCTTGAGCAAACGGAGCCGTGAATCGATCCAAGCTCTTTGCCCGTCAAAGCGAGCTAGGGCTGGCCGCTCGCCTAGCCTTTAGGAATTTAGGCCGCAACCGCCGACGCAGCTTAATTACGGGAGCAGCAATCTCTTTTGCCCTGTTTTTTGCCATCATTTTGCGTTCGCTTCAGCTGGGTGTTTACGGCCACATGGTGTCTACGGTAGTCGGGAGCATGAGCGGTTATGTGCAGGTGAGCGACACGGCCTACTGGCCAAGCCAAAACCTAGACTACTCCCTCTACGAAGACCAGCAATGGCTAGAAAGGCTTCGCCAAGACCCCGAAGTAGCCAGTGCCTACCCGCGAATTCAGGGATTTGGACTGCTGAGCGTCGGAGACCGCAGCGGGGTAGCTCAATGGATCGGTTTGAGCCCTGAAGAGGCTCAGTCCAGCCTTTGGCAAACTCGGTTGGCCAGCGGATCCTGGGAATCAGGCCCCGGCTCGGTTTGGCTAGGCAAGCGCCTCGCAGAACAGCTTCAGGTTGAGCCTGGAGACAGCCTTGTTGCCATGGGTCAGGGCTTTCAAGGGAGCGTGGCCGGAGCTTCTTGGGTGCTTGCTGGAACCCTCCATATGGGCAATCCGGAGCTTGAGAAACGCAGCGCAATCATCGAGCTCAAAGACGCCCAGGATTTTTCGGGAGCCTACGGCATGTGGAGCTACGTGCAGATCACGCCCCAACGCAGGGAAATTAACCAAGACCCCAGCGCTGAGCTGGGCGCTCGGCATCCGCTCGACGGGGCCCACTTTTTGAGTTGGCAGACCCGCATGCCCGAGCTAATTCAAACCATTCAGGCCGATACCACGGGGGGCAGGGTCATACTCTTCATTCTTTATGTAGTCATCGGATTTGGCTTGCTCGGCACCATGATTATGCTTGCCAACGAGCGGCGGCGCGAATTTGCCATGCAGCTGGCCATGGGCATGAGGCGCGGCCTGCTCGCCGGGACGGTTTTTATCGAAATTCTCCTGCTCAGCCTCGCCGGAGCCGCAACGGGTATTCTGGCCGGGCGGATTGCCGTTTTGATTTTGGAGCGCTACCCCTTGCGCCTTTGGGGCGACGTAGCGGCAGCCATTGAACAGCAGGGCTGGGAAGCTATTCTGCCGCCAAGCCTAGACTGGTCCATTTCGTTCACGCATGCTGGAATCATCGTTCTAATAGCCCTTATCGCCTCGGCCTGGCCCTTGCGGACTGTGTTTAAAACTAGCCCCGTACACCGATGAACCTGCTCCTATCTATGGCATGGCGCAACATTTGGCGCAGTCCCTGGCGCAGCGGAGTGGTCGTCGGTGCCATGGCCCTTGGGGTTTGGGCTGGCGTTTTTATGATGGGCCTGGCTCAAGGGGTCAACGATACCCGCACGGCCAATGCCCTCGACGACTACATAGGCCATGCTCAGATTACCGACTCGTCCTTTATCGAGAACCAAGAAGTTCAGGCGCTCATCGCGGAGCCCCAAGCATGGACGGCCGTACTCGACGCCCACCCTGAAGTAGAGTCCTGGTCGGAACGACTCTTAATCACTGCGGTGATGCAGTCGGGCGCTGCCTCCGCCCCCGTGCAGGTGCTAGCCGTTGACCCCGAGCGTGAAGCCCAGGTTTTTAAGGCACCGCGCCGCATGCACGAGGGTAGTTTTGACTCCACAGGCATCACTTTGGGACTCAAGCTGGCCGAGCAGCTCGGAGCTGGCCTTGGCGACCGGGTCGTGCTCACCTTTCAAGATCTAAAGGGCGAAATCCATAGTAGCCTCTACCAAGTAAGCGGGATTTACGACGGCATCAGCAACCTAGTTGAAGGCATTCAGGTCTATGTGCCAATTGCCGATCTGGCTCCTGAGCTGCTTGGTGGTGTCGACTCCCTTAACCAGCCCATGGTTGCGCACCAAATTCACTTTAGGGTGCGGAACCTTGATTCCCTCGACCAAACGGTCGGCGAATTGACTGCCGCAGTGGCAAATCCCGGCTCAAGCGTCCTGCGCACCTGGCGCGCCATTAGCCCCGACCTGCGCTATGCCGACGAGGTGCTGGCCCAGTCGCTCCTGCTCTTTATGGCCGTAATTCTCTTTGCTATGGCCTTTGGAATCCTCAATACCATGCTCATGGCCATCCTCGAGCGCACCCGCGAGCTCGGAATGCTCATGGCCATCGGCATGACGCGGCGCAAGGTATTTAGGCTCGTGGTGCTCGAAACCCTTCTTTTGAGCTTTGCCGGGCTGCCCTTGGGCCTGCTACTCGGCCACCTCACCATTGCCGTCACGAGCCGCACCGGAATAAGCCTAACCGGAGTCGAGAAAGGCATGGCGGAACTTGGCCTTCAGTCTACCATTTACCCCGTGCCGGTGCCCGAATACTTTTTGCCCGTGGCGCTTCTTGTGGCGGTGCTCGGGCTCCTGTCGTCCCTTTACCCGGCTCGCAAGGCCCTGAAGTTAAATCCCATTGAAAGCATGCGCGTTCTATGACCAATCAAGCCCTTTTAAGCGTTCAAAACGTAGTAAAAACCTATGAATCCACTGCCGGCCCGGTGCAAGCAGTCTGCGGCGTTTCGCTGGAACTTCAGCGCGGAGCCTTCGCGGCTCTGGTCGGCCCCTCGGGCTGCGGCAAAACCACGCTCCTGAATGCCATTGGCGGCCTCGACAGTGTCACCTCTGGACGGATTTGGATCGACGGCACCGAGATCACGGGGCTCAGCGACCGCAAAGTGATCGAGTTTCGCCTGCACCGCATCGGATTTGTTTTTCAGGCCTTTAACCTCGTGCCGGTGCTCAATGCCTGGGAAAACGTCGCCTTTGTCATGGAACTGCAGGGCCTCGGCATTAAGGCACGGCGAGACCGAGCCTACGAACTTTTGTCGGCCGTTGGCCTCAGCGGCAAAGAAATTCAGAGGCCCGCCCAGCTCTCTGGGGGGCAGCAGCAGCGTGTGGCGGTAGCCCGCGCCCTAGCCTCTCGTCCCTCGCTCGTCTTGGCCGACGAACCCACCGCCAACCTCGATTCCAAGAGCACCGACAAGCTGCTCGACATCATGCACGAACTCAATCAAAAAGAGGGAACGACCTTTCTCTTTAGCACGCACGATCCTCGAGTGATCAACCGCGCCGAAGTCCTGTTTCAGCTCGAAGACGGACGGCTACAGGCCTAGGGCCAACCGCAGAGATTCCGCTTTTTTGGCTCCCACCGCGGCGACCAAAGCCTCGGGTTTAGACTTTCGAATTCCGGCCACCGACTTGAAGGTGTCGAGCAGCACCTGCACAGTGGCGGGGCCGACCCCAGGGATTCCATCCAAGGCGCTGCTAAGGCCTGACTTGCTGCGGCGTGCCCGGTGGTGGGTAATTCCAAATCGGTGCGCCTCGTTACGTGCCTGCTGAAGCACTTTAAGTGTTTCGGAGCGCTTATCGAGGTAAAGCGGCACGCTGTCGTCGGGAAAGTACAGTTCTTCAAGTCGTTTGGCAATGCCAATGAGGGCTACCCGGCCACGGAGTCCGAGCTCGTCAAAAACCTCTACGGCCGACGAGAGCTGGCCCTTGCCTCCGTCGATGAGCACCAGCTGGGGCAGAGGCAATCCCTCGTTGAGTACCCGGGTATAGCGCCGGGTCAGGGCCTCCTTCATGGTGGCAAAATCGTCGGGGCCTTCTACCGTTTTGACGTTAAAATGCCGGTATTCTGACTTGGCGGGCTTGCCGTCGATGAAGACCACGCAGGCCGACACGGGGTTGGTTCCCTGAGTGTTGGAGTTGTCAAAGCACTCGATGCGGCGCGGCTCATTGGGAAGCCTCAAGTCCTTTTGCATCTGTCGCATTATGCGGTCGCTGTGCCGTTCGGGGTCAACAAGCTGGACGTTTTTTAGGCGCTCCACACGGTAGGCACGGGCGTTGCGCTCCGACAGCTCCACGGCTGCGCGCTTGTCGCCCCGCTGGGGCAGCAGCACCTCAATATTGGGCGGAACCACATCGGGTTCATGCGACACCAAGACCAGCTTCGCTTGGCTGGGGAAGCGTTCGCGCAGCTCCGCCATACCCAAGGCCAGAAGCTCTGCATCGCTCTCCTCGAGGCGCTTGCGAAGTTCGAGGGTGAAACTTTGAATGACCGCACCGTCGCGTATGTGCAGCATGTTGACGTATCCGTACTCTGCGTCGCTAAGCAGCGAAAAAACATCGACCGAACCCAAGGCGGGATTCAAGACGGTCGACTTCGACTGATAGAGGTCGAGCCTGTCGAGGCGCTCCTTGACAAACTGAGCAGCCTCAAACTCTTGACTAGCCGAATGGGCCATCATCTGCCCATAAAGGCGTTCTCGAGTAGACCGAAGGTCTCCGCGCAAAAGAAGGCGTGCGCCCACCACATCAGCCAGGTAGCTTGCCTCGTCCTGAAGGCCCTCGCAGGGCGCAAGGCAACGCTTAATATGGAACTCCAGGCAGGCCCGGTACTTGCCCGATTCAATAGCCGCAGCCTCCATAGGCAGCTGGCAGGTGCGCAGCGTGAAAACCTCCTTAATGATGTCGAGCATGGTGTACATCATCTTGACGGACGCATAGGGACCAAAGTATTCTGACCCGTCTTCAATGCGGCGGCGCGTGGCAAAAATGCGAGGAAAGCGCTCCTTTTTAATGCAAATCCAGGGGTAGGTTTTGCCGTCTTTGAGGTTGATATTGTAACGCGGCTGGTGCTTCTTAATCAGCGTATTCTCCAGGAGCAGGGCATCAAACTCGGTCTCGGTGACGATGGTCTTGATGTCGGCCACCTTGCGCACCAGCATGCTCAGCCGGGCGGACTCGTGGTTCTTATGAAAGTAGGAACCAACGCGCTTCTTGAGGTTTTTGGCCTTGCCGATGTATAAAATAACACCATCCTTATCGATGTGGTGGTAAACCCCCGGTCGCTCGGGCAGCGTCCGAAGCAGGGTTTTGATATGTTCACTCCACTCCACGGCACAAAACTAATGAGCCCCCGGCCGGAACGCATCCGTCGGGGGCCCAATTGCCTAAAAAACCCAAAATTTCTCTAGAGTAGCGTGACCGTACCCTTTAGCTCGAGACGCGCGTTGTTGGGATTATCAGCCAAGTTAATGATGTAGAAATATACCCCATCGGCCAGCTTGCTTCCCGATGTGTCGCGACCCTCCCAAGGCTGAGCATTGTCGTAGTTCTCGTTGCGGTAGACCACCTTGCCATAGCGATTCATCACCGTGACCACCCGCATCGTGGAGTAGGTCATGATTCCGCGCACCGTAAAGACATCGTTTTGCCCGTCGCCATTAGGAGTAAGCACGTTGGGCACAATAACCGTATCAATCGGCGGGATCGGCGGCACAGGCTCACCAAACTCAATCCAGTTGGAATAGGCCGTGTCCTGCATCGGATTCACCGTGAAGGTGCTGTCTGGCCCGAGGCTGTCGCGCACCGTGCGAACCCGCACTGCGTACTGGCCCGACGCCAAACCTGGGTTATTCACCACCGCAAAGGAATCGAGCATCGGGGCTCCGTAGTCGGTCCAGAGGTAGGTTCCTGGGGGCGTTCCCGGCACGTTGCGGCCGAACTGAACCTGATACATTGCGGAATCCCAAGCGTTGTAAGAGCTCCAAGCCACCGGAATAGACTGCGTGTTCGTCATATCGCCGCGAAGCAGGATGCTCTTAACCGTATCGGTCGTAGGCTGCGTAAATCCGTTTACAATGGCGTCGGCGAAGTAGCGGTAGTGCTGCACGTCCACCCGGTTAGCGTCGACGCTAATGTCTACCCAGTCGCGCAGGTTGGTGTCGGTGGTGGTGAAGGCCACCTGGTAGGAGGCTCCACTGTCGGCCGAGCGATGAACGCGCCACATGTTAAAGAGGTAGCGAGGCAGGGTTGTGGTATCAACGTCCCAATAGATATGCGGATGCTCGTCAGAGTCAATGCTGACGTTGGTGAGGTCCATGGCAAGATCAACGCAGTCGTCGACGATCAAAACAATGGTATCAAACTCGTTCATGTCTTTGCCGCACTTGTTGAGCAGGGTATTGCCGTCGTTGCCCTTCTTGGAGTACAGGTAGTAGGACCCATTCATCGAAAGGGGCTTAAAGAGCTTGACCAAAAGGGTCGTGGACTCCCCGTTGACGTCGCAGTTGGGAATCAGGGCTTTAATAGGAATCGGCTGCCCATTGGGGTTGGTAAGGCGAAAGTCGGAACCGTCGGGAGAAACCGACTGGCACTGAATGGCCAGGGTGAATTTTAGCAGTACGGTAGAATCGAGGCAGTTGTAGTCCTTGGTTTGGCGGCCTTGAGCGTCTAAACTCACTCCTGGAGCCGTGGGGTCGAGCCGGACGCCGGCATTCACCGAAGTATTGCAGTTCCCCGCAACAGTCACCTGAATCTCTCGGTTGGAGGAGCCCACCTTGACCCAGACATAGAAGGTGGAATCAAAACGATACTCGTTGACCCTAATGGCTATTACCGAAGTTTCTACCGTATTGGCCACAAAGGAGATGTTTCCGGTCATTTGGTTCATCATAAATGGACCTATAGGGAAGGTATGAATCGGCTGAGTAAAACTATACGTTGCTGCGTAGGGTACGGGGTTATTGGGGCCGTTGTTTCTGGCAGGAACCAACTCGTACTGCAGCGAGTCGCCGTTGGGCTCTGTCGCATTTTGCAGGTAGTTGATGTAGCCGCCAATGCATACGTAGCTTATTGGGCGAGATAAAAATGCGGGCGAAGAATTAGTACCCAGGGTGTTGTTTAATTCCGCTTCAAAGTAGAATCCGACACCTGCAGATCCCGTGATTCCGGTTATCCCCCCTGGGCGACAGCACAAGCTCCATGACATTTTATAGTCCGGGCACTGCTGGCTCAAAATTACATAACCCGTATAAATACGCACCATTGGGGTAAAAATCGCAGAAGCCTGAGGAATGCAATCGTAGGCTCCGTAAAGCGCTGCTGAGAATTCAGGCACCGATAGATTCACCGTAACACTTTGAGAGGTTCCGCAGCTAGACGAGGCCACTTGAACAACCTCAGTAGCTCCCATACCGGCTCCCGTTGCTTCGCGGTAAATAACCAGCTTGATCCGGTATTGGTTGGGCACGCCCGACGAATCGCCCACATACTTGTACTGAATGTCTCCACCAATAAGGTGGCTGGCCTCACTTGCTACGGGAGCAAGCACAAAGAGGAGTAGGATTAGGCGAAGTAGACGCATGGTGGCATTTATTTTAGTACTTACAAACATACTTCGACGAATCGACTGATGCCAAGGCTAATCGAAATCCGCGCAACCTCAATGAGTCAACGCCAAACCTAAAGCGTTTTGCGCAAACGAGCTACCGGCATTCCAAGCTGCTCTCGGTACTTTGCCACCGTGCGGCGAGCAATAGGGTAGCCCTTGTCTTTGAGCAAGACGGCCAGTGCATCGTCGGTGAGGGGGTCGCGAGAATCTTCTTCGCCAATGCTCTCCTCCAGTATTTTTTTAATCTCTCGAGTCGAAACCTCTTCTCCCTCGGAATTGGTCATGCTCTCGCTAAAAAATCGCTTAATCAAAAAAGTGCCAAAGGGAGTTTGCACGTACTTCTGGCTTGCCACCCGGCTTACCGTCGAAATATCCATGCCCACCTCATCGGCGATGTCTTTGAGAATCATGGGTTTGAGTTTGCGGTCGTCGCCCGTTAAAAAGTAGTCCTCTTGGTAGCGCATTATCGCAGACATCGTGAGCAGCAGGGTCTGCTGGCGCTGCTTAATCGCCTCGATAAACCACTTTGCGCTGTCAATTTTGCCCTTGATAAAGGAGAATGCCTCCTTTTGCTTGTCGCTGTCAAAGCCCTTAGCCTGCCGGTAGTGCGCGAGCATTTCTTTGTATTCGCGGCTCACATTCAATTCGGGTGCATTGCGGCCATTGAGCTTGAGTTCCAGCTTGCTGTCGATCGCAGTCACCAAAAAATCAGGCACTACCACCTGGCTGGGTTCCGCTCCCTGCGTGGCGCTGCCGCCCGGTTTGGGATTAATTCGGCTAATCTCTTCTAGTGCGGACTTCAATCCCTCCTCGTTGGTGCCCAGTCCCTGCATCATACGGCTGTAGTGGCGCTTGGCGAGCTCGTCAAAGTAGCGGACCACAAGGGCTCGAGCGTTGAGCACGGTCGGCGTGTCGGGGCGGCGGGCAAGCTGCAGGGTCATGCATTCCTGCAGGTTGCGGGCACCCACTCCCGCAGGATCCATGGACTGTATGACGCGCAGGGCTTCTTCAAGCTCGCTTGGTTCTATGAAAATTCCGAGCGAGAAAGCCAGGTCGTCGACAATGTCGACCAGCTCGCGGCGCAGGTAGCCGTCGTCGTCCAGCGTGCCGATGAGGTACTTGCACAGGGCCTCCTTTTGGGGAGCGAGAGAGCGCAGGGCGAGCTGCTCGTGAAGCACGTCGCTAAGGTCCATGCGCGCTACAATGGGCGCCTCGTAGGTTTCGTCGTCGGCCGAATAGTTATTGGCATTCAGTCGGTACTCGGGCGTGTCGTCAAACAGTTCCTCCGAAAAATCCTGCTCCTTGGATTCAGGGAATCGCTCGTCTTCTTCGGCGCTGCTGTAGTCGTCTTCGGGGGCCTCGTGGTCGCTCTCAAAGGGGTCTTCGTCGGCCTGACTCTCGGTTTCGAGGGCCGGATTCACCTCTAGCTCCTCTTGAATGCGGTCCTCTAAAGCCTGCGTGGGCAGCTGAATCAGCTTCATGAGCTGAATCTGCTGCGGCGACAGCTTCTGCTGGAGCTTTAAAACCTGGGACTGACGAAGCACGCTGCCTGAACCAATTAAAATTTAGCGCTGCCTGGGAAGCGGGGGAAGGGTATCACGTCCCTGATGTTGCTCATGCCCGTCACAAACTGAACCATGCGCTCGAATCCTAGTCCGAATCCGCTGTGAACGCAGCTGCCAAACTTGCGGGTGTCAAGATACCAGTCTAGGTGATGGGGGTCAATTCCCACTGCTTGCATTTTGGCGACCAGGGTATCGTAGCGCTCCTCTCGCTGGCTCCCGCCAATGATTTCTCCGATGCCGGGGAACAGAAGGTCCATGGCCCGCACGGTCTGGCCGTCTTCGTTCAAGCGCATGTAGAAGGCCTTAATGGATGCGGGGTAGTCATAAATAAAGACTGGGGCCTGAAAGTGCTTTTCAACCAAGTAGCGCTCGTGCTCCGACTGCAGGTCGGCGCCCCAGGTGTCAATGGGGTAGGCAAACTGACCCTTTTGGTTGGGCTTTGATGCCTTGAGTATTTCAAAGGCCTCGCTGTAGCTGCAGCGTACAAAGGGGTTGCCTTGCACGAATTTTAGCTTCTCGATGAGGCCCATGGCCTGACGCTGGGCAAGGGGCTTGGCCTGTTCTTCTTGCTCGAGGCGCTGATCCAGTAGCAGTAAATCGTCGGCGCAGCGATCGAGAACCTGACCTATGAGGTGCTTCACAAAATCCTCGGCAAGCTGCATGTTGTCTTCTAGCGTGTAAAACGCCATTTCGGGCTCAATCATCCAAAACTCGCTGAGATGGCGGGTGGTGTTGGAATTCTCTGCGCGGAACGTGGGTCCAAAAGTGTAGATTTTGCCCAGGGCCATGGCTCCAAGCTCGCCCTCAAGCTGGCCGCTGACCGTGAGGTTGGTGCTTTGACCAAAAAAATCTTCGCTGAAGTTAACCTCACCCGAATCGGTCCGCGGAGGATTGTCGGCAGGAAGGGTCGTAACGCGAAAGAGCTCACCGGCTCCCTCCGCGTCGCTCGAGGTTATGATGGGAGTAGCCCAGTGAAAAAATCCGCGCTCATGAAAGAACTGATGCACGGCATACTGGGCCTCGTGGCGAATGCGAAAAACCGCACTGAACGTAGCCGTTCGGGGGCGCAGGTGGGCAATTTCACGAAGAAATTCCAGGCTGTGGCGCTTGGGCTGCAAGGGGAAATCCTCGGGGGAACTGTCGCCGTGAACTATAACTTCCTCTACCTGAATCTCTGCGGACTGGCCACTGCCCATCGAGGGCACTAGCAATCCGCGAACCTCGACTGCTGCTCCGGTGGTTATGCGCCTTAGGAGGTCCTCAGGCATGCGCTCAAAATCTACGACG
>JABMNC010000064.1 GCA_013205365.1 Cryomorphaceae bacterium | reverse complement strand
CGAATCCTGCATGCGAAGGGCCGTGAAGTAAGCGTCGTAGGTTTGGCCCGCGTCTTCATGGGTGGTATAGGCCCGCAAAAACCAGTCTTCGTCTTTGCGCAGCTCCAGGCGGTTTTGAAGAAACTGTATGCCTCTAAGGCTAAACCGGTTATCGCCCTGATACACCGTAGTACCCGTTCCATAGTTCAGGGCATAAATCCCTTCGACTCCGCCCTTGCTGCGGTAGTGCACCGAGGTACTCATTTTTAGGTTTTCGGTATTGTAGTCCACCAACTCCGATTCTTCAATGCCGCGGCGGTGGTAGTTGCCAATGCCCGCATAGGTTTTGACGTCGCCACCGTGGTCGTAGGTCATTTCGTCTCCGTAGCGGTTCACGGCATCGTAGCCGCCGGGGTTGTCTATGGCGGACTTTGAATCATCGGTCGGATTCATATTGGTCGCCTCCCAATCGTCAGCCCTGAGCGCAAAGAGGTTGATTTTATAGGCCCAGCTGGCCGAACCGTCAGGCCGCTTGTAGGCCTGAGCATGGCGGAATCCGAATTCTGCAAGGCGGCGCTCGCCCCCCTTAAACTGCACCGAAGTGCCCTGAAATCGGTAGGGATCTTTGGTGGTCATGGCGATGACTCCATTGAATGCCGAGGGGCCGTAGAGAGCGCCTACCGCACCCGAAATCACATCAACCTGCTGCACGTCAAGCTCTGAGGCGCCCAAAAAGTTGCCCAAAGAAAAGTTCAAGCCGGGCGCCTGATTGTCGACACCGTCGATGACCTGTAGGCTCCGTACCGGGCTGGTGCTGTTGAATCCGCGCGTATTAATAATTTTAAAACCAATGCTGGCCGAGGTTAGGTCCACGCCCTTCATGCTCCCCAGGGCCTCATAAAAGTTGGGCGCGGGCGCCTCTTTCATGCTGGCCAAATCCAACGCTTCGATCGTCAGCGGAGCCTGCTTTTGCTTTTCAGAAATCTTCGAAGCCACAATCTGTGCCTCGGCGAGCTCTACCGACGAAGCGTTGAGTTTGATGCTGAGCGGATCCGAGTTCCGCACCTCGCCTCGGTAGGGGTTAAAACCAAAGGCCTCCACCGCAATGGCCGTGGGAAGGCGCAGGCCCTGGACGACAAACTTGCCGTCGGAGTCCGTCACCGCCTTGGACGAGCCCAGGGTAACGACCGCTGAAGGCACCGCCTCCCGTGTTTTGGCGTCGGTCACGGTTCCGGTGATGCGGGCGGTTTGCGCATAGATTGGTAGGACGAGCACTAGGCTCAGCAAGCCAAGGATGCGGGCAACTAACTTCATAAAGGGGCGTTTAGGTCCCTGAAAAGTACGGATTTTCGAAACACTACGGGAACGGAACCGTCCATCGTCCGCTCGCAACGCGGGCGTGAAAGGCCTCGGCGAGGTGCGCCGTAAGGGGTCCGCCCTGGCCGCTGCCAATGCGGCGACCGTCCACCTCGACCACGGGGGTGAGTTCGCCCATGGTTCCGGTGCCAAAGGCCTCGTCAGCCGTGTACAGCTCGGTCAGCGACAGGTCGCGTTCCTGGGTCGGAATCCCTAATTCTTTGCCCAACTCGAGGACGATTCCGCGCGTAATGCCCGGCAGGCAGTTGGTTGCGTGCGGCGTGAGCAGATGGCCGCCCCGCAGCATGAAGATGTTGGTTCCGTTCATCTCTGACACAAATCCGCGCTCGTCGAGCATCAGAGCGTCGTCAGCCCCCGCTACGTTGGCCTGAATTTTTGCCAAAATGTTGTTGATGAGGTTGTTATGATGAATTTTTGAATCAACAAATTGCGGACTGTTGCGGCGAATTGCCGAGGTCACTATGCGCACTCCGGCGGCGTTGTCGTAGACCGGCTTCTTCCATTCCGCCAGCACGATAAGGGTGCAGCCCTTTTGGTTGAGGCGCGGATCCATGCCTGAGGTAATCTTCTCGCCGCGGCTAAGCGTGAGGCGGATGTGGCTGTCGCCGCGCATGCCATTCGCTTCAAGCGTTTGAAAAATGGCGGAACGGACTTCGTCCCTTGTCGGAACGTTCGCAAACGCCATCGCGTGGGCCGAGGCAAAGAGTCGGTCAAGGTGAAAGTCGAGGGCGAAGATTCCGTTGGAATAGACCCGAAGACCCTCCCAAACCGCGTCACCGCCTTGAACGGAGGAATCAAATACACTGACCTTGGCCGCGTCGCGAGGCCAGAGTCGGTCGCCGACCCAGACCTGCAGGTTGGCATTTTGGGGGTTAAACGTTTGTAGCATTTAAAGCGAATTTAGTCGATAGGATGCGCCTGGTTGGCTAAGCGCGCGTAAAGAGGGGCCACCTCTTCGGCCAAAGCCTCGAGTCGGTCGGCCATGCGGGGCGGTTCTGCGGCGGGTAGGGCAAATCCGCTGGATTGATGTACCTGGGCGTACCAGTGTGGAGCCCAGACTCCGTCGTAGGCTTTGGGTCCCGACGGCCACGAAAGTTGTTCCGATCGAAATTCAAGGTCCAAGGCAGCGCACAGGGCGCGAAAGCCCCTCTCTGGATTGGCCAATAAGCCGTCGGAATCCACCACCACGTGCTGGGACCCCAGGGATTGCAGCTGGGCCAGGGCCTCGAGTTGTTCGTGCAGCGCCACGTCGCGCAATTGCACTTCGGGCACCACTTTAGCAAACGAGGCAATCACCTTGCGTGGGCTGCGGATCCACAAAATGTGCTTCCAGGTAGCAGCCGGCGTCAGGTCCAATCCGTCCATGTGGTGGGCCATGTTTTTGATGTACAGAGGCTTGTGCTGTGTCGAGAGCAGTGCCCAAACCTCGTCGGGGCGCAAAGGCTGGCTGGCCAAAACGTCCGCCCGTCCGGGGTGGTCAGCTCCCGTCCGCGCCAAGTAGGCTGCGTAAAAGGGCTCGTCGACCACGGACCAGCCGGGCCGCTGGGCAAAGCTGTACATCAAGGCGGTAGATACGTTTCTG
>JABMNC010000063.1 GCA_013205365.1 Cryomorphaceae bacterium | reverse complement strand
TTATTCACGATTTCGGCGTCAGCCTTCTTTTTCTTGTCCATTCCGAGTACCTCACGCACGCGGTCAAAAACTACCACAGTGTCGTTAATCGAATACCCAATAACAGTAAGAATAGCGGCAATGAATGCCTGGTCCACCTCAAGCGAGAAGGGCAGGATTCCGTCAAGAAGCACAAATGCACCCAGGGTAATGATAACGTCGTGCATCAACGCAACAACGGCACCCATGGAGTACTGCCATGCACTAAATCGAAGAAGAATGTAGAGGAAGATTCCAAGAAGCGACAAAAGAATGGCCCAAACTGCCGAGTTGGCAATATCATCAGCAACCGTAGGCCCTACCTGGCGGTAGGCCACAATGCCCAGCTCCGAATCCCCGGGGTTCATGAATGCGTCGCTGCTGGGCGAGGACTTATAAAACCCTTTCACCCCTTCAAAAACGAGCAAGCGCAACTCCTCCTCGACGTCAGGACCCGATTCATCAATGCGAAGGTTGGTAGTAATGATAACCTGATCGCTGCTCCCCAAGGTCTTGACAATTGGGGTGAATGACTTACCATTATCGTCCACCAGCTTTTGGGACAGCGAGGAACTAATCTGTGATACTTCTACCGGCTGGTCAAAACGCACCTGATAGGTACGACCGCCCTCAAAATCCACTCCGTAGCTCAATCCTTTGGTGAAGAGAGCGACTATTGAAACCAGGACCAAAATACCTGAAAATACGTAGGCCGGAATTCGAGTTCCAATAAAATTAAATTTGGTATTCACAAACCACTTCTCCGTTGCCTTAGTGGTGAACTTCATGGTTCCACCCTTAGATAAGCGCCACTCAATGTAGAGCCGAGTAACGAAAATGGCCGTAAACAGGGAAGATAAAATACCTATAATCAAGGTCGTTGCAAATCCCTTAATAGGGCCTGTTCCCACCAAGAACAGAATGATGGCCGTAATCAGGGTTGTTGCGTTGGCATCCAGAATCGCACCGCGCGCAGCAGCATAGCCGTCTTTGACGGCAGTGCGTGTGTCTTTACCGGCGGCTAACTCTTCTCGAATGCGGTCAAATATCAGTACGTTGGCATCCACGGCCATACCAATGGTCAGCACGATACCCGCCATACCTGGAAGCGTCAATACCGCGGAGATGGCATCGAGAATTCCAAAAATGAAGAACATGTTTACCAAAAGGGCAATATTCGCAGCAACTCCACCCCCAGCATAGTAGAAAACCATGTAGGCAAAAACCACCAAAAAGGCAAAGATGAAGGAACTGAAACTTGCAGAAATAGCTTCCTTACCTAGGCTTGGTCCAACCACGTCGGCCTGAATCACGCGGGCCGGTACCGGAAGCTTTCCGGCTTTGAGCACGTTAGCAAGGTCAGTGGCCTCTTCAAGGGAGAATCCCCCTTCAATTTGAGTGCGACCGCCCGCAATTTCATTGATTACCCGCGGATAGCTATACACTAAGTTATCCAGCACTACGGCAACGTGACCCTTGGGGTTCTTCGCACTTTCTTCGGCGGTAATCCGCTGCCAAACTTGCGAACCAAGGCCATTCATCGACATCGTCACTATAGGATTGTTACCTTGGTCAAACTCGCGCTTTGCGTCAACAATAACCCCACCGTCCAATTCGGGCTGCATGGAGCGGTTTCCCTGAAGAGCAATCAAAAAGGAGATACCGGCCTTCGCGTCGGGTCGGGTCCAGGCAAAGCGCACGTAGCGCTTGTCTCCCGGGATCAGTGAAGCGACCGCATCAGTACGCAAATAGGCATTAATGGTGGCTGTATCCTTGGGCAATGCAAAGCCAATGATCGGACCCTCCAATGGAGTAAAGGTCTGTGGGTCAACATTTAACTGAAAAATATTGAGCAGGGGATTGTGCTTTAGCGCAGAAGAATCGTTGGCAGCTACGGCGGTTGACTCCGGCTTGGTGACCTCATTAGCACCGATTGCGGTGGGCAGATCGATGGCCTTAGGAGTCTTTTGGGTCGACGTTTTTGTCGCATTCGGGTCGGGCACTACCGCGCGAAGTCGGTCGTTGGCGTCCACCATAAACTGCATCCATGCTGCGCCATAGTCCGCTCGCCAAAACTCAAGTCGTGCAGTGGACTGCAAAAGGCGCTGAACGCGAGCGGGATCTTTCACGCCGGGCAGTTCCACCAAAATGCGTCCCGTATTGCCGAGGCGCTGAAGGTTGGGCTGAACAACCCCGAATTGGTCAATCCGCGCCTTGAGAACGGTATACACATTTTGCACGGAAGCGTCTACATCAGCCCTAATCGCTGCCTTTAGTTCTTCGTCGGTAGCATTGAATCCAAGACGGTCCGACATATCCTTGGTTCCGAAGAGTCCTGGATCGTTCCAAGAACGGCTGCCGCGTTTGGCGTCTAAGGCCTTGATAAAAAGGTCCACGTAGGCTTCGCCGCTCTCGGCCTGCGCCTTGTCTGCGTCGGCCAAAGCCTCGGTAAGCAGGGGATCCTTAGCGTTGGCAGACAAGCCAATGAGCACGTCGCGCACCGACACTTCGAGAATCACGTTCATGCCTCCACGAAGGTCGAGGCCGAGGTTCATCTCTTTTTCTTTGACCTCTTTGTAGGTGAAGCTGGCAATGCCAAGGTTATAAACTTTCTGATTCGCGAGGGAATCTAAAGCCCCGCTAAAACGCGAGGCATCACCGCCCACGGACTCCAGAGCACGTTTTTCAACTTGCTGCGCCACGAAGGTGAACGACAATTCGTACAGTGCCGCAAGGGCAAAAGCCACGGCAAACAGGCGGACAACAACTTTATTTTGCATGCTCGGAATCAATTTAGTACGAGGCGGCAAATATAGGTGAATTACCTTTGGGATTATGCTCAAGGTTCTTAGAAATACTCTTTATGCAGCCCTAATCCTTGGCTCCGCCCTTGCGGCCGACGCGCAGGTAAGCTGGCGGTTTCGACCAAGCAGCGCAGCAACTATGCAGCAGGCCTCGGGTCAAGTCCTTGCCCTGGGAACATCGGGAGGCCTCAATAATCCGCAACTATACTCGGTCGACCTCAATGGAGATGGAGCAAAAGACATGATTGTATTTGACCGCGACGGCGACCGTTGGCTTGCACTGGAGCGGATCAATGGCCAATGGATCGAACGCCCAACCTGGACGAGCAACTTCCCGACCAACAAGCAGTGGGTCCATGTTGTGGACTACAACTGCGACGGCATTCCCGACATTTTTGCTTGGGTTGTGCACGGAGTCGGTGTTTGGCAGGGTCAGCGGACGAACGGAATTCTCTCGTTCACCTGGGCCTTGGGCGCGTTGACGGAACTGCGCTCGGTCTACACCGCGGGGAGTCCGGCCTATAACTTGCAGGTGCTGAGTGTGGACCGTCCCTACATTGGCGACATCGATCAGGACGGCGACATCGACGTGCTCTGTTTTGACCAGGGCGGAACCAAAATTGAGTGGCACCAAAACCAGCAAAATTGCGGACTGACCTTTGCTCGCGCCGACGGCTGCTGGGGCGATGTCGAAGAGTCGGGGGTACGAAATGCCTTAGTCATTGATGCCTGCATTGCCTCGCTCCCGCCCCGAGCGCCGCAGACCGAGGACGTGAAGCATGCCGGGTCTACCCTACTCCTGCACGACATGAACGGCAATGGACTGCCGGACGCATTGATTGGCGACGTTTCCTATGAGTCCGGCGTGGTCGGTTTTAACGTTGGAACCCTGGCTCAAGCCAACATTGAGAGCCAAGACAGCACTTGGCCTGCCGCGAGCAACCCAGTGAATTTGCTGTTTCCGGGATTTTCGGCCGTCGATGCCAACCTAGACGGCGTAAGCGAAATCGTGGTGAGCCCAAACATGTATTCTGGATCGGCCGACTCCTGCGTCTGGCTTTACCAAAACAACGGCAGCGCATCAGCACCGTTATGGCAGCGCACGCAGACCCGATTCCTTCAAGACGAAATGGTAGAATTGGGCACTTATTCAGTGCCTTATGGCGCGGACCTCAATACCGACGGGCTGGTTGACCTGATTATTGGCAGCCGAAGGGGCCTGTCGTATTG
The DNA here is from genome assembly GCA_013205365.1 of Cryomorphaceae bacterium. Lineage (GTDB taxonomy): Bacteria > Bacteroidota > Bacteroidia > Flavobacteriales > Schleiferiaceae > TMED14. The sequence goes on along the minus strand of JABMNC010000063.1, from coordinate 9,187 downwards.
GGTGAACTATGGGGCGATTAGCCAGCCAGTTTGGCGGTCTACCCCAATTAATACGCCTTCTAACCTCGGTCCGGACCCCACTTGGACTGCTCCCGCTCTGGGCGACCTCAACGGAGATGGACTGGTGGATTTGGCCGTGGGGCGGCCCAACGGTCAGGTTTACGTGGCCTACAACAGCGGCACTTTGATCAGTCCCAGTTTTAGCGGGTCCGCAGCCTTGCTGACGAGCCACGACGTGGGTCAAAACGCGAGCCCGGAACTTTTTGACCTGGACGGCGACGGCGATTTAGACCTGCTCATTGGCAACGAGAAGGGCGAGGTCGCCTTCTTGAGAAACGACGCCGGCGCCTGGAACTTGGTGAGTACGAACTTTGGCTCCATTGACGTGGATACGGCAAGGACTTTTAATGGCCGCTCGATTCCTCGCGCCTACATCAACGGGGGTCAAAGGGAGTTATGGGTCGGAAGCCGCTACGCCGGAGTCCTGGCCTATCCGAATGCCTCGAGCATCCTTTCGCTTCCGCCTAGCCAGAGTCCGCTCATTCAAACGGCCAATGCGCAGCCCACAGCGACTACGCTCCAAACGCCTTTTGGCGGAAGCCGGCGCACCGGGAGGCACCAATACCTCATCAAGGCCTCGGAACTTGCGGCCGCTGGAATTTCGGGGCCCACGCGCATTCAAGGCTTGAAGGTTAACTGTATTACCTCGAGCGCTCCCTACCTGAGCCAGGGTTTCACGGTGAGCGTTCGCCATAGCAACGCCAATTCCCTAGTCGGCATGGGTCCTGGCGGTGAGGTGGGTTTCTCCTACCTCGCGGTGCTTAGCCAGGGCTGGAATTACATCTCGTTTCAGAACCCAATTGACTACGACGGGCAGTCCAATCTGGTGGTGGAATTTTGCTTTAGCCGAAACCTTCCCAGCAGCGACGTGCACTTGGCGGCACACCGAACTCCTTTTGCCAGCCATGCTTTTGGCGATGTTGCCAACCACAACAGCATCCTAAGCGACGGCTGCGCCATGCCTGGGCTTGGGACCGACAGCCTTAGAATTGATCTTGAGTTTTTAATGACGCCCCGGCTTCAGCGCGGCAGTACTATGGCCCACGACGGAAGCCTGAACGCACCCTGGTTTGGCGATTTAGACAGCGACGGCCGGCCAGAATTGGTTTTGGGCGTTGGGACGGGAGGAATCCGCTTCATGACCTCGGACACCAACCAAATTGGAGGTGATGAAGGCATAAGACTGCCTTCGGAATTAGCCCTGTACCCCAACCCGGGGACCGACTGGCTGCAGGCTCGGGTAGAGACCTGGGTTAGGGTTCTTACCCTAGACGGCCGATTTATGGGCGAATTTGCAATCGGTCCCAACAAGGCCCTGAATACCCGAAGCTGGCCGGCGGGTGTTTACCTGCTCTGGAGTCCGGTGGGAATTTCGCGATGGGTCAAGCTTCCTTAATCGTTCTCTACGACGGGCACTGTGCCCTTTGCCATCGCTCGGTTTATTGGCTCAACGCCCTGGACCGCGACGGGCTGCTTTCCTATGCCCCGCTGACTCCGCAGTGGTCGGAGGCTCACCCGGGCGGCGTTGTTTTTTGGACCCCAAGCGGGGTGTTTTATGATGCCGACGCGGTGGTCATCGCACTGCGGCATACCCGGCCCTGGGGGCCTTTGCTGGCGACGGTGGTTCGGTTTACGCCGGGATATAAAAAAATATACCGGTGGGTTGCGACCCACCGGTACCGAATTTTTGGCTTGACCGATACGGATCTTACAAGCTGTCCAAGACCACGTTCATGGCGCGGACGGCCGCTGCGCTTTTCGCAAACTCCGCCGCTTCCTCCTCGTTGAGTCGGTAGTCCACAATGGACTCCCAACCATTGGCGCCCACTACCACGGGAACCCCCATGCAGATGTCGCTCTCTCCATACTCTCCCTCGAGGTAGACCGAGCAAGGGAAAATCTTCTTTTGGTCGCGGACTATGCTCGCGGTAAGCACGGCACCCGCAGCACCCGGCGCATACCAGGCGGATGTTCCGAGCAGGCCGGTTAGGGTTGCACCACCCACCATAGTCGCCGATTTAACCTCGGCCAGCTTCGCAGCACTGAGGTAGTTGCTCACTGGAGTGCTTTGGTAGCTTGCAATCCGGGTCAGTGGAATCATAGTTGTGTCGCCATGACCACCTATGACGGTGGCCTGCAGGTCGCTCACCGGAAGGTCTAGGGCTCCAGACAAGAAGTACTTAAATCGCGCGGAGTCAAGAATTCCACCCATGCCAATGATGCGGTTCTTAGGCAATCCGCTCTGCTTGGCCGCCAGGTAGGTCATGGTGTCCATTGGATTGGAAATCACCACAATTATGGCCTCGGGAGAATACTTCAATGCATTGTCAACCACCGACTTCACAATTCCTGCATTGGTACCTATGAGCTCCTCGCGGGTCATGCCCGGCTTGCGCGGAATACCGCTCGTTATAACTACGACCTTGGACCCCGCCGTTGCAGCATAGTCGTTGGTAACGCCATGAACCACGCTGCTAAAGCCGTTGAGCGTAGCCGTTTGGTTCATGTCCATGGCCTTGCCCTCGGCAAAACCCTCTTTTATATCAAGGAGTACAATGACTTCAGCGAGCTCCATGCGGACCATGGATTCTGCACAGGTTGCGCCTACGTTTCCGGCGCCTACAACGGTAATTTTCATCGGTTTGATGTATTAAAAAAAGAGCCGCAAAGCGACTCCTCAAAGGTATATTCTAGAGGCGTTGACTTAAGCGTCAATGCGCGCATAGCGGGCGTTTTTCTCAATAAATTCTCTTCGTGGCGGAACATCATCACCCATAAGCATGGAGAAGATGCGGTCGGCCTCGGTAGCATTATCAATAGTAACCTGCTTGAGTGTCCGTGCCTCTGGGTTCAGCGTGGTTTCCCAAAGCTGCTCCGAGTTCATTTCACCAAGACCCTTGTAGCGCTGAACGCTAACTCCAGACATGTCTTCTCCACCGAGTTCACGACCAGCTTGATCGCGCTGGGTTTCGTTCCAGGCATACTGAGACTTTTGACCCTTTTTTACCAAGTAAAGAGGGGGCGAAGCGATGTAGACGAATCCGCGCTCCACAAGATTCTTCATGTATCGGAACAGGAAGGTTAATACCAAGGTCGCAATGTGGGAACCGTCCACGTCAGCATCCGCCATAATGATGATCTTATGGTAGCGGAGTTTCTCGGTGTTCAGGGCCTTGCTGTCTTCTGGGGTTCCTATGCTTACCCCTAGAGCCGTGAACATGTTGCGAATTTCTTCGTTCTCAAAAATCCGGTGCAGCATAGCCTTTTCAACGTTCAAAATCTTGCCGCGCAAGGGCAAAATAGCTTGAAAACGGCGATCGCGACCTTGCTTGGCGGTACCGCCTGCAGAGTCACCTTCTACCAGAAAGATCTCGCACTGCGCGGGGTCGGTCTCTGAACAGTCAGCCAACTTACCCGGGAGCGAATGGGAACCCAAAACCGTTTTGCGCTGCACCATCTCGCGTGCCTTTCGGGCTGCAATACGGGCCTTAGCGGCCAAAACAACCTTCGAAACAATGATTCGAGCCTCGTTAGGGTGCTCCTCTAAGTAGTTAGTAAGCATCTCGCCCACAATGCGGTCTACGGCTCCGGCCACCTCGCTGTTGCCAAGTTTGGTCTTGGTTTGTCCCTCAAACTGGGGCTCCATAACCTTAACACTAATAACAGCGGTCAGTCCCTCGCGAAAATCGTCGCCAGCTACTTCAATTTTTTCCTTGGTCAAAATACCCGACTCGTCGGCGTACTTCTTGAGCGTACGGGTGAGAGCCCGGCGAAAACCGGCCAAATGGGTTCCGCCCTCGTGCGTGTTGATATTGTTGACGTAGGAGTGAATAATCTCCGCGTAGGAGGTGTTGTAGATCATTGAAACCTCAACAGGAATGCCCTCAATCTCGCCTTCCATGTACATTGGCTCGGGAATGAGCTTCTCGCGATTCTGGTCGATGAATTCCGTGAATTCCTTTAGTCCACCCACGCTAAAAAACTCTTGGCTTCTTTGGGTTCCGTCTTCTTGAATGTCACGCTCGTCGGTCAAAAGAATACGAATTCCGCGGTTCAGGTAGGACAGTTCGCGCAAGCGAGCTGCCAAAATATCGAACTGATACACACTCTCGTTGAAGATGGAGGTATCGGGCTCAAAATACACGATGGTTCCGCGAATGGAAGACGGACCGACCTCTTTAACGTCGTATAGGGGCTTGCCGATGTTGTACTCCTGCTGGTACTCCTTGCCATCTCGGTGCACGTTGACCTTGAGCAAGGAAGACAGTGCATTTACGCAGCTCACGCCCACACCGTGCAGACCTCCTGAGACCTTGTAGGAGTCTTTGTCAAACTTTCCGCCGGCGTGAAGTACCGTCATAACCACCTCTAGGGCCGACCTTCCCTCCTTGGTGTGTATGGCTACCGGGATGCCCCGACCGTCGTCTTTTACCGTAATGCTGTTTGACTCGTGTATCGTTACCTCGATGCGCGTAGCATGGCCGGCTAAGGCCTCGTCAATGGAGTTATCAACTACCTCATAAACCAAATGGTGAAGGCCTCTCTGACCGACATCACCGATGTACATGGCAGGCCGCTTGCGAACTGCTTCTAAACCTTCTAAGACCTGTATGCTGTCTGCGCCGTAATGCTTGTTGTCGCTCATAATTTAAATAAAAGGGAGTTATTGCAAAGGTAACTCATTGCTTGCGGCAGGGAGTCTTATATGCTAAAAATTAGGCCCGTTTATCAACATTTTTTTTAACAAGACGCACGAACGGCGACCCGTTGACACTTGGAGCGCTAAACGACTAAAACTTGTACAGCAGGCCAAAATTTACCCTAATTCCCTGAATGGGATAGCCCATCCACCATTCTGCCCGCTGGTTGAGCAGGTTGTCGATGCGGACCACTGCATCCAGTTGGCTGTTGTAGCGGTACTGCGCGCCAAGGCGGACGTCAATAAAAGACGGTAAATCATAGGGCTGGAGCAAGCCATTGAGCGTCGTGCGAGGGCCTCGAAGCACGGCGGCGGCATCAAGACGAATTTTCTCGCCAAAATTGGCTCTAGCCTGAGCACCAAACTCATACTTCGGCAGATGGTACACCGGACCACCGGTGGAATCCTGAATAGCATAACGCACCAAACCATGCAGCCGCAGGTCCCAAACCTCCTTAAACTGAAAGGTCAGTTCTCCCGTGGGCTCGAGTGAAGTGACCTTCACGTAGTCCATACCGAGCCGACCACTGTCGTTGAGAATTCCAAAGTCCACGTCAGGCCTTACAACCATAGGGTAGTTATCCCAGGTGGCGAAGCGTCCGCCAAATCGGTATCCAATAATACGGCTCCACCGTCCGGTAGCTCCGCCGTAGAGGCTGCTGCTGCGCACGGCCTGATAGGTTGCCCCCTCTGACAAGAAGGGCAGAGACTCCACCCTAGCTCGCATGCCGCCGTTGTCGACTTTACCTTCCATTCCACCGTAGAGGTAGAGCACGTTGCGAACAAGGGGAACCTCCAAGTGAACCACCGGCGGAAAGTAGGGCAAGGTTATTTGCCCGGCTCCTCCCGTGAAGATCATGTTCAGACCAAAGCGAAAGCGAATTCCCTTGATGCTGTCGGCGAGCGAGGGGCTAAACTGGGCAGCCCATGCAATTTGTGAAGTGTCGATGCGCTGCGATCCTCCCAACTGATTAATCGAAAAGTGAAGGGGCAGATTAAGGACTAGATTTTGTACGGGCAGAGCAGACTCAAGCTGAGCACGGGCACCGGACTCCACCTGCCGCCCCCCTTGGTCAATCCAGCGGTGTCCGTCGACAGAAATACTGCGAAACACTTGGGTTCTGCGGTAGCGCGTAGACTGGTAGCGCGCTCCAAAAGTGTAGTTCTGTATGTTCCGCCCCGGAGCCTTTGCCGCGGTATCTAGGTCATTAAAGCCCGGATTGTGCCGCTGGCCATAAAACGGAATTTGATCCCAGGCACCCCCCGCTTCAAAGCGCAAGCGACCTCGGTTAAAGATGCGCTCGTAGTTGGCATCTACAGTGCTGTTCGCCCAGGTGGCCCGGTCAAATACGATAATTTTCGGATCAAATCCTCCACGAGTCGACCGGTGCGCCGCCTTAACGGACCACATTTGACTCACGCTGCGCACGCTTCCAATGGCCGCCTCGGCCTCTACCGAACCGTAGTTGCCAGCAATCAAAGAAAGGTAGCGCGAAGGCAGGCGGTCCAGCTTGGTTTTTATGATTTTTATGGGCGGAATTTGCTCCATAACCGGCTCCATTCCAATCACCTGAGGACGCACCAAAATACTGATGGGCAGCTTTTGAATCGTCGTGTCACCAAGACCGGGTTGTCCCGATATTTTGATGGCCTCGGCAACTTTTGCGCGGTACTTGTCGGTCACCGAAACCTCAACCTGGCCGACCTGGGCAGCGCTCGGAAGAGCCAAAGCAAGGGCAAATGCCGCTGCTGCGAACTTTATATTACTCAGCATCATTGGTTTGCGGGGCATTAGATGTAAGCTGTGCGGCATTGAATTCGGCAAGCAAGGCCTGAGCCTCCCGCACAAGTTCGTCAGACGGATGCTCAGAAATCAAAAAATCTAGGGTGTAGCGCGCCTGAAAACCATCATTTAAGCTGGCGTAGTTGCGCGACAGTACGAGCAGGGCCCTGTAGCGCCACTCCGTTTGACTCGGATAGTTATCGAGAAGGGCAAAAATCTCTTCGCTCGAGGCAGTAAACTGACCTCTAATTCGAAGAATCTGTGCTTTGGCATAACGCGCCTCTGCCTGCACCGCTACAAAGCCGTCTTCAATGGCCTGGTCGGCTGCAAGCAGCCAGGTTCCCAAGCGGAGGCTGTCGCTCGCTAGCGCACGGTACTTGCCTTCAAGCAAGCGCATGCGCAGGGCAAGGGCCTCGCTGCGTACTTCAGGGGTTTCGCGCTGGTCCGCCAGAATTCCCTCGGCATAGGTCAAGGCGACGTCGCTATTGCCCTCTGCATAGTGGGCCCTCATCATTGCTCGCGAAGCCTCACTTCGAAGGCTCGCGTCCTCGGCAAGAGCAATCAAGCGCTCCGCATGGCTTTTGACCTCCGTCCAATCCTTGCGTGCCTCAGCATCCCTAAGCAGCCATTTGTAGGCAGAAACAGTATTGGCACCGATGGGGGCCCTGACCACGCCTTGATAATAGGGTAATGATTGGGCCATTTGGCCCGTCATTCGGGCGGACTCCGCAGCCTGAAACTGCGCTATTGTAGCAAAGTAGCCGTCGGGGAAGCGCTTTAAGTAGCGTACAAAAGCATCGAATGAAACCGAATACTGGGACTGGGCAAACTTATCATAGGCCGACATGTAGGCCACAGAATCCAGCTCGCTTGCGCGGATTCCAGAGGAGGGCATGCCCTGCACCCACTCCAAGTAATCGTCCATTCTGTTGGCCTCGTCAAAGACCGACCGGGCTCCCGCTACCGCCTCGCGCGCTTCGTCGGTGCCGGGATGCTCGCGCACTACCCCTTGAAAGGACGCTATTGCCCCCGAGAGGTTGTTGTCGTTCCTGCGGGCAAGTGCAATGTTTAGGGCTGCCCTGCGGGCCTTTTCTGCGTTGGGTTTACGGCGAATGTAGGCCGCAAAGGCTTCTTCAGCCTCGCTGTTCCTTCCCATGCGAAGCAGGGTTTGAGCGCGCTCAAAAAGGGCTTCGTCTGCGCGTGCCGAACCCGTCTTCTCGATGCCTGCAAGCTGGGTGATCTTGCCCGCATTGTCTCCCAGGAGTCCGCGGCAAAGAGCCTGCTGAAAACCAGCATACTCTGCATCAGCGCTTGATCCCCTGGCGATTTTTGCATAAAAGTCACGGGCAAGGGCATGGCGTCCCAGCAGAAAGTACAGGTCGGCAATGCGAAGTTCCGCATCCTCACGGCGGCGGTCACCCGCCGAGGCATCCTCTAAGAACACCCTGAAGCTCGCGGCCGATTCTTCGAGACGATCGAGACGGTAGAGCGCGTAAGCCTTATTGTACTGAGCCGCAGGGCGCTCCGATAGGTTAAAACTGCCCGGAACCTTCAGAAACTTGTCGGTCTGGTCGAGGGCTTCGCGGTAGTCGCCCTGTCGGTAGGCCATCTCGCCCTTCCAAAAGTGAGCGAGTGCCGTGTATCCTCGGTCGAGGGGGTAGCTCAGCGACTGGTCCATAAGCTCATTTGCCTTGTCCCACTGCGAGGACTGATAGAGCTCAACGCCCCTAAAGTAGGCCACCTTCTGGTAGGCCTCCCGCATGGCTGATGATCCCATTCCGGTCTGTACGATGGCCTCAATGGCCCGGCCGTAGTCGCGGCTGGTCAGGTACAAATTGGCGAGGTACTCATTGGCTTCTCGGCGGTATTCCGTCCGCGGAAAGTCGCGAAGAAACTGATTAAAAATCGGAATGGCATCGCCAAATGGCCCCGCGCTGCGGTAGGTCAACTTGGCATACTGAAAGGCTGCCTGCTCCCGGGTCGCATCGTCGGCCTTGCTCTGCGCAATGGAACGAAAGGCCGACTGGGCCTCCTCCCAGCGCTCGAGACGCGCGTAGCTGTCGCCAAGCATCAGGCGCGACTGCACCAACCAATCGGTAGTGTTCTCATTCGGCAACTGGTTAAAGGCGCGTATCGCGCCTTCGTAGTCCTTCGTTTGGTAGGCACAAACCCCCATTTGATAGCTGATTTCGGGCGATACCCTCCCGCCTTGGGTACCATTAAACTCAAAATAGGGAATTGCGTCGGCATAGCGCTTTTTGCGGAACATGCTCTGGGCCACCAGCAAGGCAATCTCGGGAGCACGCTTGGCAGAGGCCTTTTTAATTAAGCCCTCACCGAGCTTCAGGAGTTCATCGTCTTTGCCCTGGCGAGCGAAAATCTGGGCTAAGTAGTACGGCACCACTGCACCAAACTCCTCGTGGTTTTGAAGGGGCTCTAAGCTTTCTAAAGCAGTCTGGTCGGACTTTTCTAGGTAGGCAATGTGGCCGTAGTAGTATTGGGCAGTCTTGGCGACTGCACTTTTCGATTTTTTGGCCTCGCCCAGTTCTGCCTTGGCCTGGTCAAACTCATTGAGCAAAAAGTGGGCATAACCCAGCTTAAACTGCACCTCAGCCCGCAAGCCCGATGCTAGATCGACCCCGTCG
>JABMNC010000062.1 GCA_013205365.1 Cryomorphaceae bacterium | reverse complement strand
TTTACCCACAACGGCGGACCCTGTTTTGACCAGCAGCCCGTCTCGTTTACCGCGGCTGGAACATGGTACGACGGAGCCCTTTTTGACTGGACCTTTGGGAATCCTGGAGATGCTAATCCCGCAACCTGGAGCGGACTTCAGCCCCCTCCCGTACAGTTTCTGTCTCCCGGGACCTACAACGTAACCCTTCGCATCCGATCCAAATCCTGCGACGAAAGCTATGTGGACTCGGTGGTGGTGGATCCGAGGCCAAGACTAGACAGCACCATTGGCCCCTTGGTCGGCTGCGAGCCCTACCGAGTGGTCTTTGATGCGGGCGCCTTCTCTCGGCGGACCCGTTACTTTGCTTGGGACTTTGGCGACGGGTTCAGCGACACGGTAGAAAACCCAGTGCACGTGTACCGCCAAGCCGGACTCTACGACCTTAGGCTGCGAATGTGGACCCAAACGGGCTGCAAAGACACCGTGGAACGATTCTTCCCAGGGGCAATTCGGGTAAATCCCCGGCCGCGGGTTGCTATGACCATCAATCCAAAGCGAGTAACGATCTACCAGCCCCTAGTGCAGGTCCGCGCAGATTCCGTAGATGCCGGCGAGCAGTTTTGGTTTGACATGGGTGACAGCAGCCTCTATGAGCAGCAGGCCTTTGTAGTGCACGTTTATCGAGACACGGGGTGGTACCTCGTTCAAAGATTGGCAGTTAACGAGTTCGGATGCTGGGATACGATCGCAGACTCGGTGCGTGTTGACCCGATATATAACGTTTGGTCTCCAACCGCCTTTACTCCCAACGGAGACGGGGGCAACGAAGGCTTTAGGCCTGTCGCGACGGGAATTAAGCAGTACCGCCTGCAAATTCTTGATCGATGGGGCAACGTGGTCTTTAAGAGCAGCGACCCTCAAGAGGAGTGGAACGGGCGGGTAGGCAATTCTGGTGCGGACTGCCCACAGGGTACCTATGTTTGGTCGCTTTTCACCGTCGACTACGGGGATTCTCCGGTCGAGCAGCAGGGTGTCTTGCTACTTATTCGCTAGCGCATAGGCTGCAGCAGCAGCGCCCAGGCTCAAAACCAGCGTCGCGGCGACGTAGGCAAGGGCCAGCAACCAGGATCCCGATTTGGCCCATTCTAAGGCCTCCCAACTGAAGGTGCTCATGGTGCTGAATCCGCCACAAAAACCAGTGACAAGGGCGAGCTGCAGTCGTGCGTCGGGGTTGGGCCTGGCCATTAGGTAGCCAAGGATTGCCGCTGCAGCAATGTTTGCCAACAGGGTCGCCGCCGAGGCCGTGATCAGGGGCGCATCAACCCGCCGCAAAAGCAGGCTAAAAGACCAACGCAAAAGGCTGCCCAAGGCTCCCCCAAGCGCTACGGCAAGTGCATTCATAGCCTCGAAGGTAGGGGTCGAAGGAGCAGTATTAAACGTGCTATCAGCAAGCCCACTAGGGCACCAGCCAGCACGTCGCCGGGATAGTGCACCCCCACGTAAACCCGAGAAAACGAGACCGTCAAAGCCCAAAGAATTGCAGCCCGGCCAATCCATACCGCCGGACGACTTGCCAAAAACACCGCGAGTATGGCCCAGGTAGTAGCAGAATGACCCGAAACAAAACCAAACTTCCCTTTGCATTGCGCCAGGGCCCTAAACTGCCCCTCAAGATACCAGCAAGGCCTTGGGCGACCTAGGGAATTTTTAAGCAGCGTTGCGGTCCAGTCTGCGGCCGCAAAGGCAGCCACCATGGTGACCAGCAGCCAAATCCACGCCGAGGTGGTATAGTCAGGTCGGCGTGAAGCCCAAAGAAGCATCCAAATTGCGAGGGCAAGCCATGCACTAGAAGCAGCCGTAAAAATACTGTCCGCAATGGGGCCACCATGGCCCGCCAGCTCGAGGAAGACCCTTTGGTCTAGTCGATTGATCGATTCAAGGATTCCCATAGCAAGTCTTTGAGTCGATCAAGACCCTGGCCGGTAACGCTGCTGAACGTGGTTAAAATAAGATCCTTCGGCAGGCGAGGGCGCACGTCGGCGAGAAGCTGAGCGAGCAATTCTTCGTCGAGCATGTCGGTTTTTGATATGGCCAAAACGCGGCGCTTGGTAAGGAGTTCCGGATTAAATCGCCCCAACTCCCCGAGGAGAATTTCGTACTCCCCCACCACGTCTTTGGCGTCGCAGGGAACCAAAAACAAAAGCAGGGCATTGCGCTCGATGTGCTTCAAGAAACGGTGACCCAAGCCTCTACCCTCTGCAGCGCCCTCGATAAGGCCCGGAATATCGGCCATAACAAAGGAGGTGTAGTTGCGGTGCGGCACCACACCAAGGTTGGGAACCAGGGTGGTAAAGGGATAGTCCGCGATTTCGGGTTTCGCCGCGCTTATGGTGGCCAGCAGGGTTGACTTGCCCGCATTGGGAAAACCGACCAGTCCTACGTCAGCCAAAACCTTGAGCTCGAGCAAGAACCAGCCTTCCAGTTCAGAGCCGCCAGGCTGTGAAAACTCTGGAGCCTGATTGACCGAATTTTTGAAGAAGGCATTGCCGCGTCCGCCGCGTCCGCCCGCTAAAAAAACCACACGCTGGCCCGCCTCCGTGACCTCGCAGAGCACTTCACCCGTTTCGGAGTCCTTGACCACCGTTCCAAGCGGAACCTGCAGTACAATATCTTCTCCGCTCGCGCCGATGCGCAGGTTGCGGCCTCCGTTCTCGCCAGCGTCTGCCTTGATGTGCTTGCGGTACTTTAGGTGAATCAGGGTCCATTGTTGCGGATTTCCCTCGAGAATAATGTGTCCGCCTCGACCCCCGTCGCCGCCGTCGGGCCCACCCTTGGGAAGGCCTTTGGCCCTAAAAAAGTGCCGGCTCCCTGCCCCTCCGTGCCCTGACTGCAGAAAGACCTTGACGTAGTCAATAAAATTGGAATCAGCCACCGTCTTAGTTGTTTAAAGGGATTGTATCAGGGCGCGAAGTTCGGCCGCAATTTCTTCTACTGTGCCCACGCCATTGAGTCCGTGATACTTGGCCTGTGCCTCGAAGTAGGACTTTACCGGAGCCGTTTCGCGGCTGTAGACCGCGAGCCTTTGGCGAATAACGTCTTCGTTGGCGTCGTCCGAACGGCCTGAAGTGACTCCGCGCTCTAGAAGGCGCTTGACGAGTTCGTCGTCGTCAACCTCGAGGCCAATCATGGCAGAAACCGAAGTCCCGGCCTGGGCAAGAATCTCGTCCAGAGCCAATGCCTGGGCACTGGTGCGAGGGAATCCGTCAAAAATAAATCCTGCAGCTTCGGGGTACCTCGACCATTCGTCCTTGAGCATGGCGATGGTAACATCGTCGGGAACCAGCTGCCCTTGGCTCATAAAAGACTTGGCCCAGCGACCCAACTCGGTTGCTTCATGGATGTTTCGGCGAAAAATATCGCCCGTCGATAGGTGCAAGAGTCCGAATTCACCTACGAGCAACGCACTTTGCGTTCCCTTCCCTGCCCCTGGAGGCCCAAAGAGTACAATATTTTTCATGCAGACGGAACGTTGAATTACCTCAAGAGGTTTAGCCCCCAAAGGTACGACTTCGCGGACTTCCCTACCTTTGCCCCTCAATTCAGAAGGCTATGGAACATAACTATGCAGTAATTATGGCTGGCGGAGTTGGATCGCGGTTTTGGCCCACGTCCACGTCGCACAAACCCAAACAGTTCCTAGACATCCTAGGCTCTGGTGAAACCCTGCTTCAGCAAACATTTCGCCGCATGAAGACGGTTGTGCCTGGAGACCATATTTATGTGGTTACCCACGCGGACTACGCCGAAATCTGCCTGGAGCAGCTTCCCGAGCTCAATCGGGAACGCATTTTGGCGGAACCCACTCGCCGCAATACTGCGCCCTGTGTTGCCTACGCAGGCTTTGTGCTCAAAAAACGCGACCCTTTAGCCAATTTTGTAGTTACCCCTGCAGACCACCTTGTTAGCAACGAGGCGGAGTTTAGCGCCCGCCTGAATTCAGCTTTGGCGACAACGGCAAAGCACAACGTGCTGATGACTTTGGGAATGACCCCAGTCCGCCCCGAAACGGGCTACGGGTACATTCAGTTTCGGTCGGAACGGTCGGAATTTGCCGAAGACGTGCACCCGGTCAAGACCTTCACCGAGAAGCCCAATCTCGAAATGGCCGAGCAGTTCATTGCCACGGGCGAATTTTTGTGGAATGCGGGGATTTTTGTTTGGAACGCCAACGCCATCCTCAGTGCTTTTGAAAAGCATATGCCCGAAATGTATTCCGTTTTCAATTCAGGATGGGAGCATTTTGGTAGCGAGAGCGAATCCGAGTTTATCGAGTCCATTTATGGGGAGTGCCCCAACGAGTCCATTGACTACGGAATTCTGGAGAAGGCCAAGCAGGTGCTGGTAATGCCCGCAGAGTTTGGATGGTCCGACCTGGGAAGCTGGGGGGCCGTGCACGAGCAGCGTACCGCAGACTCCAAGGGCAACACCGGATCGGGCAAGACCGTGCTTTCTTACGACGCCACGGGCAATACCTACCTGATTCCTGACAGCATGGTCGCTATAGTCGACGGTCTTGAGGACTACATCGTAATTTTAAGCGAGAACCGATTGCTGGTTTGCCCACGGAGTAAGGAGCAGGAGATCAAGCAGTTTGTAAACGACATCAAAATGCTCCGGGGAGAGGACTTCGTGTAGACCTTTTTGAAACGAAGAAGCCACAAAAAAGGCGCCCAATTGGGCGCCTTCCGTTTTTTAAAACCTAACTGACTAGCGTTTAGCGCCTTCAAGCCACTTATAGATGCGGTCGGGCATCACGCGTTCCAAACCAAGCAGCGTGAGCCAATAGCCCACAAATAGGGCAAGGAAAATCAGCATGCTGAACCCTGTGAGCAGGATGATTATAAAGAGTAGAAATCCGATAAATTTCATGGTTGGCAGCGTTTGGAGGATGGTCGTTTTGGTACTGGGCAAAGATAAGTGACTCGAGCCAATTCCTCGCTGCTGCAATAGGGCGTAATTTTGCAGCATGAGCACAAATACCCGCATTGAACGCGACACGATGGGCGAAGTCCACGTTCCGGCCTCCGCCTACTGGGGGGCGCAAACCGAACGATCGCGCAGCAACTTTAAAATTGGTCCTGAGGGCAGCATGCCGCTCGAAATCATTAAGGCCTTTGCCCTGCTTAAAAAGGCAGCTGCTCTGACCAACTGCGACCTCGGCGTACTGCCCAAAGACAAGGCCGAGCTTATTGGACGGGTTTGCGACGAAATCCTCGAGGGTCGTCACGACGGGGAGTTTCCGCTTGTGGTCTGGCAAACCGGATCAGGCACCCAAAGCAACATGAACGTCAATGAGGTAATTGCCTACCGTGGACACGTACTGAGCGGAGGTTCGCTTCTGGACACGCAGAAGGTTTTGCACCCCAACGACGACGTTAATAAGTCTCAATCGTCCAACGACACCTTCCCGACCGCCATGCATATTGCGGCCTACCGCCTCACGGCGCAGACGACGCTCCCTGGATTACAGCACCTTAGGGAGGTACTGGCAGCGAAATCGAAGGAATTCCAAAACGTAGTCAAGACGGGGCGTACGCATTTTATGGACGCAACGCCCTTGACTTTGGGCCAGGAATTCAGTGGCTACGTGCAGCAAATCGACAACGGAATTAGGGCCATACAGAACGCACTCGTCATGGTAGCAGAACTTGCTTTGGGCGGAACGGCAGTGGGCACTGGCCTTAATGCCCCAAAGGGCTACGACGTGGCCGTTGCTGCCAAAATCGCTGCACTTAGTGGCTTGCCTTTTGTGACGGCCCCCAACAAGTTTGAGGCTCTAGCGGCTCACGACGCCATGGTTGAACTCAGCGGTGCCTTCAAGAGGGTCGCTGTTTCGCTCATGAAGATTGGCAACGACGTGCGCATGCTTTCTTCAGGGCCTCGGTCTGGTATTGGCGAACTAATCATTCCCGACAACGAGCCGGGTTCAAGCATTATGCCCGGCAAGGTAAATCCTACCCAACCAGAGGCTTTGACCATGGTCGCTGCCCAAGTACTCGGCAACGACGTAGCCGTTTCTATTGGGGGAGCGACTGGCCACTTCGAGCTCAATGTCTTTAAGCCACTAATTGCTGCAAACGTGCTACAAAGTGCCCGTCTTTTGGGCGATGTTGCCGTCTCCTTTGCCGACAAATGCGCCGTGGGCATTGAGCCAAACTACCCCGTGATCAAGCGCCACCTCGAGAATTCACTGATGCTCGTGACCGCCCTCAACCCCCATATTGGCTACGACAAGGCAGCTAAAATTGCAAAAACAGCCCTAGCTGAGGGCAGTACCCTTAGGGAGTCCGCAATAAAACTGGGCTATGTTAGCCCAGAAGAGTTCGACGCCTGGGTGCGCCCTGAGGACATGGTGTAGGCGGAAATCCCGCTCAATTTGTCAGAGTTGGTTGGCCCTGAGCGGAGAATCCGCGCTATCGATTCAGCGTGACCGCCCCCTGCTGGTCGCCGCGGGTGCCGCATTTGCTCTGCCAGCTGAGGTGGTAGAGGTAGACCCCCGAGGAGAGATCGCGGCCTTGAAAGCGCCCGTCCCAAAGAAACTGCGGGTCATTGGTGGCAAAAACTTCCTGACCCCAACGGCTAAAAACCCTTAGACTCAATTGCGATAAGGCTGAGGCCTCTGTCTGTTTGAGGCAAAAAACATCGTTGATGTTGTCGCCGTTGGGCGTGTACACGTTGGGCACCGACAGGCTGTCGAATTC
>JABMNC010000007.1 GCA_013205365.1 Cryomorphaceae bacterium | reverse complement strand
TCCCAAGTAAAGAGCTCAACCGTCATGGTCTTGACTTCAATACCCTTGTCGGTAGGGCGCTTAAACTGCTTTTCTACGATCTGCGGAGTCCGCCCCATATGGCCGTAGGCCGCGGTTTCTGAGTAAATAGGACTGCGCAAACCAAACTTGGTTTCGATGCCGTAGGGGCGCAAATCAAACAACTTCTGAACGCGCTCCGAGATGGCGCCGTCGGTGAGCTTCTTGCCGTCTGTTCCGCGCACCGTAGACGTTCCGTAGGTGTTCAGGTAGAAGCCAACCGGTTCGGCAACGCCAATCGCGTAGGCGAGCTGCACTAAAACCTGCTTGGCCACGCCCGCAGCAACTAAGTTTTTAGCCACGTACCGCGCCGCATAAGCTGCCGAACGGTCCACCTTAGAGGGGTCCTTGCCGCTGAAGGCTCCGCCGCCATGGGCTCCCTTGCCGCCGTAGGTATCCACAATAATCTTGCGGCCCGTCAAACCCGTGTCGCCGTGGGGTCCGCCAATGACAAACTTGCCAGTGGGATTAATCAAGTAGCGCACCTCGGCGGTGAACAGGCGCTGCACGCGACGGGGCAGCAGCTTTTTAATGCGCGGAATCAGGTAGCGCTTAATGTCGGCCGTGATGCGGTCCTGCATGGGCTTTTCGTCGGCAAAATCGTCGTGCTGGGTCGAAATAACTACCGTATCAATGGCCTCAGGAACATTGCGGTCGCTGTAGCGAATCGTTACCTGGCTCTTGGCGTCGGGCCGCAAGTACTTCATTATTTTACCCTCCTTGCGGATGGCCGCAAGCTCCCGCAGCAGCAGGTGGCTGAGCTCCAGCGCAAGAGGCATGTAGGTATCGGTTTCGTCGGTGGCGTAGCCAAACATAATGCCTTGGTCGCCGGCACCCTGCTCTTCTTTAGACGCGCGGTCAACACCCTGGTTGATGTCGGGAGACTGCTCGTGAATGGCGCTGAATACCCCGCAGGAATTCGCTTCAAACATGTACTCCGACTTGGTGTAGCCAATGCGGCGAATTACGTCGCGCGCAATTTCACCCGCATCAATGTAGGTGCGTGACTTTACCTCTCCGGCAAGCACCACCTGACCGGTGGTCACAAGGGTTTCGCAGGCCACCTTAGAATCGGGGTCAAAAGCTAAAAAGTGGTCGACGAGGGCGTCAGAAATTTGGTCTGCGATTTTGTCGGGGTGACCTTCAGAAACGGACTCTGAAGTAAATAAATAACTCATTGCAACAGTGTTAACATGGTGCGGAGCGAACCTCGATTGCCTTCTGTGTTATGCTACGCTGGATGTGCATCCACCGGTTTAGCATTTTTTTAGGTGGTTGCAATCGGACAAATCCCTCCACGTGCCGCAAAGGTAGGTTCTACGATCGTTGCGGCAAATTTGATTGTGAATTTGACCGGAACCCTATCATTTTTGATGCCGTTTGGCGCTTAACTTTGCAATGCTTATCAAGAAAGACTGAGGGACGGGCCCGTTGAAGTCTTGGCAACCCCCTAATTACATGAGGGTGCCAACTCCCGCTACCGCAGCTGCATGGCTGCAGTAGGAAGATGAGCTTAAGACCTTCTCGGTCTTAAGGGTCTTTCGGCGTAAGCGCAACCAACGAGAAGGACTATGCACCAAATTCAAGAAATAGCCCGCGAGCGCATCCTCATACTGGACGGTGCAATGGGCTCTATGCTCCAGGACTACCGCCTCGACGAGGCCGGCTACCGAGGTGCGCGCTTTGCAGATTGGCCCCATCCGCTCAAAGGCAACAACGACCTGCTCAACCTGAGCCAGCCGCAGATCGTAGAAGAAATTCACTCCAAGTACTTTGCCGCGGGCGCCGACATGGTCGAAACCAACACCTTCAACGCCCAGACCGTTTCTATGGCGGACTACGGAATGGAATCTTTGGTGCGCGAACTCAACCTTGCCGGAGCTCGGCTTGCCCGCAAGGCCGCCGACGCCTACACTACGCCCGACAAACCGCGCTTTGTAGCCGGAGCCATCGGACCAACCAACCGTACCCTGAGCCTCAGTCCCGACGTGAACCGCCCGGGCTACCGCGCCATAAGCTTTGACGAACTGGCCACCGCCTACCAAGAACAGACCGAAGCCCTTATTGAGGGCGGAGTCGACGTGCTCCTTGTCGAAACCATCTTTGACACCCTCAACGCCAAGGCCTGCCTCTTTGCCATTCAAGATGCCTTTACTGCCACGGGCAAGGAACTGCCCATCATGATCAGCGGCACCATCACCGACGCCAGCGGACGCACCCTCAGCGGCCAAACCACCGAGGCCTTCCTAATCAGCATGAGCCACATGCCCCTGCTGAGCATTGGCCTGAACTGCGCCCTTGGCGCCAAGGATTTGCGCCCCTACCTGCAGACGCTTTCAGCCAACACGCCCTTCTTAATCAGTGCCTACCCCAATGCCGGCCTGCCCAACGCCTTTGGTGGATACGACGAAACGCCGCATCAAATGGCCGATGCCGTCGAGGAATACCTCGACCTCGGAATCGTCAACATCCTGGGCGGCTGCTGCGGAACCACTCCCGACCACATCCGCGAATTTGCCCTCAGGGCATCGGGTCGGCAACCCCGTATTCCACAAACCGCATGAAGCTCAGCGGACTTGAACCCCTAATCATAGGGCCCCAAAGCAATTTTGTAAACGTGGGCGAACGAACTAACGTCACCGGTTCGCGCAAGTTTTTGGGACTTATACAAGAAGGCAAATACGGAGCAGGCCTCGAAATCGCGCGCGATCAAGTTACCGGCGGAGCCCAAATTCTCGACGTCAACATGGACGAGGGAATGCTCGATGGCGTAGAGGCCATGACCACCTTTCTCAATCTGATTGCCTCAGAACCAGACATCTCCAGAATTCCCATTATGATCGACTCGTCGAAGTGGGAAATCATCGCAGCGGGCCTTAAATGCGTGCAGGGCAAGGCCGTCGTCAACTCCATTTCGCTCAAGGCGGGCGAAGCAGAATTTATGTATCAAGCACGCCACTGCCGGCGCTTTGGTGCCGCAGTAATCATCATGGCCTTTGACGAACAGGGCCAGGCAGACTCCTACGCCCGCCGCGTCGAAATATGCAGCCGAGCCTACCACCTCTTGGTTCAAGACGGCTTCCCTTCGGAGGACATCATCTTTGACCCCAACGTCTTCCCCATCGCCACGGGCATGGAGGAGCACCGCCGCAACGCCCTTGACTTTTTTGAGGCCACCGCCTGGATCAAGCAGAACCTGCCCAATGCCAAGGTGAGCGGCGGGGTCTCCAACGTGAGCTTTAGCTTTCGCGGCAACGACCACGTGCGCGAAGCCATGCACTCCTGCTTTCTCTACCACGGAATCCAAAACGGGATGGACATGGGCATTGTTAACCCAGGGCAGCTTACGGTATACGAGCAAATCAATCCGGAGCTCCGCGAGCGCGTCGAAGACGTACTGCTCGACCGCCGCGACGACGCCACCGAGCGCCTTCTTGCCTACGCCGAGACCGTCAAGGGATCGGGCCAAATTCGTATCAAAGACGAATCCTGGCGCGAGCTCCCCATCGACGACCGCATTGAGCACAGCCTGGTCAACGGCCTAGACGCCTTTGTAGAGCTCGATGCCGCTGAGGCTATGATGACTCTTGGCAGCCCCTTGGCCGTCATCGAGGGTCCTCTGATGCGCGGAATGAATGTCGTTGGCGATCTTTTTGGCCTGGGTAAAATGTTTCTTCCTCAAGTGGTCAAGTCGGCCCGGGTCATGAAGCGAGCCGTCGCATGGCTTGAACCGCATTTTGCTGCCGAATCCGCCGCTGCCGGAACCGCTCCGCGCAAGCAGGGCAAAATCCTGATGGCCACGGTCAAGGGAGACGTGCACGACATTGGCAAAAACATTGTTGGCGTAGTGTTACAGTGCAACAACTTCGAAGTCATTGACTTAGGAGTAATGGTTCCGCCCCAAAAAATTCTGGATGCCGCGATCGAGCACGGAGTCGACGCCATTGGCCTGAGCGGACTAATCACGCCATCGCTTGACGAAATGGTTTTTTTGGCCAGCGAAATGCAGCGCCAGGGCTTCACCATTCCCCTGCTCATTGGAGGGGCCACCACCTCGCGTGCGCACACGGCCGTCAAAATTCAGCCGGTGTACCATGGGCCTTTGGTGCACGTCAACGATGCCTCGCGCGCCGTGCCGGTCGTGCAAAAACTGCTGGGCGCCGGCGCCGACGACTACCAAAATGAGGTCCGCGCAGACTACGAACGCCTGAGAGAGCAGTACGCTACTCGCATTGCAGAGCGTCGCTTTGCCTCAATCAACCAGGCCAGGACCCTTCGCTACCGCCCTGATTTTGCGGCCAAGCCTGCGCCACCTGCCCAATACGGAGTATTCCCTCTGCGCAACTATCCGCTTGAAGACCTCGTTCCCTACATTGACTGGACCCCCTTCTTTCAGGCTTGGGAATTGCACGGCAAGTACCCCCGAATTCTTAGCGACGAACTGGTGGGTAGCCATGCGCAGTCCCTCTTTGACGACGCCCAAGAAATGCTGCGTCAGGTCGTCGCAGAGCGCTGGATAACCGCCCATGGAGTCTACGGATTCTTCCCGGCGCGGCAGGATGGCGATGACATTGCGGTGCAGACTGCCGGGGGCGAACGCCGCTTCCTGACCCTTCGACAGCAGGGCCAAAAGGCCGAAGGCCAGCCCTACCACGCCTTGGCTGACTTCATTGACCCGGCGGGCCAGGACACGCTTGGCCTATTCGCCGTCACCACGGGCCATGGCGTCGACGAGCGCTGCCAGCAATTCAAGGCGGTGAACGACGACTACCGCGCCCTAATGCTGCAGGCCCTGGCAGATCGCCTGGCAGAAGCATTTGCCGAACGCCTTCATCAAAGAGTCCGCATGGAATTCTGGGGATACCAGGCATCCGAAACCCTTTCTAACGAAGACCTCATCGCCGAAGAGTACCAAGGAATCCGCCCTGCACCTGGGTACCCTGCCTGCCCCGACCACCTTGAAAAGGACCTCCTTTTTGAACTTCTTCAGGCCGAGCTGCACACCGGGCTGCACCTCACCGAATCCAAGGCCATGTACCCCACGGCAGCCGTCAGTGGATACTACTTTGGGCATCCCGAGGCCAAGTACTTTGGCCTTGCCAAAATTGACCGCGATCAAATTGCCGACTATGCAAGCCGTCGCGAAATACCCCTGACCGAGGCGGAGCGTTGGCTCAGCCCCCTTATCACTTAAGACAAGCAGCGCAATAACCACCTCATGAAAGTCGTAGACCACATACAAGCCGCTCAGGGCAAGACACTTTTTAGCTTTGAAGTGCTGCCTCCGCTCAAGGGCAACACCATCGATTCGCTTTTTAGCACCATCGAACGCCTGATGGAGTTTGGGCCCAAATTCATCGACGTTACCAGCCACCGCGAGGAATTCATCTTTAAAAAGCACGAATCCGGCTTGCTTCAGAAGGTGCATACGCGCAAGCGTCCTGGCACGGTCGGAATCTGCGCCGCCATTCAAAACAAGTTCCGCATTGACACGGTTCCGCACATAATATGCGGCGGTTTTTCGCGCGAAGAAACCGAATACGCCCTCATTGATTTGCACTATCTAGGAATCGATAATGCACTCCTGCTCCGCGGCGATGCCCTGCGCAGCGAAGGCAGTTTTATTCCGGAACCCCACGGGCACAGCAATGCGATAGACCTTATTAGCCAGGTCAAAAACCTCAATCGGGGGACCTACCTCTACGACGAGGTTGAAAACTCTAATCCCAGCAACTTTTGCATTGGGGTGGCGGGCTACCCTGAGAAGCATTTTGAAGCACCCAGCCACAAGGCAGACTTAAAGCACCTTAAGGCCAAGGTTGATGCGGGAGGGGACTTTATCGTTACCCAAATGTTCTTCAATAACGAGCATTTTTTTAAGTTCGTCGCCGACTGTAGGGCTGCCGGAATCACGGTACCCATTATTCCAGGGCTTAAGCCACTAACGACCAAAGGCCAACTGCAGGGGATTCCGCGCAATTTTCACATCAACCTTCCCGACGATTTAATCGAGGCAGTAGAGGCCGCCAAAAGCCCCGAAGCCGTGAAGCAAGTAGGGGTAGAGTGGTGCATTGCCCAGTCCAAAGAGCTAATGGCCAAAGAAGTTCCGGTGCTGCACTACTATACTATGAGCAAGGCCGAAGAGACCGAGCAAATTGCCGCTGCTATTTTTTAGGGCCAATTCTTAACCTTGTCTAAAAGCCCTATTCTGGCCTTTGGCACGATAGTCGCCTTATATTTGATCTATGCTAGCACCCGCCTTTAAGCCGCCCCGATTTGCATCCCACCACCTGGGCCAGCCCTTCTTTCAGATTTTGACCCAACGGGTTAATCAGTATTTTAAAGACGAAAACAGGTCTTCTAAGGGTGACGTTCGGCTTTATGCCAAAACCGGCATCCTGCTTGCCGCCTTTTTTACCACCTACTTAGTGATTCTTTATTTGGGTTCGAGCTTCTGGCTAGCCCTCCCATTTTGGATTATTTTGGGTCTTTTGACCTCTGCCATTGGGTTTAACGTAATGCACGACGGGGCCCACGGGAGCTTCTCTAAGTATGAATGGCTCAATTCCCTAGCCGGGCACACCTTGAGCATGCTCGGCGCAAGCGTGGCCCTTTGGAAGAACAAGCACAACGCCATTCACCACACCTTCACCAACATCGACGGTATTGACGACGACATTGAGGCCGGTGGAATGATTCGCATGGCCGACTCCCAGACTCATAAAAGCATACACCGCATGCAGCACTACTATTGGCCGCTGCTTTACAGCCTTCTCTACATTTATTGGTTGGCCTTCACCGACTTCAAGAAGTACTTCTCGGGTAAGGTTGGAGACGTGCCCATTCGCAAATTCACCACTGCCGAGCATCTTGGTTTCTGGTTTTGGAAGGTTACTCACATTACCATGGTCGTGGTTTTGCCGATTTACTTTATTGGTTTTCTGCCTTGGTTGTTCGGCTTCCTTCTGATGACCTTTATCACTGGTTTTTCTTTGAGCATCGTTTTTCAGTTGGCCCACGTGGTCGAGGGAGTGAGCTTCAAGCAGTCTGATGCCCTAAACCCTACCAACATAGAGTCCGAGTGGGCCGTGCACCAGCTTCAGACTACCGCGAACTTTGCCACTCGTAGCCGCACGCTAACTTGGCTTTTGGGCGGACTCAACTACCAGGTGGAGCACCATCTCTTTCCAAGGATTAGCCACGTGCACTACCCCGCCATTTCGCGCATTGTCAAAGACACCTGTGCGGAGTTTAATGTTCAGTACCAAGAGTTCCGCACGTTTGCAGACGCCTTGAACGCCCACGTTAGGCACCTCAAGCGCCTGAGCGTAGCCTAGTTAGAGGTTGCTGATCTGCAGGGAGACTCCGTCGAACTGAACCTGGTAGGGGAGCAATCCCCAGGTAGTTTGCCCGCTAGTGGCACTTCCGTCAAAGAGTAGGAATCGCTGGCCGTCGCAGGCGCATTCCGCATACAAACCGTCTTTTAGCGTAGAAGCTCCACAGGGCAAAGACAGGTGGTTGGGGCATCGCAGGTCGTAGGCTCCAAAATCGTTGGCGTCGCCAAAGTTGGTTCTTCGGTACACGACTAGGCCTCCGTGTCCCCAGTCGCTGCGCAGGTAGGTGCCGCCAACAAACTGTAGGTCAAAGGCTGAAGGACTGTTTATAAATACCGTTTCGTTCAAAAAAACATAGGGTACCGGGTGCCGGTTGCTCGGACTGTCGCATGCGATTAATCCGACCGTCAGCAGTGCATATGAATAAATTTTTTGCAATTCCACATGCAAACCTACGTTTTAGATGCCGCTCAAGATTAATTCTTGGTTATTTTAGCGTGTTGGTTCACTAAGAATCCAATGTTAAAGTCTTGCTTATGCGCCTACGCTACGCCTTATTAGTGCTGATTTTCGGAGCCTCTACTCTCGTTTGGGGACAAGCCCGTCCCGGTTCCTTGCGTGGAACAGTCAAAGACAAGAAGTCCGGAGAGGAGCTTGTTCAAGCAATTATAACGGTCAAATCCGGTCAATTTAAAGTGACCTCAGGAGCTTCTGACTTTGATGGTAACTACAACATCAACCCAATTCAGCCCGGCACCTACACCGTGGTTTGTGAAATGTTTGGCTACAATGCCATGACCTTTACCGGAGTTGAAATCAATCCAGGTCGCCCGACCGAATTAAAATTTGCTCTTGCTTCCTCGAACGTGGAGTTAGGCGTAGTGGATGTCATAGCGAAGTACGAGGCCCCACTTATTGAGAAGGGTCGTACCGCCCAAAGTTTTGGTGCCGAGCAAATTCGTAACCTCGCTGGTCGGGGAGTCAACGCAGTTCTTGCCCAAACCGCCAGCGTCGTTCAGGACGAGCGCAGTGGAGGCGTGTTCTTTCGCGGGGGACGTGGCGATGCCAACGTAGTTTTTGTGGACGGAGTTAAAATGCGGGGAGACATCAACCTTCCTCGCGAGGCCATTCAATCTACGGAGGTTATTACTGGTGGCGTTCCCGCCCAGTACGGTGACGTGACCGGTGGTGTTATTTCTACTACGACCAAAGGACCAAGTCCGCGCTACTTCGGTACCGTGGAATACGTTACCTCAGAGCTCTTCGACCGCAACAACTACAATCTTGCTGGTTTGACCCTTGGCGGCCCCCTTCTCTTTAATAAGGCTAAAACCATTCCTCTTATCGGTTTTCTTTTGGCCACGGAATTCAGCAATACCGGTGTGGGCAGGCCCTATGCAACCCCGGTGTATAAGGTTAAAGACGATGTGCTCGCAGACTTAAAGGCTAATCCATTGGTTCCTACCGCAACTGGGCTTGGTACTATTCGCCGTGCTGAACTGTTGAGCTCCGAAGATTTTGAGGTAATTCCGGCCCGCCTAAACGTTGCTGGTAGCGTGTTTCGGGCCACGGGCAACATTAATTTTAAAACAAGCAAGAAGACCAATCTTGTGCTGGGCGGACGCGTTTTTTATTCCGACGGACGCAACGGCAGCTTCTTCCATTCTCTGTTGAACTACGAGAACAACGGAGCCTCCAACCAAAGAGACCTTTCGGCTTATGTGCGTTTCACCCAACAGTTTGGCAGTGGAGACGACAAAGGCCTGATCAAGAATGCCTACTACACCATTCAGGCGGACTACACGGTTAATAATTTCAAGAATTTTGACCCCAATCACGGCGAAAACATTTTTCGCTACGGCCATGTGGGCAATTTTGAGACCGGTCGCCTTGGGCTATTCGGTTTCGGAGCGGATCCCCAAACAGGCATTTCAGCTTGGCGCAAAATTCTTGACGTCGATACCGGCATCGCATTTGTCCCGTCCATCTATAATCCGCAATTGGGAGCCTATAC
Source organism: Cryomorphaceae bacterium (assembly GCA_013205365.1). Classification (GTDB taxonomy): domain Bacteria; phylum Bacteroidota; class Bacteroidia; order Flavobacteriales; family Schleiferiaceae; genus TMED14. The sequence goes on along the minus strand of JABMNC010000007.1, from coordinate 19,534 downwards.
CCAGTCTTACTTTAATTTGGTCAACAGCGGCCTAATCGGCAATAACGCCTTTAACCTGGTCAACATTCAGCAAGGTGGCGGGATTCTCAACGGCCAAGGTCCAAGCGATGCCTACGGGCTTTTTGGCAATGTGGGAGCGGTGCAGTCTGGCTATAACTACAGCCAAAACGAGCAGTACCGCATCACGGCTTCGACCAACTTCGACATCAAGGGCCATTCCCTAATAGCCGGTTTGGAGTACGAGCAGCGATTTGACCGAAGCTTTGGTGTCTCCTCGGCGGCACTATGGACGGTAATGCGCAACCTCCAGAACGACCACATGCGCGAACTCGATTTAGATAACCCTATTCTAATCTACCGCGACGGAGTATTTCAGGATACCATCTTCTACAATCGCGCCATTGACTTGACTAAGCCTCGTGCCTTTGACCGCAACCTGCGGACCAAATTGGGTTGGGATCCTGACGGCAAGGACCAGCGCCTGCTTGACATAGACAATATTTCGCCCGACGATTTCGCTCGATACGGCGGCCTTGCTCTTTTTTCTGCTCAAGAATTAGTCAATCCGGGTGGTAATGCCTACGTCAGCTATTTTGGCTACGACTACATGGGCAACCTGCAGCCAGGGAATCCTACACTTTCGGATTTCTTCCGCGCGACCGATGCCCAAGGAAATCGCACCTATCCGGTTCGAGCCTTTCAACCCATTTATATGGCCGGCTACATCCAAGACCAGTTCACGTTTGAGGATTTGTTTTTTAACGTAGGGGTTCGCGTGGATCGCTACGACGCCAACCAGCCAGCGCTGCGCGATCCGTTCTCGCTTTTTGCGGCCCACACGGTTGCCGATGTGGTTGCGCGTGGCGGGCTTGAGGGCAGTGATATTCCCGTCTCCATGGGCGACGACTATATGGTTTACGTAGACGACATTAAGAATCCGAAGCGGATTGTCGGCTATCGCGACGGCTTTGATTGGTTTAATGCCGACGGCTCGCCGCAGTCCAACCCAACCATTATTGCCAACGCTTCAGGCGGTCAAGCCAAGCCTTGGATTTTTGAAGAAGTTTTTTCTGATCCGCAAAACCCAAATTCGCCAGTATTAAGCGAGCGGTCGTTCCGGGACTACCGTCCACAGGTTACGGTTAGCCCTCGTATCTCCTTCCAATTCCCGATTTCAGACGTCGCGGAGTTCTTTGCGCACTACGATCTTTTGGTGCAGCGTCCGTCGTCTGCTCAATCTCGCTTCAATCCATTTGATTACCAGAATCTTGTGTTTGGTAATGCAGCAACAATAGACAATCCTGAGTTGCTTCCGCAAAAGCAGACGGAGTACGAGATCGGATTCCGCCAGAAGTTGACCGACCGCAGTGCCTTAAAAATTAATGCGTTCTACCGCGAGTACCGTGACCTAATTCAGACCGTTTCTGTAACGGAGGCGTACCCAGCAACCTATGTAACCTACGGCAACCGAGACTTTACCACATCTAAGGGATTTAGTTTTCAGTATGACTTGCGTCGAGTAGGCAATGTTCAAGTTAACGCCCAGTATTCTTTAACCTTTGCCGACGGCACGGGTTCGGGAGCAGAATCCGGCCTTTCGCTAGCACGAACGGGCCTACCGAACATCCGCTACATTGTTCCCCTAGACTATGACCAGCGCCACAATCTTTCGGGCAATATTGACTTCCGCTACGGTCAGGGTCAAGACTACAATGGCCCAGTGTGGGGTAAGTTAAAGGTTCTTGAAAACGCCGGGTTGAATTTGTTGGCGACGGCGGGGTCGGGCTTCCCCTACTCGAGGAGGGTAAGGTCCTATTCACTAACAGAGTCCGCTACTCCCGTGGTAGGTCTGTTGAACGGCTCTCGCTTGCCATGGCAGCTGCGATTTGATTTGACTGCCAACAAGGTTTGGTACTACAACAAGGGTAAAAACAACTTTGAGCTTTATGTTCAAGTGCTGAACCTATTGAATGCCGCCAATGTTCTGAGCATATACCCCTATACCGGTTCACCCGATGACGACGGATTCCTATCTTCCCCCCAAGGCCAACAGGCCATTGCCTTTACCGCAAATGCCCAGGCGTTCTCTGATTTGTATGCCATCAGAATGGTTAATCCTACCAACTTCTCGACTCCGCGCTTGATTCGTTTGGGAGTGCGCCTCGGACTTTAATACTGTATTTAATAAGCTATGAACAAGATTTTTTTACCCTTAGCCGCCCTAGTCCTTGGCTTCACGGCAATGGCTCGCGAAGACATTGGTACTACTTCAGGCAAGAAAACGCGCTCCAACAAAACTGTGGAGGAGCTTTGTCAGCCATCGCGTGCACAGTCCGACCTAAATATTAACAACGTACGTACTACAATTTTGGGTGGAGGCGACATGTGGTGGGACCTGAACACGGCACGCTATGAGGTCCCCAAGGGAAGCAATCGCCACTCCATGTTTGCAGGTTCTCTTTGGCTTGGTGGGCTTGACGAGGGCAATCAGCTCAAGCTTGCGGCCATGACCTACCGGAGTAGTGGAAACGACTTTTGGCCCGGACCCCTTTCTACCGACGGACTAGCTTCGGTTACTAAGGACGTCTGCGACAAGTACGACCGCCACTGGATTATTACCCGTGAGCAGGTTGAATTGCACCGCGGATGGCTCTTTTGCAAGAACGATCCCGATTGCGACGTAGGCACTAAATTTCCTGGCTACGAAGGCAGCATTCCTGATATCGTGAAGTTTTGGCCTGCCCATGGAGTGGATGCAGAGTTGCCCTACACCTTGGCTCCCTTTATCGACTTAGACGGAGACGGACGGTACGACTACAACGAAGACTATCCGGCCTATGACCTAGATCGCGCCTATGATTGCCGCCAAAAGGAGACCGATGTGCTTTACGGTGACCAAACGATTTGGTGGGTTTACAACGACCGCGGTAACGTGCATACCGAGACCAACGCGGGGGCTATGGGCTTCGAGATTCGTTCGCAGGCTTTTGCCTTTGCCACGAACGACGAAATCAATAACATGACCTTCAACAACTACCGTATTATCAATAAGTCAACCTTTCGCCTGACCAATACCTACTTCTCGACCTGGTTTGACGCCGATCTCGGTAACTACCTAGACGACATTATCGGTTCTGATATTCCACGTGGCCTCGGTTTTGTGTACAATGCAGACATTGATGATGAAGGCCCTATTGGCTATGGAGTGAATCCTCCTGCGATTGGTTTTGACTTCTTTCAGGGTCCGTTTGCCGACTACTTTGACGGCAGAGACAACGACCGCGACGGCTGCATCGACGGAGTACGCAATGAAAGCGGAGTATGCATCTCAGAGAATCCGGTGACGGGAGTAAACGAACGCATTATTATGTCGGGATTCATGTACTACAACAATACGGGCTCAAACTTCTCGGGCAATCCAAGCAATGCTGCGGAGTTTTACAACTACATGCAAACCCGTTGGAGAAATGGAAACCCTGTGGTCGTTGAGACCCCATGCGGTCCTGGCTGCACGGGTAACGGCGATGGCTTTACTCCAGACGGAACAGGCCTTGCCACTCTTTTTGCCTATCCGGGTAACAGTTATGACACCACGGGTGTCACTGCGCCTATAACTCCTCAGAATTGGTTTGAGTCTCCCGACAACCGTCAAGACAAGCGTGGCCTGCACAACGCAGGCCCATTCTCGCTTGCTCCGGGTGCACTCAATTTCATTACCACTGGGGCTGTTTGGGCCCGCAACACCAACGATCCAGGACCTTTGTTCTCGGTCGAGCGGGTAATTATAGCGGACGATAAAGCTCAAAGCCTATTCGACAACTGCTTCCAGATCTTAAATGGTCCGGATGCTCCAGATATCGACATTCAAGAACTCGATCGCTCGGTGGTGCTGATGCTTTCTTACCGAGAAGGCTCGAATAACGACGAGCTTGACTACCAAGAGATCGATCCATTAATTCAAGCTGCTAACAACACCTACAAATTCGAAGGGTTTCAGATTTACCAGCTCAAGAACGCGATCGTTTCTATGGCAGATCGCTACGATCCAAGCCAGGCTCGTTTGATTGCTCAGTCCGACCTCAAGAACAGCGTTGGACGCCTCATCAATTGGGAGCTTAATCCGGACCTTGAACTCATAGTGCCCCAGGATATGACGGTCAAGGTAGCGAACGACGGGATTAAGATGACCTACCATGTTACGGAAGATGCCTTTGCGACAGGCACCGACCGCCGACTCGTGAATCACCGTGAATACTACTTCTCGGTTGTGGCATACTCCAATAACGAATACGAGAAGTTCGACCAGGTTCTTACGCCAGGAGGTCAGCGTCGTCCCTTCTTATCGGGCCGGAACAACGTGAAGAAGTACACCGGCATACCCCACCAGGTTTCTGCCGAAAGCAACGGTACCATTCAGCGTGCAAAGTATGGCGATGCTCCAATAATCACTCGTATTGAGGGAATGGGCAATGGCGGAACCAATCTAGAAATTTCTGAAGATTCAGAGAACGAGATTGTGACCAACTTTCGCCTCGACAATTTGGTTTATAAGGCTGGCAGCGGCCCGGTAAACATTAAGGTGGTTGATCCCCTCGCTGTTAAGGCAGGTAACTACACCATGATTTTTAGCGGAATAAACAATAACGCTACTTGGCGGATTGAAGACGAGAACCAGGATATTGTGGCTACGTCTTCAAGATCCATCTCGTTCTTAGCCGAGCAAATTGTGCCAGAATTAGGAATTTCCATCGATTTAAGAAATCAAATTGCTCCAGGCAACGATATTGACAATGCCCGAAACAACGGAATTCTTGGAAGCGAAGTGACCTATACCGACGCCACTAAGCCTTGGCTAACTGGGGTAGTAGACGATGCAAGTTATTCGCCAAGCAACTGGTTGCTTTGTGGTAATAATGCGGTTACCACCCTTCCCGGTTCGCTTTATAGGGACTTCCCCGGGGACGACAAGGCACGTTTTGCCACTATTGTGGGCGGAACCTGGGGTCCATTTGCCTATTCAAGCTACCTGAGCAGAAAGCCGGGATCCCTTAACCATTTGGGCATGGGTCCAGCGGACTCCACGATGAATGCCTTTACTTCTCGCATGAGTCCTGCTGAATTGCACAGTGTTGATATAGTCTTCACTGACGACCGGACTAAATGGACGCGCGTTCCTGTATTTGAGATGGGTGAGGACCCTGCATTAACGGCCGGCGGCACCGGTAAGTGGAGGTTGCGTTCTGATTTAGGATGGGATCTCGTGAACGGGGAGCTTGTACGAAGCACGGTAACTACGGGTTGGTCTTGGTTCCCTGGTTATGCCATTGATTTGGAGACGGGAACTCGTTTGAACATCGCTTTTGGCGAAAACAGCTGGATGATAGCAGACCGCGGTAACGACATGCTGTTTAATCCAACAAGTCGAGTCAATAGTAGAATTCCAGATCCGGTTACAGGAGGCTATCGCTTTGGCGGGCAGCACAATTTGTACATCCTGGGTCCATACCTACAGCAGGGATTATCCCGAACTGCCATGGATTATGCTGGCCCTGATGAAGCGAACCACCCCTTGTTCAACGACTTTAAAAACATGGGGAATATTTTGAGTCGTACCCGTGTGGCTAAGTCGATCATGTGGACTTCGATTCCCTTGATGGAGAATCGTTTTGAGGGTGCTAATCTCTACGAGCCTACGACTTCTCCCAACGGTCTTCCATCCTTTACTCGAGTTAAAATTCGCATGGCTCGCCCCTATGAGCGCTATGTGACCGACAACTCGAATACTGGCAATCCGAAGTACTTGTTTAGCACTGCCAATGCAGCCACGGTAACGGGGGATTCTGCAACGGCTAAAAACGCACTGGCAACGGTGCGCGTGGTTCCTAATCCATACTTCAGCTTGAGTCAGTACGAGACGTCACAAAACGAGAATCGCGTCAAGATTACCAATCTGCCGCCGCGTTGCACGATGTCTATTTATACTACCGAAGGCGCCCTTGTGCGGACCTTGCGCAAGGACAACTCGGATACTTGGATCTATTGGGATCTGACCAATAACTACCAAGTGCCTATTGCGAGCGGGGTCTACCTAATACACATTGATGCTCCAGGCATCGGGCAGACCATTGTTAAGTGGTTTGGAACCATGCGTCCGTTCAACCCAACTGGCTTCTAAGAATTAAGGAATTATGAAAAATATTGTATTTACCTCCGCCCTTTTGGCTGCCCTGTCGGCCTTTGCTGGTAATCCGGTTCGTTCGGGTTCTGCGGGCGCATCAGAACTCCTTGTTAACCCTTGGGCACGCACTGCGGGCTGGGGAGAGGGCAATACAGCCAATGTGAGGGGCTTTGAAGGTCTGTATGGCAACGTTGCGGGCATTGCTCGTATCGACGGAATGCAGGTCGGATTCGCAAACACCCAATGGTTGATGGGCAGTGGAATAACGCTCAATGCAGGGAGCCTTGTAACTCCCACGGGCAATGGTGGCATGATGGGCATCCACATAACCAACATGAACTACGGAGACATTGAGGTTACCACCGAGGACCAACCCGACGGGGGCTTAGGCAGCTACAGACCCTCAGCTACGGTAATTGGCCTTGCCTACGCCAAGAAGTTTACGCAAAGCATTTTTGGTGGAATTAACATCAAGATGTATAACTCTGCGGTAAATAATTTGAGTGCGACAGGAGTATGCTTCGACGCTGGAGTTCAGTACATACCTACCAACGTCAAGGATTTTTCTTTTGGAATTACCATGCGCAACATAGGCCCTTCCTTCTCCTACCGTGGAGACGGCTTGAGCATTGTGCTGCCGGTTCCAACGGGGCTTTATACCAATAGTTTTCAGAACCGTTCCGAGGATTTTGAGCTGCCTACCCAGCTTGCGATTGGAGCCAGCAAGGGATTTGACCTTGTTGAAGGGCACAAAATCACCGTGGCGGGCAACTTTATTTCGAATTCCTTCAAGAAGGATCAATTCACCGTTGGTGCCGAGTACGCTTATAAGGAGCTGTTTGCGCTACGCGCAAGTTGGGCTCAGTTCGACAATCGTTTTGATGGCTTGAGGTCAGAGGCGATAACAGGCCCCGCAGCAGGGTTCACGTTCAATCTTCCGATGGGAGACGGGAAGTTGGATTTGAGCTATGCCTACCGCATGACGAATTCCGCATTTGGCGGAATTCACACTGTTGGAACGGCCATCGTATTGTAAAATCGAGTACTTTGCAGCCATGAAGACTCCCTGTCGGGGGTCTTTGTTGCTTAAAACCAATAACGAATGTCGCTTTCATACTACACCCCAGAGGGCTTTAAGAAGCTAAAAGAAGAGCTTGAACACTTGCGCAGTGTGGAGCGTCCGCGCGTTTCTGGGCAGATTGCAGAGGCGCGAGATAAGGGAGACCTCAGTGAGAATGCAGAGTACGATGCCGCTAAAGAAGCTCAGGGCATGCTGGAGATGAAGATTGCCCGCATGGAGGAGTTGGTTGCCAATGCCCGGATTGTAGATGAGTCCCAATTGGATGCGACCAAGGTCCTTATTTTGTCTAAAGTCAAAGTGCGCAATCCCCAGACTTCTGCGACGATGACCTATACCCTGGTAAGCGAGCAGGAGGCCGATTTAAAGTCGGGAAAAATCTCGGTAAATTCCCCAATCGGCAAAGGCCTCTTGGGCAAGGCGGTAGGAGAAGTTGCTGAAATTCAAATTCCGAGCGGACTTATGAGTCTTGAGGTTGTTTCGATTGAACGCTAAGTATGGCAAGTATTTTTTCTAGGATTATTGCAGGGGAGATTCCCTGCCATAGGGTTGCTGAAACAGACCGTGCCATTGCATTTTTGGACATTCGCCCCCTCACCGAGGGTCATACTTTGGTGGTCCCCAAGGCAGAGGTCGACAGCATCTTTGATTTGGATTCGGAAGATTATCAGGCTGTGTTTGACCTGGTCCGCGCTGTGGCAGAGGCCCAAAAGGCTGTGGTTCCTTGTACGAGAATTGGTTTGACCGTTCTTGGATTTGAAGTGCCGCACGCCCACGTTCACGTCGTTCCCCTGAGGTCAGAGGCTGATTTGAATTTTGCGAATCCCAAACTGCAGCTCGATAGTCTTGAATTAGAAGGTATTGCGAGAAGACTCCGCGAAGCCATCTTGGTGGAGTCTCTTTAATTTTTTGATCCCCTGATGCTTAGGGATTATAAATATTTTATAACTTAGGGACAACCTAATTATAAAACACAACTTCGATGAAAAGAAATTTACTCATTTTTGCTCTGATGCTTGCCTCGGCTGTAGGGGTAAATGCTCAGGTGGTGCTCAACATAATGTCACCAAGTTCCATTCAGGGTGGTTTGACCCATACCAACAACGGTAACGCAACGGGTTGGGGACTTGCCGACCTTCTTAACCCAGCGGACGCCGTTTTGGATACGGTAGTAGTCATGGACGACAGCACGGCAGGCGTAAACACTGTAGTCGGTACTGACCCCAATACAGGCAATGCCTACCCAGGTATTCCTCTCAAGTACGAGGGATGCAATCTTGATACCACCTCAGCATGGCAGACCAACCGCCTCGCAGGCAAAATCGTTCTGATTTCGCGTGGCACCTGTGAGTTTGGTCTAAAGGTCTACCTCGCCGAAATGGCTGGCGCGCGCGCGGTTATTTTGTACAACAGAGACAATGCCCAACTGAACGCAGGGCCAGGAGCCTATGGCGCTTTGACTACCATCCCCTTTGCCATGATAGCAAGGCCTGATGGCGACATGCTAAGGCTTGCCATTGAGGGCGGGCAAACGGTGGTTGCCTTTTTGGGCAATAAAATTGGCGCCTTCCCCAACGACATGAGTATTTCGCCAACTGAGGCTATGTACCCTCCCGCTCTTGCGGTTCCGGCCCTATTGGCACAAGATTCCAGCGACTTTAAAATGAAGCTTGGTTTCTGGGCGCGCAACGACGGTTCGGCAAACCAAAGCAATGTAATTGCCAACGTTACGGTGAAGCGCGGTGGAACTACGCTTTACACGATGTCTACGTCGTCGTTCTCCATGAATGCCGGCGATTCGAGCTACATCAGCTTCCCGCCCTTCCAGCTCAATGGCTACCCCCTTGGTGCCTATGAGGTGAATTACAACGTCAACGTCGCCAACGAGTCCTTCCCCTTAGACAACAACATTGATTTTGCCGCGGTAATCAACGACAGCCTCTTTAGTTATGCGAGGGTAAATCCAACAACGCTGCTACCAGTAGACAATAACTCTATTAAATCGGCCAGTTTCACATCGTCTTGGGCGACAGGAATCCACTTCCGGCACCCCCAAGCAAGCCGCATGCTGCTTAAAGGCGTGCGCTTCGCATGCTTTACTAGTGCTCCCGATAGTCTTACAGGACGCACAATAGATGTTGCGGTAGACGAGTGGCTTGATAGCTTTACTGACATAGTTGATACAAATTGTAAAGTAACCAACACCTCGCCTTTGGCAGTGGAGACCTACACCTACAACTCTGATGCTCAGGATTCCATGGTGACGCAATTGTTTGATGATCCAATCGAACTTGATGATAACATGCGGTACATCATTTCCCTCAACACTTCGGACCAATCCATTTTCATTAACCACTCCTATGGTCCAGCCTACCAACTCAACGACCTGACTGCCGGGGAGCAGCCTCGAGAGATGATACGTGTTGACAATTCGTGGTTTACCGGTGGATTCAGCAGTGGTAGGATTCCAACGTTCCAGTTAATTATGGAGCAAAGCTTCATCGGTGTTCCTGAGGAGATTGTGGTGGATGCCCTGGTTTACCCCAACCCTTCGCGGCACCTGGTTTACTTGAAGCTCAATGGTTTTGAGCCCGCTGCAGGTATTTCAGTTTATGATATGACCGGAGCCGTGGTTCTTCAGAAAGCGCAGGCTTCTGTGGTCAATGGTGAAATGGTCATTGATGTGAGCAGTTTGCCTAGCGGTGCCTATGTGGTGGTAGCACCCGGCGTCAACGGCGATCTTCGAGCCAACTTGGTGGTTAGCCACTAAGGGTACTCTTTGTTTGAAGTACGGAACCCGGCCTAGGCCGGGTTTTTTTATGCCTCAAGGGGCGAAATGGTTAACGCAGGACTGCAGGGGGCCTGCGATGAATCCCTGGAGTTAGACGCTTCGGTCGGGGTTTTGGGCCAGGAACTGGGACCAGGCGTTTCTACCCTTGGCCTTGGACTTCTTTGCGGCAATAGGGGCTCCTGCGTCGGTTAGGATTTCTGCTCGATCCAGGGTTAGCGCGTGGCAGGCCGCAACGGCTAGGGCATCGGTCGCATCGAGCAGTCGCTTGGGGTCGTCGGGTATGGTAAACATGGAATGGAGAAAGCCCGAAAGCTGCTCCTTAGATGCAGCACCGCGGCCTGAAATCCGTCGTTTAACCACCGCTGGAGAGTATTCGGCTACGGAGAGTCCGCGCCGTAGGCCGGCACTGAGAATGACCCCTTGTGCGCGACCAAGTTTAAGCATGGACTGCACATTTTTACCAAAAAAAGGCGCTTCTACCGCCAGGGAGTTGGGCTGGAACTGATCCAGCAGCTGCTCGACGGCCTTTAAAATATCTCCAAGGCGCTGCACGGAATCCTTGCTGGCCTGAAACTTGACACTGCCCAGATCGACCAGCCTTAGTTGGCTCCCGACTCGATCGACGACACCGAATCCCATGACCACGGTACCGGGGTCAATGCCAAGAATTCGTTCAGACTGACTCATTTAGAGGGGACTCCCCCGCGCATGCTTTGCGCAGTGGGGGCCTGATAGAGCTGAATTCCAAAGCTTGGAACTGCTGCGATCAAATGATCAAATAGGTCGGCCGCGATGGACTCAAACTCTTCAAAGGCAATGGTGTTGGCGAAGCAATAAATTTCAAGCGGAATTCCTTCGCCGCTAATGGCCAGTTGGCGCACCATTATGCTGTGCTTGTTCGATACCCTTGGATGTTCCGCCAAATAGGATTCCGCATAGGCTCGGAATACGCCTAGGTTAGTTAGGTGGCGCCCATTAACCGGCGAGCTTTTGTCGGCGCCAAGTTTTTGGTTGTATTCCGCAATTTCAAGTTCGCGCGCGTCGAGGTAGGCATTTACCCTCTGTATTTTGCGCAGTCTCACAAGGTCTGCGTCGGTTAAAAATGCCACGCTCTCGAGGTCAATGACCATGCTCCGCTTGACGCGACGAACCTTGGCGAGGCGCATTCCGCGCCAGTTTACGAAGGAGTCCGTTACAAATGCCTTGGACGGTATGGAGGAAATGGTATTGTCAAAGTTCTTGACTTTGACGGTAGTAAGGTCGATGCTGACGACATCGCCGTCTACTCCAAACTTCTCAAAGGTGATCCAGTCGCCTTTTTTGACTAAGTCATAGAGAACGATTTGAAAGTTTGCCAAAAGTCCGTTAATGGCGTCTTGAAAAATTAGGACGAAGATGGCCGTAGCGCCTGCGAGAGCCCCCAGGATGCTGGCGAGCGAAGTGCTGGTTAGCACCGATACTATGGCAAGGCTACCAATCAACCATGATAAAAAGATGGTTACCGAGAGCAGGGTCTGCAGGGGTTTGTCTTTGAACGTTTCAAGTTCTTCGACTACATGAGCTGCGGCGCGCGCGGCCCTTGTAACCACCACAACAAATTGGTAGATGAGCACGAGAACTAAGAACTTGTCAAGGGGTGCAACCCATTTTGGGAGGTCTTGAAAGACTATCGGAAGGAAGGTCCGAATGATTAGTGTTGGTATTAGGTGCGCGAGGGCATGAAAAACTCGTTCCTTAAAGAAGTAGTCGTCCCAGGTTGCTTTGCTGCGCTTAACGACTGCATGAATGATGGCAACCACGATTTTGCGCACAAAAATGTCTGCCAAAAAACTTATTACTAGCAAGGCGCCTAGATCGGCCAGCACGGTAAGAATAGTGATCCACGGGTCGTTTAGTCCGGTTTGATCAAAAAAAGCACGAGTCCAGTGGCCGGGGTTAATTTTGTCCATGGGGTAAAGGTAGAAAGCTAAAAGGTTTATTTTGAGTGCGCAGCAGCATTTATGAATCGAGGACCACAGGCAGTTAAAGCCCCAAGCCTCTAAGGCAAAGACCTAGTTGGTGATGACCACCTCGGCGGTGCGGATTGCGCTGGCATAGAAGTAGCCCAGGGCGTAGTCGTTCTCGTCGCCTTCTCGGTAAATATTGCCGATAATTGGAGCCGGAGGGGGGTCAAAGAGCCCGCCAACCTGTAGCGTTTGCTCGCGCAGCAGATTGAGGTATCCAAAAAGGCCCATGCTTATGCTCCCGAGTTCGACCAAGTACTTGACGCCTACGGAGTCTGGCCCTGCAATCTGTATGGGCGGAATATTGGGAGGGCTCGGAAAAACAAAGCCGTCGTTGAAGTCGTCGTTAAACAGAGTCAAATCAAAGGTCTGATTTTTCAGGGTATCGTTGCGAAAGACGCGAACTCGGTAGTGGTCTCCGCGCCCCGGAGTTTCAGCCCAATGGATGAATACGTAGCGACCCTCGCGCTGGAATGGAGCGCGCGGCAAATACTCGGAGTAGATGGAGTCTGCGTCGTTGCAGCGGTTGATGGTTTCTGCGGCTGAGGTCCAGGTTCCGCTCGGGTAGCCTTCGCGCTCGGGGACGCTGACCATTACGCGGTAGCTGCGTCCTACTTCGCCTTGAAAGTCAGCCATGTATCGCCCTTCGCCCCGATGGATTAGGGTGTCAGCAAGCAGACCGTCTTCATATACCAGGACTAAGGCATCGGTCACGGGCTCGTTGGGGTTGGTATTCAGGTAGGGTACGCTCCACGTTACGTCGACCCGCACGGAGTCTCGGTCGGTGACGCGACCGTTTACAATAAGACGGGTTTCGCCCTCGGGCAGGTCAACTTCAATAATATCCTGGCAGCTGGCTAGGGAAGCAGCCAAGGCGAGGGGCACAAGCAGGCGAAGGTGGCGCAGGTTACTCATTAAAGGGAGAAGTTATAGGTGAAGAAGGGTACTGCAGAGCCAAAAATGCTCAGGCGGTAGGCAGATACGTTGGTTGGGTTTTCAAAGTCCGCCCTAAAGAAGATGCTGTAGGGATTGCGGCGGCCGTAGGCGTTGTAAACCCCAAAGTTCCAACTGGCTCGTTTGCCCACGCTCCGGGTGAAGGACAGGTCAAGTCGGTGGGTAGCTGGAGTTCGCGCTGCGTTTCGGTTGGTGTACACGGGGTAGTAGATGCCCTCAAATTCGCCGCGCGCGTCGGGGTAGGTTATGGGGCGGCCTGATTGGTAGATCCAGGTTCCGCCCAGATCCCATTTTTTGCTCATGGTCCAGGTGAAAACCACGCTTATGTCGTGTAGTTTATCCCAATTGGCAGGGTACCATTCGCCGTTATTAATGCGGGTAATGCGCGTGGGCCCGTCCACGAGGCGTTCGGTCCGCCCCAAGGAGTAGCCAATCCAACCCGTTAGTTTGCCGGTTTTCTTCTCAAGGAGCAGTTCGGTGCCGTAGGCTCGCCCGCTGCCCGAGAGCAGTTCGGTTTCAATGTCGTCGGTGAAGACGAGGTCTGCGCCGTCGCGGTAGTCTACTAGGTTTTGAAAGGACTTGTAGTAGGCCTCCCAACTGATGCGGATTCCGTTGTCGTCGTTGAAGTTGCGCACGGCGCCCAGTGCAATTTGGTCTACGGTGGCAGGGTCAATGTAGGGGCCGGCCGGCCGCCAAACGTTCACCGGCGTGGCAGTGGTGTTGTTGGAGATTAGGTGGATGTACTGCCGGGAGCGGTTGTAGCTCGCCTTGAGCGACGACTTGGGTCCGATCTCGTAATTAAGGGCAAAGCGAGGCTCAAGTCCGCCCAAATTCACAAAAGACTTGACGATTTCACCGCTTGCAAAGAAGGCAGTGTCGGTGATGGAGGTAGGGCTAGGGTAGAGGGGGTCCGCATAAGAAAATACCCGGCGCTTACCCAGATTGGCAAAGCCGCTGTAGCGCAGGCCGGCTGTGATGCTGAGTTTCTCGGTTACTTTGATGTCGTCACTTACAAAGATGGCAGGCTCGGTTGCGAATTCTTGGCGAAGCTCAATGTCAAAAGCTCCACTGATTTGGCCGGGCGAAAAAACATAGTAGGTATTTTGCACTCCCCAGTCGAGTTTGTGCCTTGAGTTAGCGTAGTAGGTCCAGCCGAGGTTGGTTACCGAGTTCTGTATGCGTGAATCAAGCTTGAACGAGGGACCGGCGTCGTCGGGAGTGCCCAAGGAATAGGTGTAGTCGGAGTAGACTGCGGTGGCATTAAAAAATAGTTTGGTGTTGACTATCCGGTTCCATCGCAGCGTGGAGGTCCAGTTGCCCCAGCCAAAGTCAAACAAATCCTGGGCGCCAAATTGGTCGCGGCCAAAGTACATGCTGGCGAATACCCGGTCCTTGTCGCTAAGGGTTGCATTCACTTTGGCGTTGAGGTCGTAGAAGTAAATTTTGGTATTTTGAAGCTCTAGGTTGCCGGTGTAGGGCAAAAACAAATCAAAATAAGACCGCCTACCGCTGACCATGAAGCTCGCTTTCTGCTTCACCAAGGGCCCCTCGACCGTCAAACGGCTGCTGAGCAGGCCTATTCCTCCTTGGGCAGCAAACCGCTCGCTGTTGCCTTCTTTTTGACGCACGTCGAGCACGCTCGACAGCCGTCCGCCGTAGTTGGAGGGCATGCCTCCCTTGTATAGCGTGACGTCTCGCACCGCGTCGGCATTAAAAATGCTAAAAAATCCAAAAAGGTGCGACGAGGAATAGACGGGCGCCTCATCAAGTAAAATCAAGTTTTGGTCTGCGTTGCCCCCGCGTACGTTAAATCCGTTGGAGGCCTCGCCCACGGTACTCACCCCCGGCAGTAGGGTTAGGGTGCGCACAATGTCTGTTTCGCCCAGCAGTTGCGGAATTTTTTTTATTTCTTTAGAGCTTAAGGTGCTCACCGACATTTCGGTCGTTTTGACGTTGTTGTCGAGCTTGCGCTGCCCCTGCACGGAGACTTCACCAAGTTCAAACGACTCTTCTTTGAGGCGGACGTTGAGTTTTATAGCCTCACGGCCCGCTTTAATGGATTGCGTGATGGGCGTATAGCCCAAAATCTGCACCCGAATGGTGCCCGCTTCAGCAGGAATAGATAGGCTGTAAAGGCCGTAGGTATTGGTTAAAATACTGGTTTTTTTACTAGGGGACTCCCAGGCGACCACTACTCCAGTGAGGACTTCTCCGTTGGAATTGTCCACGACGGTTCCGAGAATACTGCGGGTCTGGGCGGCAAGGCCCAGAGGCAGGCAGAGGAGGCAGAGAAGAATTCGATTCACAGGAAATTATTGGTCGTTTAAAGTCGCGCTCCCACTTATTCAAACACTGTGCCGTCCTTATTGTTTGTCGGGGCTGACAACTTGGCCTGCAATGGCAAGTGCACGGCACGAATTGTGTACTTTCGGGCTCATGATCGCGAACCTTCGCTCACTCTTTATGACACGCAACTTGAAATACACTATCCCTGCGCTGATTTTGGTTGCGGGGGCCGCCTTTGGATTCCAGCGAATTCAGAGCGACAACCCCGAGAAGGAATCCCTGATTTTGCGTCTAGTGACCGAGGCCCTTCAGGGGGTGCACTACCAGCCGCGCGAAATCAACGATGAATTCAGCGAAGACGTTTTCAGCGCCTACGTCGAACTCATCGACGGCGAAAAGCGCTTTTTCTACCAATCGGACTACGATTTTCTAGCCAAGAGCCGCCTCCTTCTTGACGATTTCTTGAAGAGCGGAGACTTGAAGTTCTTTGAGGAAAGTACGGCACTATGGACTAAAAGGCGTGAAGAGGCCCGTCGTCGCTTCACCCGTTTATTGGCTAAGCCATTGGATTACAGTACTATTAGGACTCTCGAGACCGACGCGGAGAAGCGGCGTTTTGTCAAGGATTCGACTGCGATGGACGGCTTTTGGGCGGACTACCTCACCTCGCGGGTAATGGATCGCCTCTACGACCGCGCTTATGAGAAGAAGGACAGCGTCAATTCGGCTTTTTTACCCGGCCATCCGGAATTTGCTAAAAACGAGTCAGAGGCCCGCATCAAGGAGTTGGAAATTCACGACGAGTGGTTCGACGGGCTTGAGTCCATGGATCGATCCGACGATTTTGGTTTCTTCATCAATGCCTATGCTTCGGCCTTTGACCCGCACAGTCAGTACTTCCCGCCCCAGCAGCAGGAAGCCTTTGAAATCGAAATGACTGGTCAGCTCGAAGGGATTGGAGCCCAGCTTCAGCAGGACGGTGAGTATGTGACTATTTCGAGCATTGTTACCGGCAGCGCCTGCTGGAGGCAAGGCGAGCTCGAGGTGGGCGATAAGTTGCTCAAGGTGGGTCAAGGCAGTGCAGAATCCGAGGACGTGGTGGGCATGCGCGTGAACAAGGTGGTGACCAAGGTCCGCGGCAAAAAAGGCACGGAGGTGCGCCTCACGGTGCGCAAAAAGGAGGGAAGCGACAAGGTTATTGCCATCGTTCGCGACATTGTGGAGATGGAGGCAACGTTTGCTAGAAGTGCGCTTTTGGGCGACGGCATCGGCTACATTCGACTGCCCAAATTTTATGTAGACTTTTTTAATGAAAGCAACCGCGATTGTTCCGAAGACGTGCGCAACGAGCTTTTGGCTCTTAAGGCTGCAGGCGCGCGCGGAATTATTTTTGATTTGCGGGGCAACGGCGGCGGTTCACTGCCTGCCGCGGTGGGTATTGCCGGTCATTTTATTGACCAGGGCCCCGTAGTTCAGGTCAAGACTCAGGGGCAGCGCGTGCGTTCCTATGACGATCCGACTCCTGGAATTGTATGGGACGGACCCCTGGTAGTTCTCGTGGACGAGTCTACGGCCTCGGCTTCAGAGATTGTGGCGGCTGCCCTTCAAGACTACGGCCGGGCTGTGGTGGTTGGCAGCAAGCAAACCTTTGGCAAGGGCACGGTACAAAATATGCTTGATTTTGACCGCGCAGCAGGTCCATATTATGCGAGCCAGCAACCCCTGGGTGCCTTTAAATTGACCATTCAGAAGTACTATCGCGTCAACGGTGGAACTACCCAGCTCGACGGAGTGCGCAGCGACGTGGTCATTCCGAGTGCTTTTCAGCACATTCCTTATGGCGAGCGAGAGCTGGATTTTGCTTTGGCTTCTGACCGCATTGCTCCTTCGGTGTTCAAGGCTCAGGCCGCTTCGCCCAAGCGCCAAGCTGCAATTGCAGCTACTCAGGCCAGGGTGAACGACAAGGCGGAGTTCAAGTTGGTCAATGAGTACTCTAACTTTTTGCGCGACGAGCAGTCCAAGACGGGCCTTCCCCTTGCCTGGGCGGACTTTGCCGCAGACCGAAAGGCCGACGCAGAGGCGATTAAAAGATTTGACCTGAGCGGCTTGCGCACCGATACCACCGTCGCAAAAATGATTACGGCGAGCAAGCCAGAGAAGGCCGAAGAAGACCGTCGATGGTTAAGGGCAGTTCGCCGGGACCAGACGGTTGTAGAGTCCATGCGCTTGCTTCTAGACCTGCAATGAAGGCAATGGCCACGTTGGCGGCGCTTTGGCGCAATCCGCTGGGCCGGACCGGGGCAATAGTCTTGTTTCTTTGGTTGTTTTTAGCGGTTTTCGCCTACGCCTTTAGTGCGGACTCTAGTCCTTGGGCTAACAGCATGAACCTCGCAGAGAGCGCAAAGCCCATGCAGCACAGAGGAGCAGACGGCGTGATGCATTGGCTCGGAACCGACCGCTACGGCCGCGACATGACGGGGCGCCTGCTTCTAGGTTCAAGGGTTTCGCTGTCGGTGGGCTTTATCGCGGTAGGCATAGCCATGCTGGTGGGCATTCCCATCGGGGCCTGGGCCGGCTTCTACGGCGGGCCGGTGGATTCCGCCCTATCGGTTTTGATTCAAGTGTTTTGGAGCATACCCTCGCTTCTCATGGTCATGGCCCTCAGCTTCGTTCTGGGCAAGGGATTTTGGCAGGTTTTTGTGGCGGTCGGACTCACGTCTTGGGTTGAGGTTGCGCGACTGGTCCGCGGTCAGGTAAAGGCTTGGAAGCCTTCAGAATTTGTGCAAGCCGCCCAAGTTCTAGGATACTCCAACCAACGCATTCTTTGGAAGCACATTATGCCGCAAACGCTGGCTCCTCTCATTGTGCTCGCTGCGAGCCAGTTCGCAAGCGCAATTCTGCTCGAGTCGGGCTTGTCTTTTCTGGGCCTCGGAGCCCAGCCACCAATGCCATCATGGGGCGGAATGATTCGCGATCACTACCCCTATCTGCTCACCGGCCAGGCTCACCTCGCGCTGATTCCTGGGCTCGCCTTGGCGAGCTTGGTGCTCGCCTTTCAGGTACTTGGAACGGCCCTGCGCGACGTGCTTGACGTGCGCGCAGTGAAGTAGACGGACCAGAGATTATATCTGATGCAATTGGCCCGGCGCTGGCGTCGTGCATTTGCATAAAAAAAGGCGACCCCGCGGGGTCGCCTTCTATGCCTTTGAAACTAAGGGTTCAAAATGGCAAATCGTCGTCGTCGTTGGACTTATCAAAGCCCGGAGCCTGCTGCGAAGCGGCACGAGCAATGGGGTCTCCGCCGCCACCTTGGTTGCGTCGGTCTCCGCCGCCGCCGCCGTAGTTGCCGCCCTGGTTGCGTCGGTCTCCACCGCCGCCGCCTTGGTTGCGTCGGTCTCCGCCGCCGCCGCCGTAGTTGCCTCCGCGGTCTCCACGGTCTCCGCCGCGGTCGTCACGGTCAGAGCGGGGTGCGCTTGTGGGTTCGGCAGTGGTGCCGTCCCATGGGGCTAGGCGCCATCCTTGGATGCTCACAAAGTAGCGGGTTTCGCCCTCGCGGTTGGTCCATTCGCGGCCGCGAATGTTAATAGAAACGGTGACTTTATCGCCCTCGTTGTACCGAGATGGAATGTCTGCACGATCTTGAGTGAATTCACACATAATTACCTGCGGGTAATTCTCATCGGTTTCAATTACTACCTCGCGCTTGCGAAAAGTTGGGCTGACCTGTTGGGTCTCAAAAAGCTTTTTAATGGTTCCGGAAAGTTCCATGGATATATAGAAAAATTAATTAGTGGGGGTTATTCTGTGTCGGTATTGTGGGTATTCAGACGATCCACCAGCAAGGCCTTCCAGGCCTTGTGGACTTTGCCCTTTTCGAGCTGCTCTTTGGCATAAAGGTGCAGGGCCTCTCGGCGCTCAATTGGATCGACATGAAGCCTAAAGATAGCGTTAATGCGGTGATGCTGCATGAATTCTTCAATTTCAATTTGCAGGGGCAGCATTTCAGTGTTTCCGAGCTTTCCGAGGTCGTTGCCCGTGAGCACCGTCGACAACCTAACGCTGCGCGGAAGGGCGTCTACCCCAATGCCCAGGGTCGTGACGGGCTTCTCTACCTCAAAGAGGGCTTCTCCATGGGCTCGTACGTACCAATCTCCGCCCAAACGACCTACCAAATCGAGTCGATCCTGGTCAAGCCGGCCGTCTTCGTCGAGAATGCTATCGTCAATATGAATGGCAATCACCTC
>JABMNC010000061.1 GCA_013205365.1 Cryomorphaceae bacterium | reverse complement strand
GCCACTGCTAACTTAGCCCAATGTTCGGAGAGCCCCTAAATCCCATTTCTTGGTGGTGGTATGCCCTTGCCGTGTCGGGGCTGTGGGCAATAGGCCTTCTTTGGGTTCCCAACCAGCAGGGCAGGCGTCGGGCCCTTCGCTGGGGCGTTCAGCTTTGGGTTGAAGGCTGGCCCCTGGCATGGGGAAGCGCAATTACGCTAGCTTCTATGGGCTTGGCAGTCGGCTTGCTTTATTGGAGTTTTCAAATGGACCCGCTTCGTTCTGGGCTGGTCTTGGTACTCCCATGGATCGTGCACAGTGTGGCGGGCATCGTCTGGAACGCGCTACGGAGCCACCAGGCCTACCACCAATTTCGCATGGTGCTAGTGCCTGTTTTGCTGCTCTTGGCAGTGCCTTTTGCCTGGTGGAGGGTCGCAGGTCAGGATCCGGACCGAAATTTAAGCCTTGCCATCTTGGGAATTTCGTTTGCAGTCCTGTATTTAACCTCTTTAGCTAGAGCCGCTTATGTTTATATAACATTGGGACCCGGGCCTTTATACTTCAGAATTGCATACCTTTGCGCCCTGGAAGCGATTCCATGGTTATGGATCTATCATTGGTTGAGCGCAAACGCAAAGTAAAAAGCATCTTGGTCTCCCAGCCGGAGGCCCAAGTTGGCAATGTTCCCTACCTACAGCTGGCCGAAAAGCACAAAATTAAACTCGACTTTCGCCCCTTCATTGAAGTTAAGGGCGTGTCTGCTGCGGAATTTCGCAAAGACAAGATCTCCATTATTGAATTCAAGTCGTTCATCTTCACAAGCCGCAACGCAATCGAAAACTTCTTTCGCATGTGCGAGGAGATGCGCGTAGCGATAAATCCGAACTGGAAGTTCTTCTGCACCTCAGAGGCCGTGGCCTTCTACCTTCAAAAGTTCATTCCCTACCGCAAGCGTAAGATTTACCCGGCCAAGTCGAACATTAACGACCTGGTGCCCATGCTAAAAAAACAGCGCGGTGAGCATTTTTTAATGCCTACTTCTGACGTGCTCAATCCCGAGGTGCCCGCTGCCCTCGAGGCCGCCAACATCAAATGGACGCGTGCCGTGATGTTCCAAACCGTGGCCGCCGACCTCAGCGACCTCAAGGAGGTGACCTACGACATGCTGGTCTTCTTTAGCCCCGAGGGAATCAAGTCGCTCTTTAAAAATTTTCCCGGATTCGTGCAAGATGGAACCCGCATCGCGGCCTTTGGCAGCACGTCCCATCAGGCGGCCCAAGACCACAACCTCATCGTAGACATCACCGTGCCCTCGCCCAAATTTGCATCGATGGCTCAGGCGCTAGAGGCCTACGTCGACGAAGCCAACAAGGGCAAGTAATGGCTGACTTGCGCTTTCCCCGCGAGGAGCGCCTTAAGTCGCGATCGTCCATTGCACTCCTATTTAGCCGAACCTCCCGAGGTGCAGCCCATGAAGGCTTGAGGCTCGTCTGGACCGCATCGCCCGAACCCTTGGTTCGTGGAGTTCAGGTTCTGGTGGCCGCACCAAAAAAACAATTTAAGCAGGCAACCGTCCGCAACCGCATCAAGCGATTGCTGCGCGAATCCTGGAGGCTGGAACGGGGCGAACTTCACTTGCAGTGGCTTGAAGCTGGTACGCCTAAGATCATTGGCTTGATCTATACCGGCGCAGCCAATCCGTCCCTACTGGGAATGCGTGCCAGCCTTCGCGGTCTTTTGGATAAGGCCAAGTGGTGAAGGCCTCTTAGGCTCGCCGTCCCTGAACTTTGCCCATGCCACGAGGCAGGCTCTGGTGCATGGCCGAGGCGAGTAGGGCTATGCCCATGGCCCTCTCGAGCATGGACTCGGTGAGCAAAAGCAAAAGCACCGTGATGGCAAGAGCCTGCGCCCCGCGGTTCCAAGGCAATTTATTGGCGCAGTAGGCAAGTCCGATTAGCCAAATGCCCATGCCCCAAAGGCCAATGCCTGCCCAAAGCTGAAGAAACTGGTTGTGCACATTGAGCTGCCGCTTGATTCCAAAACGGTAGTTCCAATCGCGGTATACCCGGTCGAGCTCGGGCTGCACCCGGTCAACCCCATGCCCAAGCAGGGGTTGCTGCTCAATGAGCCTCCAGGCAGCCTTGGCCTGCACCACGCGGCTGTCCACCGACCCAGTGGCCCAGTAGGGGTCCGCCTTCAAGAATTTACCCAGGCCGCGTTCCGAGGGAAGTATCACTAAAAACACTGCGATTAGGGCGCATGCCGCCAGTACTTTGGGAAGCACTGCGCGCAATGTAGTCCGTCCCAAATACCACCAGAGGGCTCCGACGGACACTGCGGCTATGCCCATTCGGCTGCCGGCAAGCAGCACCACAAGGGCAAAAAGGAGCAGCGTAAGCCTGCGCAGGGCCGGCGGAAACCAGGTGTCGGCGGATAGCGCGGCCGCGGCAAGACCTAGGTAGAGCGTGAGGTAGCTGTGCTGGTGGGCAAATTCCGCGAAATCACGGTAAAGAAAGGGTCTAAGGCTTTCTGCCTTGATGGACTGAACGATTCCGTTACCCAAGAGGCCGAGGGCTAAAAGAATTCCGCCCGCAATGAGGCCACCGCTCCATGCACGATGCTGCCGGCGCATTGCCAAGGGAACATAAATCAGGGGAGACCAGCGCAGCAGGGTTTCAAAGGATGGAGCGGAAGTCCAGAGCGCACTGGCTGCAATGGCGGCAAATCCAGACCACAAGGCCAGATCTACGGGTATGGGTCGCCATCTTCCTCGTGCGGAGGCCAGCGAGAGCATTGCTGCAGCCGCAAAGGCGATTCCGCTGCCGAGGTCCCACCAGGGCATGAGAATCACTGCAGCGCGCACAAAGTAGGCAATAATTAGGCGTTCCACAGGAGCCAAGGTAGCCTAAAGACCGTTTGCGGCCAAGCGAGGCAAACGGGGCGAAAGACCGGTAAGTACCTCATAACTAATGGTTCCACATGATTTAGCGAGGTCCTCGAGCAGTATGTGCCGACCCAGTAATTCCACCCTGTCGCCTACCCTTAGGCCCGTATTCGTGGCATCCACCATGAGCATATCCATGCATACCCTGCCCACAATGGGCATAAAATGGCCCTTCGCATAGGCCTGACCTCGGCCGTTGCTCAAGGCCCGCGGAATTCCGTCTGCGTAGCCAATCGGGAGGGTGGCAATAAGGCGTTCGTGGGGGGCGGAGTCGGTGCTACCGTAGCTTATACCCTGGCCAGCAGGGACTTTGCGCAGCTGGCTCAGGGTTGTAGTCACCTGAACCACCGGCTGAAGCTGTTTTGCGTCGCTCGCGACGGGAGAGGCGCCCATTAAGCCGATTCCGAGGCGGACCATGTCTCCGGCTGCCCAAGGATGGCGAGCGACCGCTGGGGTGTTGGCCATGTGGCGCCAAACTTTGATCTGAAGTTCGCCCTCAAGGTCGTCGGCAAAGCGGCTGAATGCGTCCCACTGTGCGCGGCTAAAGTCATCCTGCTGCGGGTCTTCGGCGGCTGCAAAATGACTGAGTACCGAGGCAACCCGTACTCCAGGGAGTTTTGCCAAGGCCTGAGCGACGGCCAGGCCTTCGTGGGGTTCAAAACCGAGACGATGCATGCCGCTGTCTACCTTAATGTGTACTAAAACGTCCCCCAGTGCCTCGGGATATCGGCCGTAGGCTTCGGCAAAAGCCGCCAGACGTTCCCAGCTAAAAAGCTCAGGCTCTAGGCGGTAGCGCAGCATCAATTCAAAAGAGGGGTCTCCGGGATTCAGAACCATTATGGGACTGCGAATTCCCGCTTCACGCAGTTCACGGCCCTCTTCGGGGTAGGCAACACCCAAATAATGTACCCGATGGCGTTCCAATGCCCGTGCGAGAACTACTGCGCCCAGGCCGTAGGCATTAGCCTTGATCATGGCCATAACTCGGGTTTGGGGAGGGAGCAGGGAGCGATAATGACGCAGATTCGCCTCAAGGGCATCGAGATCTATCTCCACCAGGCTGTCGTGCTGGCGGGCCAAACGGGCCTCAAGCGCAGCTTCTACGCCATGGCCCTTGAGCAGAACCGCTCCCGACTGGGCTATTCCTGGTGCGGAATCCTGCGGATGAGCCAAGTCAATCTGAATCATAGGGTAGCGCTTGGCCCAGCCTTCTATTGCGGACTGCCATCGGCCAAAGTCCGCATCAAAAATCACCGCCGTTCTGGTTTGACTGTCTTCTTGAGCCAAGAGCCCGAGAGCTTCTTCTACCGAGGCCTCGTCGAGGGCATAGCGATCGATTAAAAGGCTGCCTCCCCACCGGGCGGGTCTTCGTTCCAGCCTAAGGGGGCCGCAAGGGCGGGTTTCAAAATTGCGCGGAACCCTGCCCAGCATGTAGCAGGCCGTCAGGGCCATAAAGGCATTGGAGCGTTCCGCCTGGGAATCCTGGGCTTGGGCAAAGCGCTGGCCGTCGGGGCCGATCCAACCCCCCCCTTCAGAGCACAGGGGGCTTTGCATGCCTTCATGGTCCTTGTCTTCGGGCACTACCAAAGCAGTCACGCCCTCAAAAAGCGAACGTTTCTCGCGAAGCTTCTGCGCTCGGCTGGCAAAACCCTCGTCGTGGGCGTCACCGATTCCGGTGAAAATTCCGTGGGTGGGCTTGAGCCAAGGGGTGAAGCGCGCCATGCCGCCAGCCTCCGAAACGCCCACCTCGACGAGCCACACTGATGCGTCTAGGGGGAACTGAAGTACCGACAAGGGTACGCCGAGCCTGGAATTATAGCTGCGCGGGCTGCGCACTACGGTGGGGTCGGCCATGAGGTGGGCAAGCTGTTCCTTGACGCTGGTCTTGCCGTTGGATCCGGTTATGGCCAAGACGGTTCCGTTGAATGCGGCTCGATGGGCTGCGGCAAGAAGGTAGAGTGCCGACCAAACGTCGTCGACCACCAAGACGTCGAGGCCGGCGACCGGGTGGTCTGCCCAACCTTGCACCGATACTACCGCGGCGAGGCAGCCGCGCTCCAAAGCTTCTTCAAGGTGCCGGTGCCCGTCGCCCGAGGCGGTCGTTAGGGCCCAAAAAAGGGCAGGCTCGGTCTGAATCGTTCTCGAATCGCTGGCCATTCTGCGAACGATCCGTTCGGGCTGGGTAGAATGCAGCTTGGCCCCAATCAGGGAGGCCAGTTGGGCTAGGGACCATTGCACTGGGGTCATGCTCCTACTTGGTGCTGCGTCGTTCGCGAACAAATTCCGCCCTCGACAGGGGCTCGTAGGTTCGTCGGTCACCAAGCATAACCCGGTTGGGGTCGGCAGTGAGCCGGTGGGAGTAATTGGCCAGCTCTCCGCTTCGCACGCAGACGGCATGCACCTTGGTAACAAACTCCGCCACGGCCATCAGGTTGGGCATTGGGCCAAAGGGCTCGCCGTGGTAGTCCATGTCTAGACCAGCCAGAATCACGCGCTTGCCTGCATTGGCAAGCTCGTTGGCTACGGCCACGATGTCCATGTCAAAAAACTGGGCTTCATCAATTCCAACGACATCGGACTCGCTCGCAAGGGCAATAATTTCTCGTGCGGATGCTACCGGAAGGGCATTCATGCGCGCCTGGTCATGGGTTACCACCTCGTTTTCGGCGAAGCGGTTGTCTGTTATTGGTTTAACAATCAGGACTTTTAGTTGTGCAATCTTGGCGCGTTTGAGCCGGCGAATGAGCTCCTCGGTCTTGCCTGAAAACATGGAGCCAGCGATTACCTCAATGTGCCCAAATCGGGGCGCGCGCTCTTGGAACATTTCGTACTTTTCCACTCAGCTAAACTACGGCTTTCAACCATGAGCATCGACCTAAATTCGGCCCTTTCTGGCCTTTTCCTTTCGCTTCAATCCGAGGTAGCCAGTGATGCGCAGTTGCGCGAACTCGAATCCCTTCTGCTGCTTGCCCACCAAGCCAAACTGCGGGCTGCGCTTCAATCGATTCAGTCCGAGGCCGAGGTGCAGTTTGCCGCGGCCCACGCGGCCCTAGCCAAGGCTCAGGAGGAGGCTCAAGCCACAGCCAAGGCAGAATTTGCCCAGGCCCAAGCCGATGCCGAAGCTGCCCTTGCCGCTGCGGTGGCACTGCGCCTTGAGGCTGTCGCCCAAGAGTCCGCGAGCCAAGAGTCCGCGAGCCAAGAGTCCGCGAGCCAAGAGTCCGCGAGCCAAGCGCCTGCCATGCAGGAGCCCGCCAAACTGGAGGCTGTCATGGAGCCCGCTGCCGATTCGGTGCAAGCGTCTCCCTACGAGCTCGAGCAAGAGTCCGCAACCCTATCAATGCAGGCGCAGCCCGAACCACAGACCCCCTCTGCACCCGCAGCAAGCGAGCAGCCAAGAGGTCCGCAGCGGTCGGTGAACTCCAGCTACGCCTCTCTGAATGCGGGGCTCAATGACCGATTGGCCTTTGTGAAAAGCCTTTTTGGCGGAGACGACCACGACTACCAGCGTGTTGTGGCCTACCTCTCGACCCTCGAGTCCAAATCGGAGTGCGAAACCTTCATTGTCGAAGCCCTGCAGCCCGAGTACGACTGGAGCGCCTGCCCCGACGTGGCAGAACGCTTCTTGAAACTGGTCTACGCCCGGTTTGACTAAATGGGCAAACTAGTACTGGTCCCGACCCCCTTGGGCAACCTGGGAGATATCACCGAGCGTGCCAAAGTGGCGCTGGTTGAGGCCGACTTGGTTCTTGCCGAAGACACCCGCACGACGGGCAAGCTGTTAAAATTGTTGGGCTTAGAGGCCAAGCTCCGTGCCTACCACATGCACAACGAGCACGCCCATACCGAGGCCTTGGTCAAGCTGGTCGAGGCCAGCTCCAAGCACGTCGCCCTGGCCAGTGATGCAGGCACCCCAGGAATCAGCGATCCCGGTTTTTTGCTGGTTCGCGCCTGCATCCAAGCGGGTTTGGTTGTCGAGGCCTTGCCCGGCCCCACCGCACTTATTCCTGCCCTGGTTGCCAGCGGATTCCCCTGCGACCGTTTTGTTTTTGAAGGCTTTGTTCCGCAAAAAAAAGGACGGCAAACGCGCATACAAAGTTGGCGCGACGAGGCGCGGACCATCGTGGCCTATGAGTCTCCGCATCGCTTGCGCAAGCTCTTGGGTGAAGTGGTGGAATGGCTCGGAGCAGACCGCGGCATTTGCGTGGTGCGCGAGCTGAGCAAGATACACGAAACCTACCACCGCGGCAGCGCCGCAGAGTTGCAGGCCTACTTTAGCCTGACCGAACCGCGTGGTGAACTCGTGGTTATCATAGAGGGCGCCAAAGTGCCCTTAAAAACAGAAAACGAATGAGTGCCGCAGCCCGCCGCCAACTCCCTTTTGGCCCTTGGAGTCCGCAAATTGGGGAGCCTTGGGTTATAGCGGGGCCCTGCTCGGCCGAATCCTTGGACCAAGTGCTTGAAACGGCCCGTGCGCTCAAGGCAGACGGGCGCACGCTGCTTTTTAGGGCCGGAGTTTGGAAGCCCCGAACCCGCCCTGGAACCTTCGAAGGCGCAGGCTACAACGCCCTTGAGTGGCTGCAAATTATGCGTGCCGAGGTTGGCCTTCCCTTTGTGGTCGAGGTCGGAAACCCCCAGCACGTGGAGCGCGCACTGGCAGCGAAGGCCGACGCCGTTTGGTTGGGCGCCCGCACCACAGTGAGTCCCTTTTATGTGCAAGAAATCGCCGAGGCCCTCAAAGGCGCCAAGATTCCGGTGCTCGTTAAAAACCCTATTCATGCCGACCTGGGCCTATGGATTGGCGCCCTCGAACGGCTCGACAAACTCGGCTCAAGCGACTTGGCTGCCGTGCACCGAGGCTTCTTTGCCGCCAATCCCGAACCCTACCGAAACGACCCGCGCTGGGAGCTAACCTTTGAACTGCGGCGGCACGCTCCAGACCTTCCCATTTTTTGCGATCCCAGCCATATTGCGGGCCAACGAGACCTTGTAGAGTCCGTTTCTCAGATTGCCATGGACTTGGCCCTCGACGGGCTGATGATAGAAATTCACCCAAACCCCGACGATGCCCTGAGCGACGCCGCGCAGCAGATTACCCCAGCGCGACTGACTGCCCTGCTCGACCGGCTCGCGAACTACCTGGAACGAGCCGATCCTGAAGCAATCCTGACTAGCCTCAGTGCCGACCGCGAGGGCCTGGATTTTATTGATGCCCAACTCGTAGAGCTGCTGCAAAAACGGCAGCAAATCGTGGAGCGTCTGGCGCAGCGCAAACTGGAGCTCGGGGCCAGTGTGTTTCAGATGGATCGATGGATCAATATGCTCAAGCAGCGCGAGGCCCAGGCCAAGGATGTGGGAATTGACCCCAAGTACGTGAGGGCCTTTTTTGAACTCGTGCACCGGTACTCGGTACAGCATCAGGCTGCCATCTATCAGTCGCAACGCCGCGAGGAACCATGAGCCTAGGCCGACGCAAGCGCTGGTCCCTGCCGCCAAAGCCCGAAGCATCGGCAGTTGCTGCCCTCGAGGCGCACATGGATCGCCCCATGGCCGAACTTCTTGCCATTCGGGGATTCAAGACCATTGAAGGGGTGCGTGCATGGACCCAAGGAACCGATACCCACGAAGTGAACCCGCTCGAGATGGCGAGCATGCCCGAAGCGGCCGCACGCTTGGCCCTAGCCCGCGCTCAAGGAGAACTGGTGCTTCTCTTTGGCGACTACGACGTCGACGGAACCACCGCCGTTTCACTCGGCACGATGGCCCTGCGCGCCGGAGGCTGGCTTATTGAGCCCTACATACCCGACCGCTACCGAGAAGGCTACGGCCTCTCGAAGGCTGGAATTGACCGGGCGGCAGAACTTGGCGCTCGAGTTTTGGTTGCCCTAGACTGCGGCGTCAAAGCCTTTGACGAAGTTGACTACGCCGTCTCGCTCGGAATCGACGTCATCGTGGCCGACCACCACCAACCAGAAGACCGCTTGCCCAACGCGCTTGCCGTGCTCGACCCGCTCCGAGCCGACTGCCACTTTGGTCACCACTACCTATCCGGCTGCGGCGTGGGCTTCTTGCTCTGGCGCAGTGCCTACCAATCGGCAGGACTGGATCCCTCAGAACTCGACGTTCACCTTGATTTGCTTGCGCTGAGCGTAGCCGCCGACATGGTTCCGATGGTGGGCCTCAACCGTCGCTGGCTGATAGGGGGCTTGGAGCTGCTCAACAGCAAGCCCCGACCCGCCCTGCAGGCCCTGCTTGGCGAGCGCCGAGGGCCCGTCAGCACCCGGGACCTCATCTTCAATATTGCCCCAAAAATCAATGCCGCAGGACGCATGGACCACGGGCTCAGGGCGGTAAACCTATTAATCGCCACCGACCGCATCCCC
Organism: Cryomorphaceae bacterium; assembly: GCA_013205365.1. Classification (GTDB taxonomy): domain Bacteria; phylum Bacteroidota; class Bacteroidia; order Flavobacteriales; family Schleiferiaceae; genus TMED14. The sequence goes on along the minus strand of JABMNC010000061.1, from coordinate 22,403 downwards.
ATTGATCAGTACAGCCAGGATTTGCAGGACCTCAACACGACCCGGCGAAGCACAGAACGGCACATGGTTGACCAAGCCCTTGAAATGGCCGAAGAAATGACCCTGGATTTCGCCGACGATCTTGCCTTGGTACTGTACCACCCCGACTGGCACAAGGGCATTGTGGGCCTGATTGCGCAGCGGGTAGCAGAACGCTTCTACCGGCCTGTGGTGGCCTTCACCCAGCACGAAGGCGTACTGTCGGGCAGTGCACGCAGTGCTCCTGGCCTGGACCTCTATGCCGCGCTCGAAGAAGCAAGCGTGCACCTCATACAGTTTGGTGGCCATAAAGCCGCCGCCGGCATGACCTGTAAACCCGAGAACCTGGTAGCCTTTCGCAAGGCCATGAACCTCGCCGTAGAGGCTGGGTGGCCCGAAGCCATGCGCCACCCGCAAATTGAAATCGACGTTGTGCTGCGCATCGACGAAGTCAGCCCACGCCTTCTGCAAATGCAGGACCGGCTCGAACCCTTTGGGGTTGGTAACCCGGCTCCCGTCTGGGGCATAAAAGGCATTGAATTAGCCCACACTAAAAAGGTTGGAGCACAGGGTGAACACCTTCAGGTTGACCTCATGGACCCCTTTAGGCAACGCAGTTTGCGCGGAATCCACTTTCAATGGGGCGACGACCCCATCCCCGAGGGATTGGTTGACGTAGCCTTTCAGCTCACCTGGAACGAATTCCGCGGCGAACGCAACCTGCAGGCTCGCCTGCTCGACCTGCAACCAAGCTCAGAGCAATCCTACCTTTGAGCCATGGGTAAGGGCAAGCTCGCCAAGTTTGCAAAGCTAGACGCAATGCCCCATGTGGTACAGCCGAGCAAAGACGAAATTTTAAACGGCCTGCCCCTGCGCGGAGCATGGAAGAGGGACTTCTTTAAATCAGACCGCCCCTTGGTGGTAGAATTGGGCTGCGGACACGGCGAATACACCATCGCTCTTGCGCGGCTCGAGCCCGATAAGAACTACCTAGGCATCGACATCAAAGGCGCGCGAATGTGCAAAGGCGCTGAAGAAGCCCAAAATTCTGGCCTCAAGCAGGTTGGATTTCTGCGCACCCGCATCGAATGGATTGAGCATGCCTTCGCTCCAGGCGAAATAGACGAACTCTGGATCACCTTCCCCGACCCACAAATCAAGTACCAGCGCACCAAGCACCGCATGGTAAACCCTACGTTTCTTGAGCAATACCAGCGCCTTCTCAGGCCAGGCGGACTGCTTCACCTCAAGACCGACAGCGAATTTTTGCACGGATACCTTCTGGGAATTCTGTCCGTACAGGGTCATGAAGTGCTCGAAAGCTGCCACGACGTCTACCTTCAGCTGCAGTCCGAGCCCCAGCACGCAGCCTTTGCCTGCCAAACCTACTACGAGCGCATATTTTTAAAAAAAGGCAAGCTAATTACCTACCTAAGGTTTCGCTTTAAATGAGCCCGGCCGCGCCCGAACTCGACTTCTTTCAGCGCGTCTACGCGGTGGTACGCCAGATTCCGCCGGGCCGCGTCACCAGCTACGGAGCCATTGCTCGCTACTTGGGCAGTGCACAGAGCGCCCGCACCGTGGGCTATGCCATGAATGCCGCACACAGCCTGCCCGAGGTGCCCGCACACCGCGTCGTCAATCGAGTCGGACTCCTCACGGGCAAGCATCATTTTGGCGGCTTCACCGCCATGCAGCAGCAGCTCGAGGCCGAGGGTATTCCTGTCGAAGACGACCAAATTCAAAACTTTAGTCAGCACTTTTGGGATCCGATGAACGAACTTTAGTCCCGTGAACCGAGACGAAGCGCTTTCCTACGCAGCCGAACTGCCCCAGGCAGAGGTCACCACTCCCTTTGGACCCGACCATCTTGTGCTCAAAGTAGCCGGGAAGATGTTTGCCATCATTCCGCTGGACGAGCCAGAACCGGTGGGGATGGCCCTTAAGTTTCCGCCAGAAGAACTCGACGACCTGCGGGCCGAGTACCCTTGCCTGGAACGTGCTTCTCACATGAGCCCAGTCCACTGGAGCGCCGTACGCCTTGACGGGAGCGCCCCAACGCGCACCCTTACCGCCTGGATTCGGCAATCCTACAATTTGGTCGTGGCTGGCCTACCTAAAAAAATCCGCGCTAACTACCCCACCCTATGAAAAATAAACTTTTTAACTACTTTATTCAGGGCCTTTTGTTTACCACGCCTTTGGCGCTGACCGGCTACGTACTTTTTTGGGCATTGAGCACCTTGGACTCTATTTTACCCTTTGATTTTCCTGGGCTTGGGCTGCTTACCCTACTGGTCAGTATTACGTTAATCGGATTTTTGGGCAATTTCGTGGTGAAGAATCCCCTGGTCAAGCTCTTGGACGGACTGCTCGAAAAGCTACCCCTAGTCAAGCTCGTCTACAGCTCAACCAAAGACGTGATGAAGAGCCTCACTGGCAAAAAAAAGGGATTTGAATTTGCCGTACTGGTGCGCATGTCGCCCAACAACGACGTGCGCAAAGTTGGATTTGTGACCGACGACACCCTCAAGGAACTGGGCAATGCCCCCGAAGGCTTCGTCATGGTTTATGTGCCCCTTGCCCTGACGATAATGGGCGAAATGTTTATTGTTCCGTCGAGCTATGTGGAGCCCCTGAGCGGCAAAACAGGCGACATCATGAAGTACATCATCGCGGGCGGAGTAGTGGGACAGTCTAACCTCTAGGCTGCGAAAGCAAGCAATTAAGGTCGCCGTCGGGGGCGCACTACGTGCAGCATCCACTGGCCCTCCAGCAGGCTCGAAATAGTCGAGTAGAGCAGGCTGAATGCCATTGCCGACCAGAATCCCTCTACGCTGAAGCCATCGACCCAATCGCTGGCGAGCATGACCAGCCCGGCATTGATGACCAGCAAAAAAAGTCCGAACGAAAAAACCGTCAGCGGAATCGTCAATAGAATAAGCAGCGGCCTGAGGGTGCTGTTAAAAAGCGCAAGCAAGACCGCGAGCCAAATCGCTGTGGTAAATTCATCAAGGTCAACGCTGGGTAGAATATAGGCGGTGCCGAAGGCGGCGAGCGTGCGGGCGATCAAGCGAAGACCCCAGGAAGGAGTAGGGCGTGGCGGGATGTTCATACGACTCGCTGAAGTTCGGCTCGCAGGCTGTTGCGAAGCGTTTGAATACGCATAAACTCAACCAATTTGGCATCGCGTGCATCCGCCTCGGTAAGGGTCGAGAGCTCCACTAGGGCGTTCTTAATGCGGTCCTCTAGGCGGTACTCTTTAAAACGCAATAGGCATTCGTAAACGTGTAGGGATAGTTGATCCTCTAATTCTCCGATGTAGATGTTTTTGCGGGACCAATTGGCCAGCTGATGCCGTTCGGTTAGGCATTCCGCGGCAGTTAAGGCCATGCTTGGATCCGCGTGGCGCACAAAGTGCTCCGGGCCCAGAATCCGCTCTTCGGCCTGCCAAACGGCAAGCATTTCAGCATAGAGCGCCTGGTAGGGCAGATGGCTAAATTCAAGCTCGTCTGCACTTAAATCATCCAAAATAAGTGCCGCTGAAGCGTCTTCCTGTTCCAGTCCGTCGGGGCCATTCCACTTCACGCGTGCGCTGCCAAACTGGAGCAGCACCCTGACTAAAGCCTCTTCTACCGCCAAGGGTCGGGGAGCCTGTGGCTGCTGCAATACCATGCTGGGGGAATCGTTGGAGGAATCCTGGTCCACGCGTCTTGGAGCGTTGCTGCGCAATTCCGCCCCTCTAATGCGCTCCATCTCGGCGTAGAGGCTGCGCTCCTCCATTCCCAGTCTTTGGGCGCTGTCGCGCAGATAGACTTCGCGCAGGATGGCATTGGGAATTTTTGCCACGGACTGCAGCACGTCGCGCACAATTTCTGAGCGCCGAATCGGGTCTTGGTCCGCACCGTCTTCGGTCAAGGCCTCCACCTTAAAGCGCATAAAATCTACTTCATTTGCCGCCAAAAAGGTATTTAGGGACTCTGCGTCCATCGAGCGGGCAAGGGAGTCCGGATCTTCGCCGGCAGGCAAGGGCACTGCGCGCACATACATGCCTTCTTCAAGGAGCAAATCGATTCCGCGAAACGACGCCTTGATGCCCGCCTTGTCGCCATCGTAGAGCAGGGTCACGTGCTCGGTAAGGCGCTTCACCAGTCGGATTTGCTCGAGGGTGAGGGAGGTTCCGCTTGAGGAGACCACATTATGCACTCCCGCCTGGTGCATGCTGATTACGTCGGTGTAGCCCTCCACGAGGTATACCTTATTGGCCTTACTAATAGCTTGCTTGGCCTGAAAGAGCCCATAAAGCACCTGAGACTTGTGGTAAATCTCTGACTCTGGGCTGTTTAAATACTTCGCGGTTTTGGCATCGTTGCGGAGAACCCGCCCACCAAAGCCCACGACCCGGCCACTAAGCGAGTGAATCGGGAACATCGCTCGACCCCAAAACCGGTCGATCAAGTCGCCTGATTCACGCTTTATGCAAAGCCCGGTGGCCTCGACAAACTCCGGAAGAAAGCGCTCTTTCTCCGCACTTTTAGCAAAGCTGTTGCGCCCGTCAAGGTGAAATCCGAGTTCAAATTTTCGGATGGTTTCTTCGCTGAAGCCGCGCTCCTTGAAGTAGGCAAGGCCAACGGCGCGGCCCTGGTCGTCGTTCCACATCCATTCACTGAACTGCTTGAGAGCAAAGGCATTGACTGCAAACATGCTCTCGCGGCGGTCGCGAACGGCCTCCTGCTCAGGACTAGTCTCTTCTTCTTCGATTTCTATGCTGTACTTCTTGGCCAGCCAGCGCAGCGCGTCGGGGTAGGTCAGCTTCTCGTGCTCCATCAAAAAAGTAACTACCGAGCCGCCCTTACCAGACGAAAAACACTTAAAAATGCCCTTGGACGGAACCACATAAAACGACGGCGTCTTCTCTTGAGTAAAGGGACTAAGGCCCCTGAAGCTGCTGCCGCTGCGCTTAAGTGTTGCGAATTCCCCAACAACCTCCTCGATGCGCGCGGCGTCAAGAATGCGGTCAATAGTGGCAGGCGAAATCAATCCCATAGGACGGATGAAGGTAGGAATTATTTGGCCCGCTGGCCCACAAAATCGATCAAGGAATCGAGTGCGTCACGGGCATCGCTCTGGGCAAACTCCGACAGGATGGCCCTAGCTTGATCGAGAAAGGCGTTTCTGCGTTCGCAAGCATAAGCCAGGCCACCCAGGCGATCGACTTCGGTCATAAGAGTCCTGATGCTCTCAGGATCGTTGGACTTGCGCCGCACGATGCGCATGAGCTCGCGCTTGGTCTTGGGCTCTGCCTGCTGAAGGGCAAAAATCAGGGGGAGCGTCATTTTTTGCTCGCGAACGTCAATGCCCGCTGGCTTACCGCTTGATCCGTAAGCCTGATAGTCCAGCAAGTCGTCTTGAATCTGAAATCCCATGCCCAGCGAGTTGCCAAAGGCCTCAGCCCTCTGAATTAAGGCGTCGTTTGCACCCACCGATGCCGCGCCAACCCCGCAGCAGGAGGCCATGAGGGAGGCCGTCTTCTTTTGTATGATGTCGTAGTAGACCGACTCGTCAATGTCTAGGCGCCGGGCCTTCTCGATTTGAAGAAGTTCGCCCTCGCTCATAGCCCGCACCGCAGTACTCACCATGCGAAGAAGATCGTAGTCGCCCGATTCTACAGCCCGCAGGAGCACCCGAGAGAGCATGTAGTCGCCAACCAAGACTGCAATCTTATTCTTCCAAAGGGCGTTGATTGAAAACATCGAGCGACGAACGGCTGACTCATCAACCACGTCGTCGTGCACCAAGGTCGCCGTGTGCATGAGCTCCACCAAAGTAGCCCCGCGGTAGCTTCGCGCATCAACCTCTCCATGGGCCTTAGCCATTAAAAAAACCAAGGAAGGCCGCAGTTGCTTGCCCTTTTGCCGCACCACGTAGCGCAGAATTAGGTCCAAAAGCGCCACATTAGAACGAAAGGCCTCGGGAAACTCACGATTAAATTGGGCCAGCTCGGCCCGTATGGGTTCTCTAAAGTCCATACCTACTTAATGCCGCGGGCCCTGCAAAGTTCTTCATAGGCAGACTGAATTTGCCTAAAACTAGCCTCGGCCTCTTTGACAACGTCTTCACCCATGCCCTGTAGCGCGTCAGGATGGTACTTTTTTACCAGCCTTCGATAGGCCGATTTTACGTCGGAATCGCTGGAGCTCGGACTCAGTCCCAGCACCTCGTAGGGGTCAAGGCGTTTTTCGGCCGAACCGTGCAGGAGCTCCTGCCTTTGAAAGTCTGCCTGTCCGATTCCTAAATACTGGGCGATGCGGGCAATCATTTGGCGCTCTGAGGGCTCAATAGCTCCGTCGGCCTGGGCCAAGCCAAACAAGAATCCCACGATTTGAATCCTGCCTTGAAGGCTCATGTGGCGGCGCACCTCCGCGCAGACGGTCGTTAGGGCGGGCTGCTCCCGCACCACTTGCTTAAAAAAATTGAAGGCCTCATTGGCTCTGTCGGCACCAAACCACTGCCGAAACTGCTCCCGAACATAACTGAGCTCGCGCTGGTCAACCTTACCGTCTGCCTTGATTACCATCGAGGCAAGCACCAAAAGAGAAGCATGAAAATCACGCTCTGCAGAGGGTACTGCCGCGCCACGGGGGTCTTTGGACCAAAAATCAGTAAGGGCATTGCCAAGGGCTGCCCCGAGTAGGGCCCCAACGGGCCCACCGAGCGCCCATCCTAAGCCGCCTCCAAGCCACGTGGTCCAACGCTTCATGCTAAGCGAAGGTACGCCGTGGCACTCAGTTGCTCAAGAAATAGGCTAGGGTTCCAACAATTGCGAGAATCACCACAAGCACCACCATAGAGGTTATTTCTGCAGCCTTATTGTGCTTCTCATCCTCTAAGCGATGCTTCTCGCGAATGTTCTCCTTGTCAAGCTTGTTTGGGTCAGTCGGCATAAGTGTCTCGATTTAGGTTGTTCTAAGATACGCAAATTCCTCATAAACAATACCTAAGACAAAAAAACCAAGATCCAAATTATCCCGACAAGGCCGGTCAAAAAGCTACTTCGCTAGGATCCGCAGGCCTCGCAGTTCTCCGGATCATCCAGAGAACAGGCGATGACTTCTTCGGAACTGTAGGCCTTGACCTCAGGAAGTTCCATCGCGGCCAGTGCCTCTTGTGCTGCCTTAATGGACTCGACCTCGCTGAATGCCTCTACCTCAGGGGCAGTTTGGCTGCGCTTCTTCACAGTGAACTTAATCGCTGCAGAGGCTGCCTTGGTCCGCAGGTAATACATACCCGTTTTAAGGCCTTTCTTCCAGGCATAGAAGTGCATCGACGTGAGCTTGCCCATGTTGGGCGATTCCACAAACAAGTTGAGCGACTGCGACTGGTCAATAAAAATTCCTCGGTCCGCTGCCATGTCAATAATGTCGCGCATCGAGAGCTCCCAAACCGTCTTGTAGAGCTCTTTGATGTTGTCGGGAATCCCGTCAATCGCCTGAACCGAGCCATTGTTGGCCATGATGGCGTTCTTTAGGTCATCGTTCCACAAACCAAGCTTGACCAAGTCAATCAGAAGATGCTTGTTTACCACGATGAACTCGCCCGAAAGCACTCGACGGGTGTAGAGGTTGCTCGTGTAGGGCTCGAAGCACTCGTTGTTTCCTAGAATCTGCGAGGTTGATGCCGTAGGCATGGGCGCCACAAGTAAAGAATTTCTAACTCCGTGCTTGACTACTTCCTTTTGCAAGGACTTCCAATCCCAGCGACCGCTGAGTTGGTCTTCGGTCACGCCCCACAAATTGAACTGAAAGAGGCCTTCGCTCATTGGCGAACCCTTAAAGGTCTCGTAGTGGCCATGCTTTTTGGCCATGTCGCAGGACGCCGTTACCGCGGCAAAGTAAATGGTCTCAAAAATGTCTTTATTGAGCTGGCGCGCCTCTGGCGAAGTAAAGGGCAAGCGCAGCTTGATGAAGGCATCCGCCAAGCCCTGCACTCCCAAGCCCACTGGGCGATGGCGCAAATTAGAATTGCGTGCCTCGGGAACCGGGTAGTAGTTTTGATCAATTACGTCGTTGAGGTTGTGCGTCACCTTATACACCACATCGTAGAGCATTTGGTGGTCAAAGGCTCCGTTGTCCACATACTTCGGCAGGGCGATTGAGGCCAGGTTGCACACCGCAATTTCGTCTGGAGCAGTGTACTCCATGATCTCAGTACAGAGGTTTGAAGAACGAATTACGCCTAGGTTCTTTTGGTTGGACTTGGCATTGGCCGCGTCCTTGTACAGCATGTAGGGAGTTCCCGTCTCAATTTGGCTCTCAAGAATCTTGGTCCACAATTCACGGGCCTTGATGACCCGACGGCCCTTGCCTGCCTGTTCAAATGCTAGGTACTTGGCGTTAAATTCTTCGCCATAGGTATCATAGAGCCCGGGGCACTCGTTGGGGCACATTAGGGTCCAATCGCTGTCGGCCTCTACCCGCTCCATAAACAGGTCGGGAATCCACATGGCATAGAACAAATCGCGAGCGCGAAGCTCCTCTTTGCCCGTATTTTTCTTGAGGTCCAAAAAGTCAAAAATGTCTGCGTGCCAGGGCTCCAGGTAGACCGCAAAAGAGCCTTTGCGCTTGCCTCCTCCTTGGTCTACGTAGCGGGCGGTGTCGTTGAACACGCGAAGCAGCGGAATGAGTCCGTTTGAAGTGCCGTTGGTTCCGCGTATGTAGGATCCTGTCGCACGCACATTGTGGATGCTCAGTCCAATTCCGCCAGCGCTTTGAGAGATTTTGGCAGTCTGCTTAAGGGTATCATAAATGCCGTCAATGCTGTCGTCTGCCATTTGCAGCAAGAAGCAGCTCGACATCTGGGGCTTTGGCGTGCCTGCGTTAAACAGGGTCGGAGTGGCGTGCGTGTAGAGTCCACGCGACATGCCGTCGTAGGTCTCCATTGCAGCCTGAATGTCTTCTTTGTGAATGCCTAGTGACACGCGAAGGAGCATCTGCTGTGGCCGTTCCGCAATGCGGCCGTTCATGCGAAGCAGGTAGGACCGCTCAAGGGTCTTGAAGCCAAAATAATCGTAGCTAAAGTCTCGGTCATAAATAACTAATGAGTCGAGTAATTCGGCGTTTTTTTCAACGATTTCCATTACGTCGTCGGCGATGAGCGGAGCAGCCTGACCCGTCTTGGGGTTCACAAACTGGTGCATGGCCCGCATCGTCTCCGAGAAGGACTTATTGGTGTTCTTGTGCAGGTTACTGACTGCAATCCGCGCTGCGAGCTGGGCGAAGTCGGGGTGACGCACGGTCATTGACGCCGAGATTTCGGCGGCAAGGCTGTCGAGCTCACTGGTGGTGACTCCGTCATAAAGACCCTCGATCACGCGGAGGGCTACTGCCACCGGGTCTACCAAAGGACTTAGGCCATAGCAAAGCTTCTGAACGCGGGCTGTGATTTTGTCAAACTTTACGGCTTCCCTGCGTCCGTCTCGCTTTAGAACATGCATCATGCTTGTGGAGGGGTATTAGAAATCGGATTCAAAAGAAAAAGTGTTCGCATTGGTTTCAGCCTCTGCACCCACGCCCGCCTTGCGGTAGTCCGAGACGCGCTTCTCAAAGAAGTTTGTCTTGCCCTCTAAAGAAATCATGTCCATAAAGTCAAAGGGATTCTCCCTGTTGAACACGCGGTCACAATTCAGCTCGCCCAGTAGGCGATCCGTCACAAACTCAAGGTACTGAACCATCAAGCGGCTGTTCATTCCAATCAAGTCAACGGGCAATGATTCCGTAATGAATTCGCGCTCAATGTCTAGAGCCTCCATGAGGATTTGCGTGATGCGCTCCTTGGGAACCTTGTTCACCAGGTGCTGGTTGTGAAGGTGAACAGCAAAGTCGCAGTGCATGCCCTCGTCGCGGCTAATCAACTCGTTGGAAAAGGTCAATCCCGGCATCAAACCGCGCTTCTTCATCCAAAAAATAGAGCAAAACGAACCGCTAAAGAAGATGCCTTCAACGGCTGCAAAGGCTACGAGACGCTCCGCAAAAGAGGGCGACTTAATCCAACGTAGGGCCCAGTCGGCTTTCTTTTTAATGGCCTCAAAATTGTCAATCGCATTGAAGAGCTGGTGGCGCTCTGCCGGATCCTTCACATAGGTGTCAATCAACAGGGAGTAGGTCTCGCTATGAATGTTCTCCATCATAATTTGGAATCCATAGAAGAATTTTGCCTCGGTATACTGAACCTCATTGACGAAGTTTTCTGCCAAATTCTCGTTCACGATCCCGTCAGAAGCGGCAAAAAATGCAAGAATGTGCTTGATGAAGTAGCGCTCTTCTTCGGTCAGCTTGTTTTCCCAATCGCTGGCGTCTTGGTGAAGGTCAATTTCTTCTGCAGTCCAAAAGCTGGCCTCTGCTTTTTTGTAAATATCCCAGATGTCGTTGTGCTCAATGGGGAAGAGCACGAAGCGGTTGGGGTTCTCCCTGAGAATCGGCTCGTTAGCGTTAGTAGTATTGCTCATTGTCTATATTATATTTTTGTATCTTATTGTCTTTCAACATATTGGCTTGTTACTTCGTCAGAGCCAGGTGTCGGGATCATTTTAAGAGATTACAAAAGTTGCAAACTCTGCCTTCATGGGCAAGACATAGATTTGAACATTACACCTTAGTTTTCAACAAAGCTCTAGGCCCTGCCTCGCTCCTGCTCTAGGGCCTCATGAACCTGCTCTGCCTCTTCGTACCACTCTGTGCCATAGGCTCTTATGAGTGAATTCTTCAAAAACCGAAAAACAGGAACATTTAACTCCCTTCCGAGGCTGCACGCGGGTTCGCAGACCTTCCAATGGTCCACATTCAAGGCGTCGTATGCCTTGTAGGAGGTCACCCTGATGGGGTACAGATGGCAAGACAATGGCTTAGGCCAGTCCACCACGCCGGCGCGGTGGGCCGTCTCGATTCCGCAGAACGAGGTTCCGCCTTTAAAAACGACATAGGCGCATTCCTTGCCGGCCACCAAGGGAGTAACCCACTCCCCGTCGCTGTCGCGCACGTAGTTGCCCTGCTCAGCAAGCGCGGCCAAACCCTCCGGCCGCAAAAAAGGCTCAAGGGCAGGCCGAATCCGATCGAGCACCAAGAGCTCTTCGTCACGCAAGGGGGCGCCTGCATCTCCCTGCACGCAGCATGCGCCTTGGCACTTGCCCAGGTCGCACACGAAGGCATGCGTAAAAACTTCTTCAGAACAAAGAGTGCTACCAATAGCTATCACAAAGGCAAAAGTAGCCGCTCCGCTGGCAACGCACTACCTTTGCATTGTGGTTAATTTTTCTGAAATACTGAGCGTAACAATGGTCTTGTTTGCCGTGATCGACATCATCGGGAGCATTCCGGTCATCATTTCGCTTCGCAACCGCGTTGGACACATTCAAAGCGAGAAAGCCACACTCGCTGCAACGGTAATCATGATCTTGTTTCTGTTTGTGGGCGAGGGAATTCTCAAGCTTTTTGGGGTCGATGTGGCTTCGTTTGCGGTAGCCGGTTCTTTAGTGCTCTTTTTTTTGGCCCTAGAAATGATCCTTGGAGTGCGCATTTACAAAGACGCCGAAGCGGAATCCGCGAGCATCGTACCCATAGCATTCCCTTTGATTGCCGGCGCCGGAACGCTTACGACCCTCATTTCCATCAGGTCCGAATACGCCATCGCAAACATTATTATCGGAATTCTCATCAATTCAGTCCTTGTCTTTGTGGTGCTTAAAAATACCCGGAGGCTGGAGCAAATTCTGGGCAAAAACGGCATCAATGTGCTTCGAAAGGTCTTTGGTATTATTCTTTTAGCCATTTCTGTGAAGTTGTTTACCAGCAATTTGCCCACCCTATTATCCTAAATCGCCATGCCAATCCTGAGCCCCGAAGAAGCATTCAAACGAGTAATTGCCCACGCCAAAGAGTACGGTTTTATTTTTCAGTCGAGCGAACTCTATGGCGGACTCAGCGCCGTCTACGACTACGGTCAAAACGGCGTATTGCTCAAAAACAACCTGCGGACCTACTGGTGGAAGTCCATGGTGCAGGTGCAAGACAACGTCGTCGGACTGGATTCCGCAATTTTTATGCACCCAACGGTGTGGCGCGCAAGTGGACATATTGATGCCTTCAACGACCCATTAATCGACAACAAAGACAGCAAAAAACGATACAGAGCTGACGTTTTGGTCGAGGAATATTCGGAGAAAATTCGCCAAAAAGCCGAGAAAGAGGTGGTGAAGGCCAGGGAGCGGTTTGGAGCCTCCTTTGATGAGGCGCTGTACCGAAGCACGAATCCGCGCGTAGTGGAGTACCTGGCCAAGGCCGATGAGACTCTGTCTCGATTCAATCGCGCCCTGGAGGCTGGCGACCTGGCAGAGGCACGCCAAGTTATCGTCGACGAGAAAATAACCTGCCCCGTCAGCGGAAGCGCCAACTGGACCGAATTGCGGCAGTTCAATCTTATGTTTTCGACCAAAGTGGGCTCCGTGGCCGAAGACGCCAGCGAGCTATACCTGCGCCCGGAGACCGCTCAGGGAATTTTTGTCAACTTCTTGAATATTCAAAAAACTGGCCGGATGAAGCTTCCTTTTGGCATCGCCCAAACGGGTAAAGCATTTAGGAATGAGATTGTGGCAAGGCAGTTTATTTTTAGAATGCGTGAATTCGAGCAAATGGAAATGCAGTACTTCGTGCGGCCAGGCAGCGAGATGCAGTGGTATGAGCATTGGAAGTCCGCGCGAATGCGCTGGCACCTTGCGCTTGGACTCGGTGCGGAACGCTACCGCTTTCACGACCACGACAAGCTGGCCCATTATGCGAACGCGGCTACTGACGTCGAGTTTGACTTTCCATTCGGATTTAAAGAACTCGAGGGTATCCACTCTCGCACGGACTTTGATTTGAGTCGCCACGAAGAATTTTCGGGCCGCAAGGTTCAGTACTTTGACCCGGAGACCAACGAGTCTTACACTCCCTATGTGGTCGAAACCTCCTTGGGATTGGATCGACTCTTTTTGGCTGTACTGGCTACTTCGCTCGACGAAGAGACCCTCGAAGACGGTACGGTCCGCACGGTACTGCGGCTGCCCTATGAGGTGGCGCCGACCCAGGTAGCCATTTTGCCCCTGATTAAAAAAGACGGTCTGCCTGAATGCGCCCAGCAGGTTTACCAAGAGCTCCGTTGGGACTTTCAAGCAACCCTTGACGAGAAGGATGCCATTGGCAAGCGCTACCGCCGTCAGGATGCGGTGGGCACCCCCTATTGCGTAACGATTGACCACCAAACTTTAGTCGATAAAACGGTTACCTTGCGCGATAGAGACAGCATGAAGCAGGTTCGTTGCACCATAAGCGAACTCGCAAATCGGCTCCATGCCTCGGTTTCTATGACCACGCTATTAAAAAAATCGATTTAGTGGAATCAATTTGCGCGACTAAAAAATTGCATTACCTTTGTATCGGATTTCGAAGTCCTAAACAATTAAAAAACAAAGACCCAAAATGAAAAAAGTGACCTTTTTTCTGAGCGCCCTGGCCCTCGTTGCCTTCGCCGCCTGTAGCAACGCCGCTGAAGAAGCAGTAGTTGAAGAGACGATGGATACAACAATGGTTGAAGAGCCTGTTACTGAAGACACCACTGCTGATGCTGCTACCGAAGAGGTTGCTGCTGAAGGCGCGGAGGCGACTGCTGAGTAATTTTCTTTTAGAGCTCTAAAAGAGAAGCTGTCCGATAGGACGGCTTTTTTTTTGGACTCCACTTTGGGGGAATGGACGTTCCTAGGGCGAAGTCTCCCAAAATATTAAAACTGCTGGGTCCGCTTTACTACCCCGGCAAAGGCGCCAGGACTACCGCCACTCCCGCTTTGCGCAGAAAGTCTAGCCCTGAAGGGTCCTTGTACTCTGAGGCGTAGACCACGCGGCGGATTCCGGCTTGGTGTATCAGTTTGCTGCATTCCCTGCAGGGTGACATGGTGAGGTATAGGGTTGCCCCTTCGCAGGATTGGGTGGTAGAGGCCACTTTGAGAATTGCGTTCGCTTCTGCGTGCAGCACATACCACTTGGTGTAGCCTTCCTCGTCTTCGCAAAAATTCTCGAAGCCGCTTGGTGTTCCGTTGTACCCGTCGGAGATGATGCTTCTGCCCTTGACTATTAAGGCTCCAACCTGGCGGCGCTTGCAATGAGAGAGCTTAGACCACTCGGCCGCCATACGCAGATAGGCTGCGTCGTATTTCTCGGTTTTTAAATCAGTCATTTGTTTAAAAATCCTTGTGCCCAGAGCGGGAATCGAACCCGCACTCCAGAGGAACACGAGTTTGAGTCGTGCGCGTCTACCAATTCCGCCATCTGGGCAAGGGACGGCCAAATTACGCATTAAATTCGTACATTTGCACCCCCTGAAGAAAACTATGATGCAACCTGTCGCTAAACTCTTCGCCGGAACGGCCACCGCCTCGCTCGCTAGTGCGATTGCGAAGGAGTATGGTTCGCCCATGGGTACGGTGGGCATGCAGCCTTTTAGCGACGGCGAGTACGTTCTTTGGTTCGAAGAAAGCGTGCGCGGAAGTCGGGTTTTTCTGATTCAAAGCACGATGCCTTCGGCCGAAAATCTCTTTGAACTTCTTCAGATGATTGACGCGGCCAAAAGGGCTTCAGCCCGGCATATTACTGCAGTGATTCCCTATTTCGGCTACGCACGTCAGGACCGCAAAGACAAGCCGCGCGTTCCCATTACAAGCAAGCTCGTCGCCAAGCTTCTCGAGGCGGCCGGAGCAACTCGTGTGATGACCATGGATCTTCATGCCGACCAAATTCAAGGCTTTTTTGAAGTGCCGGTAGACCACCTTTTTAGCAGCAGCGTTTTTATTCCCGACATTCAGGCCAAAAACCTCGACAACCTGACCATAGCCACACCCGACGTGGGTGGATCCAAGCGAGCTTCTGCCTACGGCAACCAGCTCGATGCGGAGGTAGTCATTTGCTACAAGCAGCGCAAAAAAGCGAATGTTGTCGATAAGATGACGGTAATTGGCGACGTCAAAGACCGCAACGTTATTCTCGTTGACGACATGATTGACACCGCCGGAACGCTAACTAAGGCCGCGGACATGCTCATGCTAGAAGGCGCCAAGTCAGTGAGTGCATACTGCACCCACGGAGTACTCTCGGGCGATGCCATTGCGCGTATTGAGGCTTCGGCACTGCAAGAACTTGTCATTACTGACACCATACCCCTGAAGCGGACCAGCGACAAAATCCGCGTCCTCAGTGTAGCACCTCTTTTTGCCGCGGTGATGCTCAAGGTTCAATCCAATGAGTCCATCAGCGGTCACTTTCTGTTCTAATCCTCGATCTATCTAGTTATGCAATCCGTAACCCTACAAGGCACCGTCCGCACCGAATTAGGCACCAAGTATGCCAAGCAACTCCGCGACCAGGGACACGTTCCCTGCGTCATTTACGGCGGTAAAGCACCCATTCACTTCTACGCTCCGATGCTCGCGTTTCGCGGTCTTGTCTACACCGCTGAGGCCCGCATGGCCTCTATCGAGTTGGACAGCAAGACCTACAACGCCGTCATCCAAGACATGCAGTTTCACGTGCTAACCGACTCCTTGACCCACGTAGACTTCATTGAAGTTCTTGACGGCAAGGCTGTTACCGTCGTAGTTCCCATTGTTTTGACGGGTAACTCAAAAGGAGTGCGCAGCGGCGGCAGGCTTAAGTCGGCCCTTCGCAACCTCAAGGTTAAGGGTCTTATTGATGCTCTGCCTTCGTCGATAGAGCATGATATTACCGACCTGCGCATTGGTCAGGTCATTCGTGTTTCTGACATTAAAGCCGGCAAACTTTACGAGATTTTGAATTCCGACAATGCAGTGGTTGTTTCTATCTCCTCGTCGCGCACGTCAGTAGCCGAAACCGAAGACGACGACACTGCAGTTGAAGAAGCTCCTGCCACCGAGGCAAGTGCGGAATAAATGAAAAAGTTCCTAGTGGTGGGGCTGGGGAATCCGGGCATTGAATACGCCCGCACTCGCCACAACATTGGGTTTGATCTTTTAGACGCATGGGCAGCAGGTCATTCTGCATCCTTTGCGGTGTCTCGCTATGGCGAGCGTGCCCAGTTCAGCATCAAAGGGCGGACTATTGTAGCCATTAAGCCCAGCACGTTCATGAACTTGAGTGGTAAGGCCGTGCGGTATTGGCTCGAAGAAGAAAAAGTTCCTTTAGAGAAATTGGTAGTCGTTGTGGACGAACTTGCCCTGCCAGTGGGCCATGTGAGGCTCAAGCTCAAGGGCTCTGACGGCGGGCACAATGGCCTTAAGGATATTCAAGAGGTGCTTGGCAGCGGGGATTATGCTCGCCAACGCATCGGAATAGGCCAGCACTTTCCCAAAGGACAGCAGGTTGATTTTGTGCTCGGACGCTGGACCCCCGAGGAGATGGAATTTCTCAAGCCGGGAATGGAACGGGCCATAGCACAGCTGGAATCCTATGTTTTAGCTGGTCCTGCCTTTGCCATGACGCAGTACAACCAGTAGGACCGACAGGAGTATCTAAAGCAGCACACCAAGCAGCCCAACCGATAAGGGCAAAATAGGACGTTTGCGGGTATTTTGAAGGCTGATAGTCGCTTAAATTCGCCGAATGAAATTTTGTATTTGGGCATTTTTGCTTTTTAGCACCAGTTTATTGCTCCCTGGGCAAGCCGTTTTTAAAGGACAGGTCGTGTTCGCTGGCGGAGCAAGCGTCGCAGCGGGTTGGCAGGTTCTGCTTACCACGAGCCCGACCATACAAGAATTTCACGCCAAAACCGATGCCAATGGTCGCTTTATCTTGGAGAATCTTCCGTCTGGTTTGGCCAATCTTAGGATTGCCGATGAAGGCGGGCAGTACGTTAAAACAATTCACGAGCTTTGGATTAACGCGGTGAAGCCGAATGAAATCCGCATCGAAGTGGAACTGAGTCAAACGCTTGGCGAGGCCGTGGTAGTTGCCGACGCATTCCGAAGCAGCAACGAGTCGCCGCTGAGCATTAAGTCCATAGGATGGGCTGAGATGCAGCGCATGCCTGGCGCAGTGCTCGACCTGTCTAAGGTGATTCAGTCCTTCCCAGGGATTCTGCCCAAACCCAGTTTTGGCTACGCCATATCGCTTCGCGGAGGATCGCCTGCTGAAAACGGCTACCGATTTGATGGAATCGATATTCCTACCATTAATCACTTCTCCATTCAGGGGGCTAGCGGGGGGGCCGTGAGCTTCATTAACCTAGACCACGTTCAAAGCGCTGTGCTTCAGACGGGAGCCTTCGCAAGCACCTTTGGCAATGTGTTGAGCGGAACCTTGAGCCTCGAAGGCCGCAATGGTCGGTCGGACCGACTGGGCATGCGCATCTCGCTTGGCCAGACCGACTATGGAGCTACGGTTGAGGGTCCGCTCGGCAAAAAGACCCGCTTCACCGCAAGCGCCCGCAACTCTTTTAGCCAGTACTATTTTAGGCTCTTTAAGATTCCCGTGCTGCCCGCCTATCAGGATGCCCAAGTGCGCGTAGTGCACCAAATTGATCGCAAACGCGACTTAACCCTGATTGCCATTGGCGGCTGGGACCGGTATTCTCTTTATCCGGCCGACTCCAATGCCTCCGATGCCCTACTATACAATGTGGGCTACATTCCCGAGGGCGACCAACGCACCCTGGTTGGCGGCATAAGGTTTCGAAGCTTTGACGACCGGGGGCAGTGGACGGTGGTAGCCAGTCAGGACCAAATTACCAACCGGGCCGCAAAATTTGCCGGGAACAGCTCCCTTGAAGAAGACCGACAGCTTCGCTACGACGCAGGTGAAACCAACACGCGAATCCGCGCGGAACGACGTCAGAACAGCCGAGTATCGGGCGGCACCTTGAGCTACGGAGCGAGCCTAGAGCGACGCGCCTACCGACTCGACATGTGGAGTAAGCGCTGGCAAGGGCAGTCCATCGACACGGTCCAGCTCGCCGATACCGCAGCCTTTGCGGCTGGGGCAGTCTTTGCCGCCTGGGAGCAAACCTTGGGACGACGGTTGGTAGCTACAGCCGGATTACGCGCAGATGCAGCAGGTTTGTCGGCCTCTACGGCTAATCCGCTTCAAAATTTATCGCCACGATTGGCTTTGCGCTACCAATTAGGCAGCCACTGGACCGCAAACGCCAATTTAGGCCAGTACAGCCAGCTGCCTCCGGCCATTATTCAGGCGGCCAACACCTCCCAGGGCCGAAGGCAGGACCTTGCCAGCGCCTTAGTGCGCCAAGCTGCGGCCGGTGTGGAATACCAAAACGGGCAAACCTACCGCGTCAGCATTGAGGGCTACTACAAGGGCTACCGCCGGTACCCCTTTTTGCTTGAAGACCAAATTAGCTATGCCAACGCCATCGGAGCCTACGTAGCAGTAGGAGACCAGGCATCAAGTCCCGTCGGTTTGGGGCGCAGCTATGGCCTCGAGGTCTTTTTGCAGCAAAAGCTCAAGGGCAAGTACTGGTGGATGGCCTCCTACCACCTCGGCAAGGCGGAATTTCAAACCGCCACGAGCGAATGGGCCCCCTCGGTTTGGGACAGCCGCCACAGCGGCTCCGTGACGGCAGGGCGAGTCTGGGGAAAGGGCTGGCAGGCCGGAATCAAGGCACGCTACTCCACCGGCACCCCCTTCACGCCCTTTGACGAGTCCAGTTCTTCACTGCGAAGCAATTGGGATGCGCTCCAGCGCGGAATCTTCGACTACGCCAACGTGAACAGCAGCCGCCTAGCGGGGTTTGGTCAAATCGACTTTCGCATTGATAAGGTGATTTCGCGCAAAAACCACAGCATAACCTGGTACCTCGACCTGCAAAACCTAGGGTCCAGCAGTTACCCTCTAATGCCCTACCTCACCGTAGTTCGCGATGCGGCAAGCAAGCAAGCCATAGTGGATCCCAACGACAGCTCGCGCTACCTGATGCAGTTGCTGCGCAGCGACACCGGGCGGACTCTGCCCACGATCGGGTTTATTCTCGAATTCTAAGCCTCGCGAAAGGGCGAGCGAACTTCGTAGGCCGGCAGCCGGTGAAACCACCGCAGGTAGGCCGAGACCAGCCAGCGCATCCAAGAAGAATTGGCAATAAAAACGTAGCTGTTCGCCAGTGGTTTTGCGCCTAGGCTGCTCTTGATTTCGGTTGCGGTACGCCCCATGTTTACCCCAGTCGCGCGAAGCCTTATGCCAAGATCGACAACGTCCATCATGCTGCGCTGGTAGAAATGAGCTTCGCGAGCGAACTCGGGCTCAAAGCCCATGTGCATAGCAAAAAGGCAGTCGCCCTCGTGGAGCGCAGTGATGAATCCAACCCATTGACCCTTGCTTTGGTACCCGAGCACATGAAAGTCCGCGCCATAGACTCGCTTGAACGTTGCCAAGAGACCGCGAAGGTCGTCGGGCAGAGCAACCGCCTTGTCGGCTAGGGTTTTGCCCAAGAGCTCGCCGGCCCAATCCAACCAGTCTGCGTCGGGCCAGTCGGTGCATTCCGAGAGGCTGCAGCGGGCTGACAGGGTTTGCACCCGCCTCGCCCTGGTTCGGTACTTGGTCTTCATCGCAGCGAGGTAGTCCTCAAAGTTTTGCCATGCCGGGTCCAAGTCAAGAAGCATAAAAGGCTCGGCGGGAACCGTTACCGCTTCGCGAATCGTGGGATGGCCAAGCACATTCACCGCAACCGCAGAGTATCCCTTGGGCCAAATAGGAATTTGTGCGAATCCACGGTCCGCATCAAGCTGGGGCAGTGCCATTCCCGGAGCACCCGGATGACCTACCGTGCGGACTCCGCCCCGGTCGAGCAGGACCGACGCAATCTTAAGAAGGGCGCGGTGCACGTACTTGCCCGTGGGCCGATTCAATGAAACATAGGCGTGCGGAAGTGTTTGGCCGTTGAGCCTAATCATGCCCGCGTAGCCCGGAAGCTGCCGCATAAGTTGGTCACGACGCGAGGCAGGCTTCTTCGATGACCCGCCAGAACCGGCCGCTACCTCCATAAATCAAGGTTAATTGCAGCCGGAAAGAGTGAAGCCAAAGCCTTATTGGATTCCGCAAATTGGGGTTTGAGTGCGGCCGTTTCTGCCTTCAAAGCTGCATCTGCCTTGGGCCGGCCGGCGCCATTAATTTTTAGGTAAAGAGGCAAAAGTGCATCCTGAACCGCAAGGGGAATCAAGGACTGGATTCTTAAACCAAGCTTATGCAGTTTTTTGCTTCGAATCGATAGGGTCTCGTTGCGGACGGCGAAGTCAAAATGATCATAAAATGTGGGGTCAATTCCCGTGCGCTCGGCCAATTCTTGCATCGCTTGGCGCGGATTATTCATAACCCACTCAAACTGCCACACTATCATATTCTCGGCTCCCAGGGCGGACTTCCATTGCTCGAGGTAACGCACATAATGCCCGTGATCCAAAATATGGGGCTCCTTAATGTAATCCTGAAAGGTGCCCTTCACGCGACCGGTGCGGTGGGTTTCAAACAAAAACTGGCTTTGGGTTCGCGCAGCGGGTTCCCGCAAAACAAATAGCACAAGGGGCTTGGGGTCGAGGGCGGCAAGTCCTTCCCATGCCTCCCGGTAGTAGAGGTAGGGCGCTGTCGCTTCAAAGCGAACCTTGTAGCCCTCCGTATGGGCAAATAGCCGCGAATAGGACTGAGAACCATGCTCTTGAACATTGCATTTTGCGTTGAACCTGTTGACTTCGGGAGCCCAAAAAAAGGTTTCTTTTTCTCGGCTTGAGGCAGCCTCAGGGTGCGCTGCGAGCCAAAAAAAGAGGCTGCTGGTCCCGCACTTCGGCGCTCCTGCGACAACAAGATTAGGATACACATTGAGCACAGGTCAAAGGTAATCCATTGCCGAGCGAGGCAGACCGCTTGGGCGCGAAACTCACTGCAACCTTTGGTCAAAAAACTGCATCTTTAGGGTATGAAAAAGACTTTAAGCATCGTCGCGCTTCTCGCAGCGGCCACCCTATCTGCCCAAATGCGTTGGGACTACGAACTCGGAATCCGTACGCCGCCTCCTCAAGGCGGGTCCTTTGGCGGCACCTACTACAACTACCAGGTGCTCGTTAAGGCAAGCCCGCGCAAGGCCCTTGGCGAAAAGGGCTCGGGCCGTTACGCATTTAGGTTTCGCACCGGGCCCAATTCAATCAGCTACTATCGGTCTGAGCCGGGCACTAGTTTTTGGGTCAATTCATCGAGCATGTTTGGCTTTGAGCGCATTAGTAGCCCTAAACGAAACCTATCATCCTACTGGGGCGCAGAACTGGGCGGCGTAATTAACAGCTATACCGGAACCCCTCCTCAAAGCGGCAATTTCAGTGCTGGTCCTGCCGTTGCCATCCTTTATGGCATACGCTATCGCGTGAAGCCCCGGTGGACCCTAGCCCTAGAACTTGCCCCGGCTGGCATGATTTGGTACAGTAAGTCTAATGGATCATGGAACGCACCTTCTGCGCAAATTAGCCTTAACGGGCAGTCGGTAGGGCTGAGCGGAGTTTATAGGCTCTAAGCGAATCAGGCGGATTATTCCACCGTCACGCTCTTGGCCAAATTGCGGGGCTGGTCCACATTGCAGCCGCGCAGCACCGCCACGTGGTAGCTCAGCAACTGCAGGGGAACGGTGGTGAGCAAGGGCGTCAGGGCCTCATCGGTAGAGGGAATCGCAATGAGCTCGTCGCTCACCGCGGCAATGGCGTCGCTACCCTCTCCCGTTATTGCATAAATACGACCTTTGCGGGCTTTTACCTCTTGCACGTTGCTCACAAGCTTGTCATAAAGCTCTCCAAAAGGAGCGATTACGATTACGGGCATCTGCTCGTCAATCAGGGCGATGGGGCCGTGCTTCATTTCGGCAGCCGGATAGCCCTCCGCATGGATGTAGCTGATTTCTTTAAGCTTTAGTGCGCCCTCAAGGGCAACCGGAAAATTATATCCGCGCCCCAAAAACAGCGCATTGCTGCAGCCAACCATGGTTTTGGCAATTTCTCGAATTTGGTCGTCCAGTTGGAGCATGCTCTGAATCTTAGCCGGAATCAGCTCCAGTTCACGCGCCAATTCCGCAGAACGCGCTGCGCTCAGTTGGCCCTTTTGCTGCCCGAGCCACATGGCAATCATGGTGAGCACCGCAACCTGGGCGGTGAAGGCCTTGGTCGAGGCTACGCCAATCTCAGGCCCCGCGTGGGTATAGGCGCCGGCATGGGTTTCGCGCGCAATCGAAGAACCGACCACATTGCAGATTCCAAAAACCGTAGCGCCCCTGGCCTTGGCCATCTTGATGGCTGCAAGCGTATCGGCGGTTTCACCCGACTGAGAAACCGAAATAACCACGTCGAGGGG